>JAGCXQ010000049.1 GCA_017961235.1 Clostridiales bacterium | reverse complement strand
GAGTTAGCATCACGCTCGATGTTACCGATGAGCTCGGAGTATGTCTTTGTAGCAGTATCGAAACCGAAAGTAGCTTCGATATCCTCGTTCTTGAGGTCACCGTCAATCGTCTTCGGGCAACCGATTACCTGGATGCCTGTGTTTTTAGCAGCCATGTACTCAGCAAGAGTAGCAGCGTTCGTGTTGGAGTCGTCACCATCGATGATAACGATAGCGGTAAGACCGTTCTTCTTTGCATTCTCAGCAACGATGTTGAACTGCTCTTCTGTCTCGAGCTTTGTTCTGCCGGAACCGATGATATCGAAACCACCTGTATTTCTGTAAGAATCGATGAACTTGTCGTCGAATTCTACGTAATCATTCTTAAGAAGTCCGTCCGGACCGCCCTTGAAGCCGAGAAGAACGTTCTCGCTGTTGGTTGCCTTAAGAGCATCATAAAGACCGGAAATAACGTTGTGTCCGCCCGGAGCCTGTCCGCCGGAAAGGATTACACCAACGACCTGCTTCTTGGAAGCAGATGTGTTTGCACCCTTTTCAAAAGTGATCTCCGGCTTACCATATGTGTTAGGGAAGAGAGCCTTGATCTTGTCCTGATCTGCTACGCTCTGTGTAGCAGCACCTTCTTTAACGCAGATATCAGCAATACCGTTTCTGAGCATGCCCGGAAGCTTCGGCTGATACTCGTATCTTGCTTTCTGAAGTGGTGAAAGATTCATATTATACACTCCTTTATAATAAATTATGGTATTTCAATTCCTAGTCAATGCTAAATCATTCTTCCAATAAAGTAAAGAGCGAAAAGAAACAATTTTCCTTTATATTCAGAGCATAATATGACGAAGAAAGCCCGATTGTTTACAGATAGTTCTCATTTTGCAAATGCAGTGAATGCTATAATCAAAAATAAGATGGTAGCATAGGGAGAGAATGGTAATGACGATCGCTTATAATCTTCGAAAACTGAGAAGGTTTTTTAGCGGGGTTTTCGCTGTTGGAAAGTGGAAATCATTAAAAGAGGCTGCCACTTTTATCTACATTGTCTCCACTATTTTTCTTATTATTGTCGGTGCATTCCTATTCTCGTTCATCAGCTACATCATGGGATATGCCATTTTTGTCCCGATTCATAAAATGCCAAAGGCACAGGGACTGACGTTCCTTACTATCTTTATCGGAATGCTTTTGATCGATTTTCTTGTAGGTACGTTCTTCGTCTGGCTGTACGACAAACTGATCATGATGCCTACTGAGAACATCATCCGTGAAATCTCTGAAAAAACCGATAAAGCCGCGTCCGCATTCCCTGTTGAAATGCGTCAGCTGATTGAAGATAACCCATTTGTCAGTGTAGAGAAGACAGGGACCTGGGTGGACTCGATCGACCAGTATATCAACCTTGCGGGTAACGAAAAGTATTATGATGAAACAACTGCGTGCTTTAACAGAAAGTATTTCCAGCAGGTGCTTTCCACGATGCTGAAGACGGAAATGATGTGCGATATCAAGTTTTCCGGTTCCCATAAAACATATGGTGACAGATCATATGCCATTTTCATGATCGATATCGACCATTTTAAGTGGATCAATGACGAGTTCGGACATCAGTTCGGAGATGAGATCCTGGCTTTAGTCGGTAAAACGCTCAAGAAGGCTGTGGCTAATAAAGGTGTCGTGGTTCGTAACGGCGGCGAGGAATTTCTCCTTGTTGTGTGCTTGAAGTTCCCTGAAAGCATGGAAGAATTTGCCGAGTATGTTCGTGCTTTGTTTGAACATGATGTAAGGATCACCGGTCAAGGCTCAAAGAATCGTCCTGTCACTTGCAGTATCGGCTATACGCCTTTCCCGCTCATCCCTGAAAGACCGACCGTTATCAGTGTTCAGGATTATGTAAAGCTTGCCGATCAGGCGATGTATCTTTCTAAAACATGTGGACGAAACACATGGCGTGGCATAGAATCTCTTCGTGCTCCATACTCGGAAGAAGAGCTGAAGAAGATGATCGATTCGATCCTTTATGGAGAAAGTTCCAGATATATAAGGATTTTGTGCCCGTAAGTATTTACAAGTCTTTCCCGTTGTGGTATCATACGCGAGTATTTTTCCGTGGACACAGTTTGTGGAAGGTTCCGACCACTTACTTTGCTACAGGACTATGGAGGTAAAAAACAATGGGACAGATCAACAAAGCTGAGATCATCAAAGAGTACGCTCTTAAAGAGGGCGACACAGGTTCTCCTGAGGTTCAGATCGCTATTCTTTCTGCAAGAATCAATCACCTTACTGAGCACCTGAAGGTTCACCCGAACGATCACCACTCCCGTCGTGGTCTTCTGATGCTGGTAGGTCAGAGAAGAGGTCTTCTTGACTATCTTGCACGCATCGATATCGAGCGTTACCGTTCTATCATTGCTCGTCTGAACATCAGAAAGTAATGACATCCAAAAGAACATGAGAAAGGCTGTTCCATTCGGGACAGCCTTTTTATTATCTGATTTTCCGCATTTGGCTTGATTTCTTTCTTTATTATCTATAATATAGATATGTTGCGTAATTATGCGCGCAAATATAGTTTTAAGGGGTGTAGTGGGTAGATTGATATCCCGTCTTGCACGGAGTATGAATCTACAAGCTACCTCCTTATAGAAAATTTATGGAGGTTTTTATGGAAAAGATTTTCAAAACCGAACTGGCCGGTCGTCCGCTCGTTGTTGAAACAGGCAAACTGGCTCAGTTTACTAATGGTGCTTGTCTTATCCGTTATGGTGAGACAGCGATCCTTTCTACAGTAACAGCTTCTAAGACACCTCGTGAAGGCGTTGATTTCTTCCCGCTGTCTGTAGATTACGAAGAGAAGATGTATGCTGTAGGTAAGATCCCGGGTGGTTACATCAAGAGAGAAGGACGTCCTTCTGAGAAGGCTATCCTTACATCCCGTGTTATTGACCGTCCGATCCGTCCGCTGTTCCCGAAGGATCTGAGAAACGATGTTGTTGTCTCCAACATGGTTATGTCTGTTGACCAGGATTGCTCTCCTGAGATCGCTGCCATGATCGGTACATCCATCGCGATCGCTATTTCCGATATTCCGTGGAATGGTCCTGTCGGTGGTGTTGTTCTCGGTCTCATCGGTGATGATGTCATCATCAACCCGACAGAAGAACAGAGAAAAGAAAGCCGCATGTATGTTACTCTTGCAGGTACTGCTAAGAAAATCTGCATGGTTGAGGCTGGTGCAAATGAAGTTCCGGATGAGACAATGCTCGAAGCAATTGCAATCGGTCATGAGTCCATCAAGGAGATCGTAAACTTCATTAACGGTATCGTTGCTGAGATCGGTAAAGAGAAGTTCACATACGAGTCCGCAGATGTACCGGAAGAAGTTTTCACACTGGTAAAAGACTTTGCTTGGGAAAAGATGCGTCAGGCTGTTCTTGCAGTAGATAAGTCCGTTCGTGATGCAAACATCGATGCTCTTACTAAAGAGATCGAGGCTTATCTGACAGAGCAGAACGAAGAGTATCTGCCGTATCTTGCAGATGCAGTTTATAAGCTCGAGAAGAAGGTCGTTCGTAACTATCTTTTCAAAGAGCATGTTCGTGTTGACGGCCGCCGTCTTGATGAGATCCGTCCGCTGTCCTGTGATGTCGGACTTCTTCCGCGTGTTCACGGATCCGGTCTCTTCCAGCGTGGACAGACACAGGTTATGACGACATGTACTCTTGCTCCGCTTTCTTATTCTCAGACGATCGATGGTCTGGATAATGAAGTATCCAAGCGTTACATGCACTACTACAACATGCCGGGTTACTCCGTCGGTGAGGCGAAGGCTTCCCGTTCTCCGGGACGTCGTGAGATCGGTCATGGTGCTCTTGCTGAGAGATCCCTTGTTCCGGTTCTCCCGTCTGAAGAGGAATTCCCGTATGCGATCCGTACAGTATCTGAGATCCTGATGTCCAACGGTTCCACATCCCAGGGTTCTGTCTGCGCAAGCACACTGGCTCTTATGGATGCAGGTGTTCCGATCAAAAAGCCGGTAGCAGGTATTTCTACTGGTCTTATCGTAAATGAAGAAGATGAGAATGACTTCCTCGTATTCATGGATATCCAGGGCATCGAGGACTTCTTCGGTGATATGGACTTTAAGGTTGCAGGTACTGAAGACGGTATCACATCCATTCAGGTCGATATCAAAGTAGATGGTCTTTCCCTCGACATCATCCGTAAGGCTTTCGAGCTCACAAACAAGGGTAGAAAGCAGATCATCAACGAAGTACTGCTCCCGAGAATCTCTGCTCCGCGTGCTGAGCTCTCCAAGTATGCTCCGAGAATCATCACCATGCAGATCCCGGTAGATAAGATCCGTGAGGTTATCGGTACAGGCGGAAAGGTCATCAACAAGATCATCGCTGACACAGGCGCTCAGATCGACATCAATGATGATGGTATCCTGCATATTGCAACCCCGGATCAGGAAGCAGCTGCTAAAGCAATGTCTATCATTAAGGGTATCGTAGCTGATCCGGAAGTCGGACTCGAGTATGAAGGTGTTGTTACCAGACTGATGCAGTTCGGTGCTTTCGTTGAGTTCCTGCCTGGTAAGGAAGGCCTCGTTCATATCTCTAAGATGGCTTGGGGCCGCGTAGAGAATGTGGAAGATGCAGTCAAGGAAGGCGACGTTGTTAAGGTTAAGCTCCTGGAAGTTGACAGCCAGGGCCGCTATAACCTCTCTATGCGTGACTGCATGGAGAAGCCGGAAGGTTTTGTAGAAGAGGAGAGCGCTCCGAGAAGATCTGATCGTCCGAATCGTGAGAGAAGAGGTCATGGTGATCGTTTCGAGAAGCGTCAGAGAAGAGATTTTTCTGAGAACGCTCAGGAAGACACCACTCCGCATCCGGGTTCCCGTTCCCGTGAATTCTGATTCTCGGAAATAGCATGAAATATCAGGGACTGTTCCATCGGAACAGTCCCTTTTTTATTCGGCATAACGAGTATTCTTCCATGCGCCTTCATCCTTTAATTTGCTTGGATTTTATTGACAGTTATCCTTGTTGTGTTAGAATTTAAAGAGCGTCGGGGTGTAGCTCAGTTGGCTAGAGTGCTTGCTTGGGGTGCAAGAGGTCGCCTGTTCAAGTCAGGTCACTCCGACCATTTTTTTATATAGATGGGGGTAGAGACATGTTCTGTTCTAGATGTGGTCAGCAGTATTCTGATGATAAGCAAGAATGCCCGATCTGTGGCAAGGCAAATGATTTTGTGAAAAAGCCTGCTGTGATATCGACTCCCTCGACTCCGGCTCGAGAAATGATCGCACAGCCGCAACAGCAGCCTCAGCCGCACCCGAGTGCTTCCGCTTCCGGATCTTCTTCGGCAAAAACTCCAATGAAGTCTGCAGGCGGATCTTTCGGATATGATATCGGAGGATTTCTGACCGGTTTTCTTAAGGATCCGATCAATTCATGTACTGACCGTGCGACCAGTGACAACTTTCTTCTCGGTCTGACATTCCCGGCATTTATTCTTGCCATTAATCTTCTTTCTTGCTGGATCTTCAAAAAGAATGCTGCATATTTTAACCTTTTGACCGGCTTCTGGCCAAATACTGATTCAAGATATTTCTTTGAGTTGGGTTTATCTCAGAACGTTGGTTTCTGGCGTAGTATTATCACCGTATTTGTTGATTTCTTTGCCTTTGGAACAATGATCCTGTTTGTCTTTTTCGCTTATGGTCTTTTTAAAGTGAAGCGAGTAGATTTCCTTTCTACGGTCTCATGGATCAGTCTTGCACTTTTCCCGTATTCGGTGTTGAACCTGTTTTCATGGATCTGGACAGCGATTTATTATCACTCCCAGTCATCCGCGCTGATCAACATTTCTCCGATATTGAAAACGTTTGGCCTGGTCTTTTTTATAGTCTGTCTATATGACTTTTTCTTTGACAATTTGAAACCGAAAGGAACTCAAAAGCATGCTATGCGATTTGTAGTTATGACATGTGCACTGTTTACCTTCTGTGAGATCTTCTACGGATTTATTTTAGGAAAAGCTTTCCTGCATTAATGAGATCCTGAAATACAAAAAGGGCTGTCAATATGACAGCCCTTTTTCCTGTCCTGCGTTTTTTTCTCAGGTTATATACCCGCCGTTAACTCCGAGTACCTGTCCTGTGATAAAAGAAGAAGTGTCTTCGGCCAGATAGAAGATAGCATCGGCAACTTCTTCCGGCGTTCCGATCCGGCAAAGCGGTGTCTCTTCACAAAGTGCCTGACGAGTTTCATCATCCAGTTCGGAATTCATTTCCGTATCGATTACTCCAGGAGCGACACAGTTTACACGTATATTCGAAGGACCGACTTCCTGAGCAAGTGCTTTTGTAAAACCGATAATTGCAGCTTTTGAAGTGGAATAACAGACTTCACAGGATGCTCCGCTGACGCCCCACATTGAAGAGACAGTAACGATACTGCCGCTGTGACGGGAGATCATCGAGGGAAGAATAGTATGTGTTAGATTATAAAGACCACCGATATTCGTGTCCATGATGCGATTCCATTCGGAAGGCGTTGTTTTCGTGAATAGTTCGATCTTGGAAACCCCGGCATTGCTTACAAAAACATCGACCGGCCCGAAAGTATCCACGGCTTCTTTTACGGCGGACTCCACAGCATCCAGATCACGGACATCGACTTTATAAGCCAGTACGTCATATGTGATGTTATGGATCTTCTGACGGGTGTACTCTGCAGAATCGTCATCAGAACGGTAAAAGAAAGTCACTTTGTATCCGGCCTCGGCAAAGCGATAAGCGGTTGCGGCACCGATCCCTCTGGAACCGCCTGTGATCAAACAGTGTTTCCGGTTTCCCATGAGAATACCCCCCTTTAAATATCTGTTTTAATCGTATCGAACAAATAGCCTCATGACAAGAACATTCGGGGAAAAGGTTGCGCATTTTTGAATTCATGGTATCATTTTTTTAGCGCTTTTATGGAAGGATATACATATGGCTAAGTTTTTAGAGAACGACAATGAGTCACCTGAGGTTGATCTGAAAAATCTAACGGTCAAACTTGCCGGAATGGGCCTTGATGAAGAAATCGAGGATGTCATCCCGGGTAAAAACGATACAAAAGATTATAAAACAGCAGATGATGCTGATGAAAGTAAAGACGAGTCTGAAAAGAATGAAGATGCTGAAGAACTCACTGAGAATGATGCTTCTGAGGAAGAATCCGCTGAGTCAGAAGAAGTAAATGAGTTCTACGAGAAGCGCGCCGCCGAGCGTGATCTGACACTTGAAAAGGTCGAAGAACTCGCGGAAGAGATGGAGTCGTCCGATGCGAAAAAGCAGAAGGTAAGTACACTTGATACTATTATTGCTAAATCCGAGAAGAAGCAGACAGAAAAGAAAGATACAAATAAAAAGAAGCAGAAAAAGCTCGACGGACTTGCTCTTGTCGGTATCATTCTTGCAATTGCTGCTCTTGTTGGTGGTGGTATCTGGCTTTACCGTTCTTCCAATCAGGAACCGAATCTGAATATTACTTTAAATATGTTTTTCAAGCAGTATAGAAGTTCCAAGATCTACGGCAGTATTTTCCAGATGGGCTTTGATTGTCCGGAACCTTCTTACCGTACAGAGGAAGAGATGACTGTGGTTTCTTCATCTGATGCGGCTGAACCTGCGGCAACAACAGCTATTAAGACATCGAAATACCGCTATTTTGATTTTGTAGTATCTGGACGTGTCCGTGAGGGGATCCAGGAGCCGGTTTTTGTTTCCGGCAGTGAGTGCAAAGATAACAATTACCTGAAGAATATTCGTTTCTTCGCACCAATGAAGGATGATTCCGATCTTCAGGTCTATTATGTTGTTTACTCTGCTTTCCTTCAGGCCTTTTATACCGATGAGAGAAGTGAAGTATGCCTCGATAAGGTTAAGAACGCATATAGTCAGTCTCTGGCTTCCACGGAGACCGCGGTCATGGTCAAGGATGGTGACCTTGCATACTCTGTAACAAAAGCACAGATCGACGGAACACAGTATTTCGTTATGGATATCGTTCCGTCCAAAGAAGCGGATAAATTCGTATTTGCCACAAAGATGTATCAGGAACCGAACCTTCGCATGACAGAGCGTTCTTTCCGAGCTCTGTATTATTCATCACCGCTTTATGCAGATGTCCTGCTGCAATTCGGATTCCAGTTCAGAGGCGTTCACTATGCAGGTGAGCCATATCAGGAGACTGCCGCACAGGCTTCTGCTGAGGCAACTCCGACTCCTGTACCGACACCTATTCCGTCCAGTACAAACACGAAATACCGTTTCTTCGACAATGCAAGTATCGGTTCCATCAGCCAGGACTGGCCGATCGTCAATGTAAGTATTGTCGGATGTGAGAATAAGTCAGATCATTTTATGAGATGGGTTCGTTTCTATGCGCCGCTCGAGATGGAGAATGATGCCGAGATCGATGTTTACGCGATTCTCTATGGAGCATTTATTCAGTCTCTTTATTCCGGAACAGATAGCAATACCTGCTTGAAGAAAGTTCAGAACACATTCCTGGATTTCTATAACTCGGAAGATAAGACACCGAAGATGGTCAAGGATGGTCACCTCGCATATTCTGTCAGAATAGAGGAGATCGACGGACAGAGATGCTTCGTAATGGATGTCGTTCCTGTAGAAGAAGCGGATACTTTCAATTTCAGTGCTCCGTACAGTAACTGATCTTCCTGCATCGTAGTTTTAAACGAACAGCCACTGCAGTCTGCGGTGGCTGTTTTTCTATAAGAAAAAAGGACTGTCATGCTGACAGTCCTTCTGGCAGGGGAGACACGATTCGAACATGCAACCAGCGGTTTTGGAGACCGCTGCTCTACCATTGAGCCACTCCCCTATGAAAATAGGCGATGTTGTTTCATAAACAACATGCATTAGTTTACTCAAGTGTTTGCATGATGTCAAGTAGAATGTTATGATTTTATAGAATAGGAAAAAAGTGGCAAAAGAGGTGTTTTTACATGATTTTTACTGTTATCGGAACCGGTAATATGGGACGGGCTCTCGTAGGCGGATTTATAAAAAATGGTATCCTTACCGCTAAGGATGTCCGTCTTTGTGATATTGATGAGAAAAAGGTAACGGAACTTGCTTCAGAAACAGGTTGTCAGGCATATACTGACGCATCCAAAGCTGTTCAGGATGCGGATTATATTCTTCTCGCGGTAAAGCCGCAGGTATTTGACCAGACGGTCCGTTCACTTTCCGAGAATATTAAGAACGGCGCTGTAGTGATTTCTATTGCAGCTTCTGTAACCCTTGACCGAATTGAAAAACTTCTGAAGGAAGGTTCTTCTATTGTTCGTGTAATGCCAAATACACCGGCGCTTGTCTGTGCCAGCGTCTGTGCTGTATGCACCCGCAATGTCGAGAAAGATAAAAGTGACTTTGTTGAGAAGCTTCTTTCCACCTGCGGAATCGTTGTTCCGTGTGATGAGAAGACGCTTGATGCGATCGGATGTGTATCCGGAACAGGCCCGGCGTATGTCATGCTCTTTATCGAGGCACTGGCAGATGCTGCTGTTAAACTCGGTATTCCGAGAAAGACTGCACTGGATATTGCTGCAATGACTGTTTATGGTTCCGGAAAGCTGATGGTAGAGACAGGTACTCATCCGGCTATCCTGAAGGATCAGGTCTGCTCTCCGGGCGGAACAACGATCGAAGGTGTTCTTGCTCTTGAGAAGGGCGGACTCCGTGCTGCTGTTGAAGATGCGGTAGTTGCTGCAGATCTTAAGACAAAAGCTCTTGCCGGGGGAAAATAATTCGTGGCGGATCTGATTTCTGTCGATATATATACAGATGGTGCATGCTCCGGGAATCCCGGTCCGGGTGGCTGGGGTGCGATCCTCATCTGCCGTGGTGTCGAAAAAGAGATTTCCGGCGGGGAGAGTCTTACGACCAATAACCGCATGGAGCTTATAGCCGCGATCTCCGCTTTAAAATGCCTGAACAGACCCTGTAAAGTCAGCTTGTATAGTGATAGTGCGTATCTGATCAATGGATTTACGCAGGGCTGGCTTGTGTCTTGGAAACGTAACGGGTGGAAAAACAGTTCGAAACAAACCGTTAGTAATATGGACCTGTGGCAGGAACTTGACCGCTTATCCGGGGTACATACGATCAGCTGGATAAAAGTCAAAGGGCATGCGGATAATGAATATAATAACCGCTGTGATAAATTAGCGGTTGCACAGTCGAAAAAGTATGGGGAGAATGGGAATGGTTAAACCAAAGGGAAATATAGCTGCCTTAGATGAACAACTGAGTGAAAAGACGGTGGAGAGAAAGATCGCTTTCGATGGCCGTGTTTTTCAGGTGGAATTAAAGAAGGTAGAGTTGTTTGACGGATCGATCTCGAATAGAGAAGTAGTGCTCCATCACGGTGGCGCCACGATCGTCGCTCTCGATGATGATATGAATGTATATCTTGTCCGCCAGTTCCGGTCTCCTTATGAAAAAGTACTTCTTGAGCTTCCTGCCGGAAAGCTTGAAAAAGGTGAGGACCCTCGCGAATGCGCGATCCGTGAACTGAAAGAAGAAACCGGTATGGAGGCATCTTCCGTTGTCAGCCTTGGGGAGATGTATGCAACTCCCGGTTATTGTTCGGAGATCATTCATATTTATCTCGCACAGGGTCTTTCTTTTGGTGAAGGTGATCCGGATGACGGTGAATTCCTCCAAACAGTAAAAATGCCTTTAAAACAGGCAATCAATATGATCGAGACAAATGAGATATCGGATGCGAAGACCATGGTCGCTCTGTTAAAAACTGCTCGAAGGGTCGGTGTCTGATGGCTGGAAAGAGCGGAAAAAGACATGATATCACAGGCGTTCTGCTATTTGCGGTAGCAGTTCTACTTGGCCTGTCATATTATCTTCCTTTATCGGTCACAGGAGCGCTTGGACGTATCTTTCGAGGTGCAGGCACCGGTTTGATCGGCTTTGCCGCGTATTTCATTCCGGTGATCCTTTTATATGCATCGATCGATTATTTCATGGAGAGCCGGCCGGATGTCACTCCGAAACGTGTTCGGTCAGTTCTTATCCTGCTTTTATGTGTGTCTTCAATATTTGCTGTCTGCACGGTAAGTCCAGTCTATATTAAGGCTTACTGCGCTGAGCCGCCTGCCGGGGATGTAAAGGTTACCAAGGTCTTATCGTTCCTCTGGAAGATCGGTAATGATCCGAAGGCTTTAGGTGCACCGGAAGGTGATCTGATCCTTTCCGGCGGTATCATCGGAGGCTCCATTGCGCTTGCTCTTCGTGAGATAGCGGCAAAAGCAGGTGCTCTGATCATTCTTTTCGCATTTACTCTTTCACAGATCGTGCTGATTTTCAACATCAGCCTTTCGGATACAGCGGCAAAAACGGCGAAAGTTATCCGTACGACCAGTCAAAAGGCAACTGAAGTTCTCCGTACGGATAAAGCGATGAGAGAGAGGGAACGTGCCGCCAGAGTTCAGGCACAGAGAAATCAGGAGATCAATGGTGCGATCCAGTCGTATATTAAAAATCCCGTGGTTTCTCCGTTTGAAGAAGTCCCGGGACCGCAGGGCTTTATCGATCTGGAGGGTACACCTGTGAAAATGAATCAGGAGACCTGGGCGGAAAGAGAGAAGGTCTTTGATTTTGACCTGACGAATGATACCGATCCTGCGCCTGAAGCGCAGAAAGTAGAAGTGCCACGGGAACCTCGTGTTGACTTCGGCTTTAGTAATCCGCGGGCACCGGCTCCGAAGAAGGAAGTCGATCCGAATGGCGGATTTGAGTATCTTCCACCACTTGAAAATGAGACACCGCGTCCGGGAACTGTCCTTCCGGCGCCTACAGTAAGCCCGAATCAGGACTATGTGGAGTACCGTCATCACGAGTCCGGCGGTACGAAGATCCGGGTTCCCGATCTGAATGGTATGGAAACCGTTCCATCACCTGCACCTGCTGAAACCGAGTTTGTTTTGCCTCCGGAGATGCCTCCGGTAGCTAAAGCTTCTGTAAAGACGGAAATTAAACCGGCAGAAACTCTTAGTGAGCCGATCCCGTCGGTTTCTCAGGTCGAGAACAATCGAGAATTTGTTGAACCAGCGAATAGTACGGCTCCTTCTACTGAAAAAGCACCTGAACCTGCCGCTGCTGCTCGCCGTGCTAATCGTAAGTATGCCAAGGCACCGACAAATCTTCTGTCGCACGATAAGCCTCAGGCAGCACGAAATGTCATTGATGGCCAGGACGCTGAAGGCATGAAACTTGTTGCCGCACTTCGCAGTTTCGGAATCGAGACGAAGCTTGGCGAGGTTACCCGTGGTCCTGCGATCACGCGTTTCGAAGTAGTTCCTGCGCCGGGTATCAAGGTCAGCCGTATCACGAATCTGTCAGATGATATTGCGCTTGCTCTTGCTGCGCAGAGTATTCGTATCGAGGCTCCGATTCCGGGTAAATCCGCTGTTGGTATCGAGGTTCCGAATAAGCAGGTAGCTCCGGTTCATCTGGGTAATCTTCTTGAATCATCGGCATTTAGAAATAGTGAATCACCTCTCACGGTTGCTCTCGGTAAAGATATTCCCGGCAGCCCGATCCTTTGTGACCTTGCCAAGATGCCGCATCTTTTGATTGCAGGTTCCACGGGTTCCGGTAAATCGGTATGTATCAACTCGATCCTCATCAGTATCTTGTGCCATGCTACACCGGCGCAGGTCCGTATGATCATGGTTGACCCGAAAGTTGTAGAACTTGCAGTGTATAACGGTATTCCGCATTTGCTCTGTCCGGTCGTAACCGATGCGAAAAAGGCCGCCAATGCGCTTAACTGGGCGGTGCGTGAGATGACTGACCGTTATGCCAAGTTCGCTGAGGCTGCTGTTCGTGATTTCAAAGGCTACAATGAATATCAGCGGTTAAACGGGGAAAATGAGCTTCCGCTGATCCTGGTCGTTATCGATGAGCTTGCTGACCTGATGCAGGTAGCCTCGAAAGAAGTGGAAGAGTCTATCTCAAGACTTACGGCAATGGCACGTGCTGCCGGTATTCATCTTCTGATCGCGACCCAGCGTCCTTCCGTAGATGTCATCACCGGTGTCATCAAGGCCAATATTCCATCAAGAATCGCATTTGCGGTCTCCAGCCAGGTCGATAGCCGTACGATCCTTGATATGGTCGGAGCGGAGAAACTCCTTGGTAAGGGCGACATGCTGTATTATCCGCAGAGTGCTGCAAAGCCGGTACGTGGTCAGGGTGCTTTTGTAACGGATAAAGAAGTTGAAGAAATCATTGGTTATATAAAAGCTAATAATGCGGTACAATATGATGAGGAAACAGCAGAGGCGATCGTCAATGCGACGAAATCCGGCTCTCCCACATCGTCCGGCGGATCTGATAACGACGGCGAAGATGAACTTTTCAACGATGCTGTCGATGTAGTTCTCCAGGCGGGATATGCTTCCGTTTCCATCCTTCAGAGAAGACTGAATCTCGGATATCCGAGAGCATCCAGATTGATTGACCGTATGGCGGATAAAGGCTATATCGGACCATTTGAAGGTAGTAAACCGAGAAAAATATTGATCGATCCGGCGCAGTGGCTGGAGATCAAAGCAAAGAAAGGATAATGTATGAGCGCAACGATTATTTCAGGAAAAGAACTCTCCGGTCTGATCCGTGAGAAGATTTCAAAAGAGGCAGCGGAGCTTTCGGCACAGTTTGGGAAGCGTCCCGGACTTGCTGTTATTCAAGTAGGTGAGAACCCGGCTTCTACGATCTATGTCAACAATAAGAAGAAGGCCTGTGAGCAGGTAGGATTCCAGTCTTTCGGATATTCTCTTCCTGAGTCCGCTTCGGAAAAAGAACTCCTCGATCTGATCGACCAGCTCAATAAAGATGACCGTGTGCATGGCATTTTGTGCCAGCTCCCGCTTCCTAAGCATATGGATGAGTTCTCCGTCATCTGTGCGATTGCGCCGGAGAAGGACGTGGACGGTTTCCATCCGGTCAATAAAGGACTTCTTTCCATCGGCCGCGACTGCCTGGTTTCCTGCACACCGAAGGGCTGTATCGAGCTCTTGAAATATGCGAATGTGGATATTTCCGGTAAGAACTGTGTCGTTATCGGAAGAAGTAACATCGTCGGAAAGCCGGTAGCATCCCTGATGCTGCATGAGAATGCGACGGTTACCGTTGTTCATTCCAGAACGAAGAACATTAAAGAGATCTGCAAGCAGGCAGATATCCTGATCGTTGCGATCGGTAAGCAGGGCTTCGTTACCAGAGATTTTGTTAAGGAAGGCGCCGTGATCATCGATGTCGGTATTAACAGATGCGAAGACGGCAAGGTAAGAGGCGACGTTGACTTTGATGATGTTGTAGATATCGCATCCGCGATCACTCCGGTTCCGGGCGGTGTCGGACCGATGACGATCACCATGCTTCTTCAGAACACTCTCGAAGCTTTCACACGTATCGAGAAAGGACGTAAGTAATATGAGTATTAAATCTGCTGAGATCATTTGTGTTGGTACAGAATTACTGATGGGTCAGACCCTGAATACGAATTCCCGCTTCCTTGCCCGTGAACTCGCATCTCTCGGTATTCCGTCCTATCGTCAGATCGTGGTAGGCGATAATTATGATCGCCTTTTCGAGCAGATCAAAGAGAGCTCCGGCCGTTCCGATCTGGTGATCCTTACCGGCGGCCTGGGCCCGACGACGGATGATATCACCATGGGCGTTGCAGCCGATGTCGCTGGAAAAGAACTCGTTTTTGATGAAGAGAGCTTCAACAACATCACCGAGTATTTCCGCCGTCTGTTCCGTAATATGCCGAAGAACAACAGAAAACAGGCGATGCTTCCGGAAGGAGCTACGATCCTGAAGAATAATAACGGTACTGCACCGGGTGCGATGTTTGAGTATTCCTGCCCGACAGAAGACGATCCGGACCGTGTCGTTCACTTTGTTCTGCTTCCGGGTCCGCCGTCAGAAATGTCTCTGATGTTTACCAATGAAGCCCGTCCGATCCTTGAGAAGATGAGTGATTCCAAGTTTATCACCAAATTCGTTCATCTTTTCGGTATTGGCGAATCCGCTGCTGCAGAGCGTATTTCTGATCTGATCGATGCGCAGACGAATCCTACGATCGCTCCTTATGCTGCAGAAGGCGAGTGCATGTTCCGCGTAACACAGCGAGTTGAAAACGGTGAAGAAGAGAAGGATCTGATCACTCCGATTATAGATGTTATGAAAGAACGCTTCGGCCAGTGCATCTACGAGATCGGCGAGCGTCCGCTGAAGCAGGTCGCATATGATCTTCTTCTTGAGAAGAATAAGACGGTCTGCTTTGCAGAGAGCTGTACGGCAGGCATGGTTTCTTCCGAGTTCGTTGATATTCCGGGTGCTTCCCAGGTATTTATGGGCTCTGTCGTATCTTACGGAAATAAAGTGAAGACAAATCTGCTTGGTGTTTCCGATGATGTTCTTGAGAACCTCGGCGCCGTCAGCCGCGAATGCGCGCAGGAGATGGCAGAGGGTGCAAGAAAACTTCTTGGTACGGATATCGCGGTTTCTATCACAGGTATTGCCGGTCCGACCGGAGAGAGTGCTGCCAAGCCGGTTGGTCTTGTATATCTTGGAATTGCGGATGAGAAGGGTACAGATGTTATCGAAGTACACTTAAGCGGTAATAGAAGCCGAGTCCGTCATGTAGCTGTTTTACATGCATTTAATCTGATTAGAATGAGACTTTCATGAGTAGTTCCGAGTTAAAGCGAAGAGCCGATCAAAATTCAGCTTCAAAGGCTAAAAGTATTACGTTCTCAACGATCATTATGATCATAGGCCTGATCCTCTCTAAGGGATCCGGCTTTTTGAGGACCGTAATTCTTTCCCATAAGTTTGAAGAAACTTACAGAGAAGCCTTTACGGCAGCATTTTTGATCCCTGACTTCGTGTTTGCTCTTCTTGTCGGCGGTTCGATCCAGTCGGCGATTACTCCTACTCTGTCCAAGGCAATCGAGCAGAAGACGCAGAAAAAAGCCTGGAGAGGTGTCAGCATCTTTATCACTTGGATGAGTTTATTCGTTCTCACTTTCGTTGTGATCTGTGAGATCCTTTCGAATATTCTTTATCGTGTGTTTAACCAGGGAAATGGGGAAGAGGTCATCCGTTTGGCCGGTAATATGGCCCGTACGCTTTACCCCCAGATCTTCTTTATGATGCTCGCTGCACTCTGTATCGGCGTTCTCAATGCCTACAAGAAATTCGGTTCGACTGCTTTTGGTCCGGTTATCTACAATATATGCGTACTTCTTGCGATCGGTCTTTTAGGTGCATCGAACGAACAGTCTCTATACATGACCGGCGTCGGTGTTCTGGCTGCGGCCATGATCTACTTTATCTTCCAGTTGTTCATGGGAAGAAGAGAGATGGCTCATTTCCGCCCGTCTCTGGATGCCACGGATCCTGAATTCAGAAGACTTTTCAAGCTTGCTATCCCGATACTGATCTCTGCATCGATCGTTCAGGTCAATATCCTCATCCTGAATTCATTTGCATCAAGATTCGGTGATGGTCCTTTCTATGCATTAAGTAATGCATCGATGCTCTGGCAGCTGCCTTATGGTATTTTTGCCGTAGGTATCGGTAATGTTATGCTGCCGTCTCTTGCTTCGCACTATGCAAATAAAGATTATAAAGAGTCCAGTAAACTTCTTTCGACCAGTATCAAAAATGCGCTTTTCCTGACCGTGCCATGTGCCGGTATTTTCCTTATCATGCCTGTAGATCTTGTAAAGACGCTGCTTCAGTGGTCTTCGAATTTTACGGATAAGAACGCGAATATGGCGGCGCTTTTCCTGACCGGTTACTGCGCATCTATCGTTCTTCAGTCCGTGATATTTATTATGAATCAGGCATTCTACGCCATCGGACAGACGAGATTTCCGCTGTTCGCCGGTATCGTGTCCATGGTCGTGAACTTCTCTCTGTGCTTTATCCTTATTAATCTCGGATGCGGAGCGATGTGCCTGACGATCTCATATTCGATCTCCTGCCTTGTACGTATGGTATTGCTTACTGTTGTGTACAGTAAGATGAATAAGAAGCTTGCACCAAGAAGGATGCGGGCGTTCCTTATCAAGTCTGTTATTTGCTTTGTCTTCCTGATCATCGGACTTTATCTTGTAAGTCTTGTACCATTCCATCCGACAAGAAAGATCATGCAGATCGCATGGTTCGGCGGACGATGCCTCCTTGGATTTATGATCTACTTCGGTATGGCTTTTGCCCTGAAGATGGAAGAACTGCAGACAGCATATAACCGATACATCAGAAGATTCTTTAAAAAGAAGCAGGCGGCAAATTGACAAAAGTGGCCTAAAAAGACGAAATGAATACCTTTTGACAGATTTTGTCGAAAAAATGTTCTGAAAAACTATTGACGTTGTGATATTGTATTGTTAAGATAAAAACCGATGGAACGAATGTTCGACAAGGAGGAAAGTATGGCTAAAAAAGATTCCAATAAATCCACACAGGATGTTTCCAAAAAAGTAGATAGTGAGAGAGCTAAGGCGTTGGACGCAGCTCTGATGCAGATAGAAAAACAATTTGGTAAGGGTGCAGTCATGCGTCTTGGCGAACAGACCGGCATGGTCGTTGATGTTGTTCCGACCGGCGCGCTGACTCTGGACATCGCACTTGGTGTCGGCGGACTTCCGAAGGGAAGAATCATTGAGATCTATGGACCTGAATCTTCCGGTAAGACAACGGTTGCTCTTCATGTTGTTGCCGAGTCCCAGAAACAGGGCGGCACAGCAGCCTTTATCGATGCAGAGCATGCACTTGATCCTGTATATGCTGCGAAGATCGGTGTGAATATTGATGAACTCATCGTTTCCCAGCCGGATACCGGTGAGCAGGCTTTAGAGATCACTGAGGCACTTGTCCGTTCCGGCGCCGTTGATGTCGTTGTTATTGACTCCGTTGCCGCTTTGGTACCGAAGGCAGAGATCGATGGTGAGATGGGCGATTCCCATGTTGGTCTTCAGGCTCGTCTTATGTCTCAGGCTCTTCGTAAACTTGCCGGTATCATCAGCAAATCCAGCACTGTTTGCATCTTTATCAACCAGCTCCGTGAGAAAGTCGGTGTCATGTTCGGAAATCCGGAGACGACACCTGGTGGACGCGCTCTGAAATTCTATTCTTCCGTACGTCTGGATGTTCGTCGTGTCGAGTCGCTCAGAAATGGCGGCGAAGTGATCGGTAACCATACACGTGTTAAGGTTGTTAAGAATAAGGTTGCGCCGCCGTTCCGTGAAGCGGAATTCGATATCATGTACGGTGAGGGTATTTCCAGAGAAGGATGTATCATCGATCTTGCTGTTGATAAAGATATCATGGAGAAGAGCGGTTCCTGGTTCGCGTATAATGGTCAGAAGATCGGTCAGGGTAAAGATAATGCCAAGACGTATCTTAAAGAACATCCGGAAGTCCGTGATGAGATCGAAGAGAAGATCAGAGCGTTTCTTGCAGGTAAAGAAGTTGCAGAGGACGCGCAAGCGGCAGATGCTACTGACGATGATGAGGAAGAGTTCCTCGGCATCGATATCTGATCCTTATGACGCAGGATTTACAATATAGTGAAGCAAGAAATAAGGCGATCGCCCATATCGGGATCGCCGTTTCTTCTTCGGGAAAGATCCGTGAGTTTTTGTCCGATAAAGGATATGATGCGGATGTGATCGAAGAAGTGATCGCGCAGCTGATCGAGGATAAGTATATCGATGATATGCGGTATGCTGTAAAAGTTCTTCGCAACCGTTCCGGCCGGAACAGCGAAGGAAGAGCGAAACTTCGTGCTCGTCTGGAAGCGTCCGGTATCCCGGATTCGGTGATCCATGAAGTTCTTTCCAGAGATGAGTATGCAGATGAGAATACTATTATGGAAGTGATCTCTGACCGTTATCCGCCGGAAAGCTTTTCTTCCGATCCGAAAACTGCTAAGAAGGAATTAGTGAAGGCTGTAAGATACCTTGAAAGCAGAGGATACTCCTCCTCGCTTGCGCTGGCATCTTTCCGAAAAATCGTGGATGATGTAGAATAACCTTTAGTTTAATAAGATTGGACTGGTAGGTATGAATATCAAACACAAGGTCTCCATGATCACTCTCGGATGCTCCAAGAATTTAGTTGATGCGGAGTGTATGACGTCCATCCTGAAAAACGATGGATATGAAATGGTCGATGATCTTTCTCAGGCTGAGGCTGTGATCATCAATACATGTGGTTTTATTGAAAGTGCGAAAAAAGAAGCGATCGATACGATCCTTGATGTCGCTCATCTTAAAGGTCCGCGAAAGAAACTGAAGTATATCATAGCTGCCGGCTGCCTTGCGCAGAGATATCCCGAGGAGATCCGTAAGAGCCTGCCGGAAGTCGATGCCGTTATGGGAACATCCCACTATCAGGATGTTTCTGAAGTTCTCGACAAATTGTTTCAGAAAGACGAATTTGATTGGAATGACTATATCGGAAAACCGGGAAGTCTCAAGCATATGCGTATAGAACGTGAAGTTTCCACGAAGTCCTATGCATGGCTTAAGATCGCAGAAGGATGCTCAAATGGCTGTGCTTTCTGTGCTATTCCGAGAATACGCGGTAAATATATCTCCCGTCCGATGGAGGATATTCTGGAAGAAGCGAAGATCCTGGCATCTCATGGACATTCCGAGATAATTCTTGCTGCACAGGATACAACAGGGTATGGAAAAGATCTCTATGGGAAGCGCTGCCTGCCGGAACTTCTGAATAAGCTGAGTAAAATCAAAGGGATCGGCTCTATCCGTATTATGTATGCATATATCGATGGCATCGATGATGCCCTGATCTCCGAGATGGCTTCTAATCCGAAGGTCTATCATTATCTGGATATCCCGGTTCAGCACGGAGATGACGAAGTCTTAAAAAAGATGAGAAGAAGAGATACCGTTGCTTCGATCACGAAGACGTTGAATAAGCTTCGTGCCGCGATGCCGGACATCGTGATCCGCTCTACGGTAATGGTCGGTTTTCCGGGAGAGAAGAAGGAGAACTTTGAAAATCTTCTTAAGAACCTGAAGATCTGGCGTTTCCAGTGCCTCGGATGCTTTATTTATTCTCCGGAAGAGAATACGCTCGGATATAATATGCATCCGCGTGTCCGAAAGGATGTTTCCAAGCGCAGATATGAAAAAGTAATGGAGCTTCAGCAGCAGATCTCGCTGGCGTATAATCAGGCGCGAGTAGGAAAAATAGTTAAAGTGACTATTGATTCTGCATCTCAAGATGGTATATTCTACTTGGGGCGTTCCTACGGAGAAGCACCTGAAGTAGATCCTTTGATCTATGTGGCTTCTACGAACCGGCCGCTGGAAAGCGGAGACACAGTATCAGTGAAGATACTGGAATGTACGCCTTATGATCTGACAGGAGTTACTGAAGATGAATCTGCCCAATAAATTGTCCCTTACAAGGATCATCCTTGTTCCGTTTATTATTCTTTTTATGCTTCCGATCCATATCGGTTCTTTTGCGCCGGAAGGCTGGAACAACTTTATCTGTGAAAATGGTATGATCGTCGCTGCTATTCTTTTTGTGATAGCATCCTTCACCGATCTTCTTGATGGAAAGATCGCCAGAAAATATAACCTGATCACCAATCTCGGCAAATTTCTGGATTCCCTTGCCGATAAGATGCTGGTCATCTCCGTTCTGATCGCATTTGTCGATCTGAATCGTATCTCTTCCGTATGGGTCTGCATCATCGTTCTTCGTGAATTTGCGGTTACAGGTATGCGTATGCTTGCAAGTTCGAAGGGCGTAGTCATGGCCGCTAAGATGATCGGAAAGATCAAGACGGTCACTCAGATGATCGCGATCTCGTACCTGATGTTTGAGACGATCCTCATTAAGATCTTCCATGCAGCAAATGATTCCTGGGCACTGTCCGATATCACGGATAACGTCCAGCTGGTGGGGAATATCCTGCTTATCATCTGCGTCATTATGACCATTATTTCGGGCATGGATTACATCTTAAAAAATCTGGATTATTTCAAAGAAGATAAATAATGGTTTGATTTTCAAAATATTTACGTTTTTTATGTGTTTTACATATTGACAATTCATTATTCTTCGGATAAAAACATATATGAAGATTGCGTATGACGTTTTGACAGGAGGATTTTAATATGTCATCTGATAATGTATTTGAAAGCGTAAAGTCTATTCTTGTAGATCAGCTCAATATTTCCGAAGATAGCGTACAGATGGATTCCCTTTTCGTTGATGATCTGAATGCAGATTCTCTCGATATGGTAGAACTCGTTATGGCTATGGAGCAGGAATTCAACATTTCTATTCCGGACGAGGAAGCTGAGCGCATCAAGACTGTTGGTGATGCTGTAGAGTTCATCAAGAGCAAGATGTAATCGATCTTACTTGTAAAAGCAAAGAGGACTGTTTCATTTTATGAGACAGTCCTTTCTTATTTTGTTATACTGTTATCATTAACGGGTGGGAATGTGGTATGGAAAGAGTTTATTCATCTGAACACGAAAAGCTTGAGCAGAAGATCTCTTATTCCTTTAAGGATAAGGAGTTCCTACTTTTGGCGCTTACCCACTCCACTTACGCCTATGAACATAGAAAGACCGGATCTGTATCGAACCAGCGTCTGGAGTTCCTGGGCGATGCGATCCTCGACTTTATCGTCGGCGAAGAGATGTATAAGCAGAAATCCGACTGGGATGAGGGGAAACTCTCGAAAACCAGGGCGCTTGTTGTATGTGAGAAGACGCTTGCAAAAGAAGCGGAGAAACTGGATGTCGGCTCGCTTCTGTTTCTCGGAAAAGGGGAAGAAGGTACCGGCGGACGTCAGAAGATCTCTACTCTTGCGGATACGATGGAATCCCTTTTCGCGGCGATCTACCTGGATGGCGGCTTTGAAGCGGCGAAGAAAGTCGTTCTTTCCTGCCTGTCTCCCTATATTTCGCAGGCGCTCAGCGGTGAGCTGATATTTGACTATAAGAGCCGTCTTCTGGAAAAAGCACAGACGAAGCATGAAAGCCATCAAGTGCTTTTCCAAGTGGTAAGGGAAGACGGACCGGTCCATGACCGTATATTCGAAGTTGCTGTACTTATTGACGGTCAGGAGATCGTCCGTGCAGAAGGCAGAAGCAAGAAACAGGCGGAGCAGGAAGCATCGAGGCTTGCGCTTGATATCTGGAAACAGTGACATTTGCTCGAAGATCCTTCTGTTGTGTTATAATATACCTCTAATTAAACGAAACGAGACGATCCATGCATCTGAAAAAGCTTGAAATCCAAGGATTTAAATCGTTCCCTGAGTACACTCTGATCGAGTTTGACAAGGGAATGACGGCCATCGTCGGCCCAAACGGCAGCGGTAAGAGTAATGTTACCGATGCGATCCGCTGGGTCCTTGGTGAGCAGAGCGTAAAGACGCTTCGTGGATCGAAGATGGAAGATGTTATCTTCAATGGTACGCAGAGCCGCCGGGCGATGAACTTCGCGGAAGTCTCCATGACGATAGATAACTCGGACAGGATCCTTCCGATCGAGTTTTACGAGGTCCAGATCACCAGAAGACTTTATAGAAGCGGTGAGAGTGAGTATCAGATCAACCATGTCAACTGCAGAATGAAGGACATTCTTCAGCTGTTTATGGATACCGGTCTTGGTAAAGACGGTTATTCGATCATCGGTCAGGGCCGAGTCGATGATATCCTTTCCACGAAGTCCGAAGACCGTAGAAAAGTACTGGAAGAGGCATCCGGTATCGTTAAATTCAAGACGAGAAAAGAAGAAGCAGAGCGGAAACTGAACTCCGCAGAGCAGAATCTCGTCCGTATCAATGATATCCTCGAGGAATTGAATAATCAGATCGGACCGCTTTCCGAACAGGCGGAAAAGGCGAAGAAGTATCATCAGTACTATGATGAATGGAAAAAGGATGATATTGCCGTTATCCTGCATATGATCGATCGCAACAAGGTGTTTCTCGATGGCAGTGCGGAAGAGCGTGCTTCTCTGAAAAAAGCGATCGAGGAACAGGAGAATCTCGTTCTCAAGATCCGTTCGGAAAACCGCGAACTGACGGAAAGATCCGCCCAGCTCGAAGAAGAAATAGAGAATACCAGACAGGAAAGATCGGATATCACCGAGCAGATCCATGAGATCAACAGCCAGATGCTCCTTCTCAAAGAGCGCCATGACCAGCTGCTTCTCCGCATCAAATCCGCGGAAGGCTCGGATGATGAACAGGCGCAGGAGATCGAGCGACTCGATAATGATATTGCCGAGGCCAATGAGCAGATCGGCAAAATGAAGCAGGAGAAAGAGAATCTTTCCAATGAGCTTACTGCCGTCGAAGAGTCACACAAGGCATTGATGGATAAAATGGCCGGAAATCAGGCCAAACAGACGGAGCTCCGCCGTAAGATCGATGTGCTTACCGAGGAACTCTTTGAGACCCGTGAAATGGTTTCCAATCTTTCTGGAGATATGATGGTCAAAGAAGCAAGAATCAAATCTCTTTCTGAAGACCGTATGCTTATGCTCCAGGAGCGTGATGAGGCGCTGGAGCGAAGAACACAGCTCGATGCTGATCTTAAGCGTGTTCTTAGTGAGACAGCTGAGCTTGCATCCGCTGTTTCGGACAAGCAGATCGAACTGGCGGAGATGAGAAAGAAAGATGATGAGATGGCAGCGGATGGCGAAGCCAAGCAGCGACTTCTTTCGAATATTGAATTCAGTATCAAGACACTTGAGAACCTTGAGAAAAACCGTGAAGGATATCAGGAATCTGTAAGACGCCTTCTTTCCAGCACGGATAAGGATCCTAGACTTTCTTCCAAAGTGATCGGTATCCTCGGTGAACTCGTAAAAGTGGACCAGGAATATGAAACTGCCATCGAGATCGCGCTCGGAAATGCTGTGCATAATGTCGTTACCCAGAATGACAGAGATGCATCGGATCTTATCGATCACCTGAAACAGAATCATCTGGGACGTGTCACGTTCCTTCCGATCGACTCCATCCGTCCGAGACTTCTTGAGGAGAATTTCCTTCGTGACGCGAAGCGTTCCCGCGGCTATATCGGACTTGCTTCGGAGCTCGTGGATACTCGTCCGGAACTCCGTGATATTATCGATAACCTTCTCGGGCGCATCGTTGTTGTCGATGAGCTGGATAACGGTATTGCGATGGCAAAAGCGGCTAGATATATGTACCGAGTCGTTTCCCTTTCCGGTGATGTTGTAAATCCGGGCGGTTCGCTGACCGGTGGTAGTATCAACAAGAAGGCGGCGAATCTTCTCGGCCGTGCCAGAGAACTCGAGGAAATGAGAAAGAAGAAAGTCTCCGTTAACCGTGAGATCGCGAAGATCGAGGCACAGAGACAGGACTTTCAGATCCAGATCAAAGATGTGGCCCGTGAACAGATGGCGATGGAGGAGAAACTCCAGAAGGGTTCCCTCGATCAGATACGTGCGGAAAGTGCTTTGAAAACAGCCGATGATGACTATAAAAAAGCACTGGAACGTATTTCTTCGGTGGAAAAAGAACTGGAGACGATCTCCGCAGCGAAACTTTCTTCTTCCAAAGATCTCGAAGAAGCGAAGCTAGTGATCACAGAAAGAGAAGACGAGATTGCTGATCTCAAAGAAAAAGTCAATTCTTCCACAGATAAAGTCGAGCAGGAACAGCTCGATCTTGAAAGAATGCGTGCGCAGATCAGTGATCTTCGTGTCCGTATCGAGGGCGTAAACGGTACGATCTCGGCGACCACGGAAAAGATCGGCATGTTCGAGAATGAAAAGAATAAGAAGAAAGAAGACTCGGAGCGTCTGAAGAAAGAATGCGAACAGGCGAAAGCCGATGTCGAGAAGATAAAGAAAGACTTCGAGGAGCAGGCGAACTTTAAAGAAGGACTCAAGCTCGAAGATGAGAAGTTTGAGCAGAAGATCCGTACGATCCTCCAGGAGAAAGAAGAACTGGAAGGACGTCTTACAGGCTTTATCGACAATGTCACTGCGGCAACGCAGAAACTGAGTTCTCTTCAGACCGAACAGGCAAAACTGGACAGCAAGTTCGAAAGATACGAACTGGAAGTAGATGACTGTAAGAACAGACTCTGGGAGAACCATGAGCTCACATATGACAATGCAGCGGAATACAGGATCGAGATCGAGAACCTGAGCGCCATGCAGAAGCGCATCAATGAACTCCGCGGTAAGATCAAAGAGATCGGCGCTGTTAACGTTAATGCCGTGGAAGAATATCAGAAGATCAATGAGCGTTACGAGTTTATGTGCGCCCAGAGAGATGATATCGAGAAGGCAAAAGCGGATCTCGGTAAGGTCATCGAAGACCTCATCCGCGAGATGAAACAGCAGTTTATGGATCATTTCACGCAGATCAACGAGAACTTTAAAACGGTATTTTCCGATCTGTTTAATGGCGGTACGGCAGAGATCCTTCTGGAAAATGAGGAGGATGTCCTGAACTGCGGTATCGACATCAAGGCCCAGCCTCCGGGAAAGAAACTGCAGAGCTTGTCTCTTCTTTCAGGTGGTGAGCGATGCCTTACAGCGATCGCACTTCTGTTCGCGATCTTACAGCTCCGTCCGTCTCCGTTCTGTGTTCTCGACGAGGTCGAAGCAGCGCTCGACGATGCGAACGTAAACCGTTTTACCGATTTCGTGCGCCGTTACTGCGTGAAGTCCCAGTTTATTCTCGTTACCCATAGAAAGGGTACGATGGAGGCTTGTGACCGTATGTATGGTGTAACGATGCAGGAGAGAGGTATTTCCAAGATCCTTTCGATGCGTCTGAGCGAAACATAAGCATGCTCTTGCCGCATCAGGTAAATGGTATAATGAAATAACTGAATAAATAAGGAGAGCCATATGGGTTTATTTGATATTTTTAAGAGAGGTCTTCAAAAGACAAGAAACTTCGTGGCGGAAGGTATCACGAAGATCTCCGCTTCCATGGGACGTTTTGATGAAGATATGCTGGATGATCTCGAAGCTCTTCTGGTTCAGGCGGACTGTGGCGTAGGAGCGAGCCTGGAGATCATGGACGAGGTTCGTGATTCGATCAAGAAGACCGGTGATGACAGCAAAGATTCCGTTATCCGTGTCGTACGCGCCAAGATGCTTGATATCCTCGGTGAGAAGAAGACCCTGGATATCGAAGATAATAACCTCAATATCATCCTGATGGTAGGTGTAAACGGCACTGGTAAGACGACCACCGCCGGTAAGCTCTGCCTTCGTTATAAGAATCAGGGAAAGAAAGTCATGCTTGCTGCAGCAGATACTTTCCGTGCAGCGGCGATCGAACAGCTGACAGCCTGGGGAGATATGACAGATACACACGTTATTTCCCATGAAGAAGGTTCCGATCCGGCGGCTGTATGCTACGATGCGGTCCATTCTGCGATCGCAAGAAGAGCGGACGTGCTGATCATCGATACGGCAGGAAGACTTCATAACAAGCAGAATCTTATGGATGAGCTCAGTAAGATCTGCCGCGTTATCGAAAGAGAAGCACCTTCTGCCAATACACAGGCGCTTCTGATCATCGATGCAACGACCGGCCAGAATGCTGTCATCCAGGCGGAAGTGTTCAGTAAAGCGGTAAAACTCTCCGGTATCGGTATTACAAAACTCGACGGCAGTGCAAAGGGTGGCGTGGCAATCGCAGTAGCGCATTCCACCAAATCCCCGATCTTCCTCGCCGGCCTGGGAGAAAGCGCAGAAGACCTCGTCGATTTCGACCCCGAAATCTTTGTGGATTCTCTATTACCTCAGTAAGAATAATTGATATAAACGAAAAGAATATGTCCCTTGAGACTCAAACAGTTTGCTTACGCAAAACTCGTCTCCGGGACATTTCTTTTCGCTAATTATATAATTTCTTTCTGACAAGTAAAAAAGCTTGACAGATGTGGAGAGGTCTGTTATTCTTTGTACTCGTGTGAGGGAGGGGCTTCTTATGGACAGCGTTCAGGTTTGCTTATTGCTTGACTTCTATGGGCAGTTGCTGACGGAACGTACCAGAGAGATCCTCGAGCTTCGATTCCAGGAAGATATGTCTCTTGCGGAGATCGCTGAAGATCTCGGGATATCGAGGCAGGCGGCACATGATGCGATCCACCGCGGTGTGGCATCTCTTACCGAATACGAAGAGAAACTGAAACTGGTAGAACGCTTCACATTACAGAAAAAGACGATCTCCAGTGCTTTTGAAGCATTGGAAGAACATAATGAGGATAAGGCAAAAGAACTGCTTTCGACTCTGGTAGAGGAATTATAAAGCATAATGTTTGAGAGTTTATCGACAAAACTTCAGAAGATCACTGCGAAGATGCGCGGAAGTGCCCGTGTTACGGATGCCGACATCAAAGCAATGATGAAAGAGATCCGTATGGCGCTCCTTGAGGCGGATGTTAACTATTCCGTTGTTAAGGAATTCGTCGCGGATATGTCTGAGAAGTGTAAAGGCGCGGATGTCATGAAGAGCCTGACTCCTGGTCAGCAGATCGTAAAGATCGTTCATGAGTCCCTGATCGAGCTTCTCGGCCAGACATCAAGCAAACTGGCTGTATCTCCGTCCGGATTTACCGTGATCATGCTCTATGGTCTCCAGGGTGCAGGTAAAACAACCACCGCTGCAAAGCTTGCGAATATCTTAAAGAAGAACAGCAAGCGCCCACTCCTGCTTTCGCTCGACGTACACCGTCCGGCAGCCGCCAAACAGTTGGAAGTGCTGGCACAGAAAGTTGATGTGCCGAGCTTTATCATGCCGGAAGAAAAGGATCCTATCGTGATCGCAAAGGCCGGTATCGAGCGTGCGAAGTACCTTCTTTGCGATACGCTGATCGTCGATACCGCCGGTCGTATGACTGTGGATGAAGAACTCATGGATGAGCTCATCAAGATCGGTGATTATGTAAAGCCGCATGAGAAACTGCTCGTTGTCGATGCCATGATCGGTCAGGAAGCGGTTGCTGTAGCACAGAGCTTCGAAGAGCGTATCGGTCTTGACGGATTCATCATGACCAAGCTCGATGGTGACGCCAGAGGCGGTGCGGCTCTCTCTATCCGTAAGATGACAGGAAAGCCGATCAAGTACATCTGCGTCGGTGAAAAGATCGAGAATATCGAAGAGTTCTATCCGGACCGTATGGCGGACCGTATCCTCGGCATGGGTGACGTTCTTTCCCTTATTGAGAAGGCACAGCAGTCCATCGATGAGGAAGAGGCGGCGAAATCCGTTGAGCGTATGCTCAGCAATACATTCAGCATGGAAGATCTTCTTTCCCAGTTCGAGCAGATCAAGAAGCTCGGATCCATGAAAGATGTTATCGGAATGATCCCCGGCGCTGCCGGCAAGGTCAAAGAAGAAGATCTCGATGATAAAGTGATTGATACCAATATGGCGATCATCCGTTCGATGACGAAGAAGGAACGCCGTGTTCCGAATATTCTGAATGCGAGCAGACGAAGAAGGATCGCTGCAGGTTCCGGTACTACGGTACAGCAGGTCAACCAGCTGATCCGCCAGTATGAGCAGACTTCCGAGATGATGAAGAAGTTTAGCAAGATGACCAAAGGCAAGAAGGGCCTTGGAAAGATGCCCGGTATGGGCAAAGGCTTCCCTGGAATGGGAGGCAATCCTTTCGGGAAAGGTAAATTCCCGTTCTAACTAAGATGTTCACGCGAGACTTCGAAAGTCCTTAGTGCTTTTCCCAAAGGAAAGCCCGAGGGAAAGCAGGGGCGAAACGCGAGAATATAAACACAAAACATAAAAGAACTATTGCTAGGAGGAAAAGAAAAATGGCAGTAAAAATTCGTTTGAGAAGAATGGGCGCTAAGAAGGCTCCTTTTTATCGTGTAGTTGTAGCAGATGGCCGCTATCCGCGTGATGGCCGTTTCATCGAAGAGATCGGCACATACAATCCGCTGACAGATCCTGCTGAGATCAAGATCGACAACGAAGCAGCTAAGAAGTGGATCGCTAACGGCGCACAGCCGACTGATACAGTTCGTGCTCTTCTGAAGAAGACAGGTGCTATCGAGAAGTAAGTAGGACTTCGAATACTAATAAGGAGGAAAGCAGCACACCTACTACTATTTACATGCTGCGAGTTGTAGATATGGAATTATTAACTACAATGGCCAAGTCTCTGGTCAACCATCCTGAGGATGTATCCGTTAAGAAGTCTGAGAGAGGAAACACAGTCGTTCTGGAACTTACCGTTAACCCGGAAGATATGGGTAAAGTGATCGGTAAGGGCGGCCGCCGTGCACAGGCGATCCGTTCGATCATGAAGGCGAAGTATCTTCGTGACGGAAGACGTGTTATCGTAGATATCGTCGGATGAAAGACTACCTAATTATAGGGAAGATCGGCGGTGCACACGGTGTACGTGGAGAGGTGAAAATCATTCCTCTCACGGACGATGTGCGCCGTTTTTCTTCGCTTTCCGAGTGCATGATCCTGGATGAAAAGGAACATATCAAAGAAACGCTTGAAGTTGAGAAGACCCGTGTCGATGAAACCAGAACACTTATTAAATTTAAGGGCATCGACGACAGAGATGAGGTCGGAAAACTCACCGGCTTTTTTATCGGCGTCACAAGAGACAACGCCGTGAAACTTCCGGAAGGACGTTTCTTTATCGCTGATCTGATCGGGCTTACGGTTGTAGATTCAGAACGTGGCGAGCTCGGTACGATCAAAGATATCATGAATTCCGGTGCCAGTGACATCATTATCGTGAAGAGAAAGGGAAAGAATGAGCTTCTGATTCCTTATCTGAATGCGATCGTTACCAATGTGGATCTTTCCGCGGGTGTGATGTCGGTCACGCTTCCGGAAGGCCTCTATGAGATCTATGAGTGAGATTTTTAAGGAGCAGATTGTCATCGCATGAAGTTTTCGGTTTTGACGCTATTTCCTAAACAGGTGAAAGACTTTCTGAGTGAAAGTATTATCGGACGTGCCGAAGAGAAAGGTATTCTTTCGATCGAAACGGTCGATATCAGAGACTTTGCCGGAAATAAATACGGCAAGGTCGATGATACGCTCTTTGGCGGCGGCACCGGTATGCTCATGCAGTGTGAGCCGGTATTTCAGGCTTTTTCATCGCTTTATGATAAGGAAAAAGCACCCAAACCGCACTGTATCTTCATGAGCCCGAAAGGCTCTGTTCTGACGCAACAGAAGGCTCGGGAATTAAGCAAATACGATCATCTTGTGATCCTTTGCGGCCATTATGAGGGGATCGATCAGCGTGTGCTCGATGAGATCGTGGATGAAGATCTGTCGATCGGCGATTATGTACTGACCGGCGGTGAAGTTGCCGCCTGTGTCGTGATCGACTGTGTTTCGCGAATGATCGATGGCGTACTTCCGAATTCGGAAGCGTATGAGGAAGAATCCCACATGAGCGGATATCTGGAAGCTCCGCAATATACCAAGCCGAATACCTGGCATGACAAGGCTGTCCCTGAGGTCATGCTTTCCGGAAATCATGCGAAGATCAAGGAATGGAAGCGTATCCATGGTCTTTATGATACATGGAAAAGACGGCCGGATATGCTGACAAAACTGGATCTTTCCTCAGATGACTGGAAGAAGATCCTGGAGATCGAAGAAGATATACGACAGAATTCTGAACATAAAGAGAATGAGACATAAAGATGAGAATTGAAGTGGAGAATGATAAGATCCGTGCCCGCAAAAAGCAGGAATACGAGGATCTTGTCGCACAGAAAGATAAAGAAGGACTTGAGGTCCGACTCGAAAAAATAAGCATCCTTGCTGCGAATATTATTGCGATAGCGATCATGGCTGTGGTGGCGTTGATCTCGTATCCGTTATTTGTAGCTGTTCATGGTTCGGATTCCTTAAACATCGATAGAGTTTTCGGTTTTTCAGGTCCTACCGGATTCTTTTTCTTCTTAGCACTTTATGCCGCATCGATATTTATTCATGAGTTTATCCATGGATTCTGCTGGCATTTCCCATGTGAAAAGAAGTGGGGGAGTATCGATTTCGGATTCAATCCCAAAAACATTACTCCGTACTGTCACTGCTGTGAGGCGTTAAATGTCTCGCAGTATTTCTGGGGATCGATCGCGCCGACGCTGATCTTAGGCGTGCTGCCTATAATCATCGGTATCGCTTCCGGGATACTGTTTCTGGTGACTTTTGGAGTGATCGGTGTAGTCGGAGGAGCCGGAGACCTAATGGTTATCTGGACACTAAGAAAACATAGGAACTGCCTGCTTTTCGACCATCCTTACGAGGTCGGATATGCGTATTTTGTACCGAAAACAGGCGGCGATGAATAAAAAGTCAGCAATATGAGTGCTTTTCCCAAAGAAAACACTTGCATATGAAAATCCGTTATGGTATCATTTAACGGCTAAAAGGGATGGTCCGCTGCGTGATCCCGCATGAACATCTATCGGAAGAGGAGGAAACAAAGATGGATTTAGTTAAAGCAGTCGAGCAGGATAATCTGCGTAATAGCTATTCCGAGGTCGAGATCGGTGATCTTGTAAAAGCACACCTGAAGATCAAGGAAGGTTCCCGTGAGCGTATCCAGGTATTTGAAGGCTATGTGATTGCACGTAAGGGCGGCGGTCTTTCTGAGACCATGACAATTCGCCGTCTCTCCTATGGCGTAGGCGTTGAGCGTGTTTTACCCGTTCATTCTCCTAACATTGAAAAGATTGAGATCGTCCGTAAGGGCCGTGTAAGAAGAGCTAAGCTTTATTACCTGCGTGGTCGCGTTGGTAAGGCAGCTAGAATCACTGAGAAGCTTTCTAAGAAGTGATTTAAGTTATCTACTAAGTAATTAAAAAAGGCAGTTTCCATACGGGAACTGCCTTTTTTATAGTGTGGAGGGTTATGAAATCGGGGGAGTAGGGTTACTCGGATTTCTTAAGGTAGATGTCGAACATCTCGGCGAAATTGCCTTTCTTCGACCAGAATTCGCGGAATTCATCAGGTGTGACTTCTGTATATGCAAATGTACTGATATATTCTTTTAGAGCAGCTCGGAAAGCTTCATCACCCATTTCCCGGTACATGTGATAGATCATCGCTGCGCCTTTGTAATAGATCTCTCCATATTCTTCTTTATGTTTCATAAAGTCATAAAGAGATTCGTTCAGGTCCACCGATGCTATTTCTCCGGTCGGTATTCCTTTGTACTCATCATAGATGGTTTGATCCATGTTCAAAAGCAGGTCGAAAGTAGAAAAATCATCATTGCCGTCATCACGATAGGTGTTTTCATAGTAAGCTTCCATAAATCTGCAGAATCCTTCATCGATCCAGGGATAGCGGACTTCATCATTTCCGACGATCCCGTAGAACCACTGATGTCCGATCTCGTGAGCAGTTGACTTTGTTAGCGAATTAACTTCATACAGGACAGATTTTTTTGTAACATCTTCAGGTACAGGTTCACCGGATTCTCCGGATGGATCATCAGTGTCACCCTCTGTCTGCTTTAAGTATTCTTTCACAGAGATTTTGCCGTTATAAAGATCGAACAGCGCTTCTGACGTATGTTCATCCAAAGTCATCATGATAAGGCCAGGATACTCCATACCACCGATACCACCCGGCATGCCGCAGAGCACCATATTTAATGTGTCATAGGGATATTTGCCGAGCATATCATTAAAAAGGGAAAGAGATTTCTTGGCTACTTCCATGACATGTTTGCCGGCATTTGGTGATCCTTTCGGATAGAAAACATTGAGAGCGATATCTTCGTATTCTTCACATATGAAATCCATGTCTTTAGAGATGGTGAAAGCAAAGTCTCGTACGTTATCTGCGACATACACGTTATCGATCAGGGTTCCGGTAGAAGCGATCAGATAGTCTTCCGGGATATTGAAAGAAACACGGTAATCGGCGATCTCGGTATAAAAAGCATCTCCCAGATCAACATACGGCTGCACGAGCCATTCTCCGTTTTCGAAAAGTGCCGGAGTGATCAGTGCATTTCCGAGATTATATGTATTGTTATAGTATCCGAATCTATCCGCGATCTGCGGGATCTTAACACTATATTTCATATCGATGGTAACGATTTTACCCTTTTCGAGTTTGGAGGGGAGAGGAAGTTTATAAACAGTTTCCTTAACCTGCTCCAGTTTCAGCTCCTCCGACCCGATGGAAACTTTCGATACATCGATTCCGCCTTTCTTTTTCGTAAAAGCATTGGGGATCAGGTTGAAGTAGATTTCGTCGAGGTCGGATCCTGTATTATTTACGTAGGTAAGTTTCTGTTCTGCTTCGATCGATTTCGTTTCTTCGTTAAATGCAATGTTTATGTCATATTGATTCTTCGGACGCTGAGTAAGATTCATTACTCTTTCATCTTTAACTTCTTCTTGGGTGGTTTCGGCTGTTGTCTCGACGGATTCCTTTTTAGAGGCAACTATTCCGATACTGCTTGTATCCGGAGCAGTATGGGATACTGTTTGTGTTTTTCCGTTACATCCTGCTGAAGAAAGGATTATTGATGCGAGAATAATAGAAAGGACTGTCTTTTTCATGTTGTCTCCTGTTGTATTCTTGTTGTACCCATTGTAGCTTTCTTTCCTCACAGATTATCTTTCTATTCTGTCATCTGACAGATATGTCATTTTGTTTTGTGAATTCGATCATTTGTGAGGAAGATGCCGGATGCTTTACTGTGGTATAATTTTTCTAATTGATTCATAAATAGAAGAGGTACTCATGAGCGAAAAAAACTCGAATATCAACTGGTTTCCCGGTCATATGAGAAAGGCCTTAAATGAGGTTTCCGAGAAACTGAAGTATGTAGATATAGTGTTTGAGACGGTCGATGCCAGAATTCCGATCTCCAGCAGAAATCCGGAATTGGATTCGCTTGTGTCCAAGAAACCACGTATCGTCGTTCTCAATAAGGCGGACCTTGCGGACGAAAAGGTTACTTCCGACTGGCTGTCATATTATAAAGAGCAGGGAATAAAAGCGATCGCAATCGATGCTTCCCATAAAAAAGGACTGGACAAGTTACGTTCGATGGCGGTGGATGCTTGCTCTGATGTGCTTGCAAAATCTGAAGCAAAAGGCCGTATCGGCCGTCCTGTCCGCGCGATGGTCGTCGGTGTCCCGAACTCCGGAAAATCTACACTGATCAATGGTCTCTGTAATAGAAAGATCGCCGTTACCGGTGACATGCCCGGTGTGACCCGTGACTTTAAATGGGCGAGAACAGATGGACAGCTGGAACTGATGGATATGCCGGGTGTTCTTTGGCCGAGACTCGGAACGCCGAGAAATCAGCTTGTTCTTACACTGACCGGTGCCGTAAAGGTAGAAGTTGTCGATGTGGTGGAGGTCGCTTTTGCCGGCATGAAACTGATCGAAAAGCTCTATCCGGATGACTTCTATGCCAGATATAAACTGGCTCCATATGGCTCAGATGAGTATATCGAGGATGATTACGAGCGTTTCGAAGAAGCCGCCAGAAAGATGGGATGTATCCTTTCGGGTGGAAGGATCAATGATGAGCGCTTCGCGAAGCTTCTGATCGATGATTTCCGGAGCATCCGCATCGCCAGGATCTCACTTGAGACTCCGAATCAGCCTGAGTAAGGAGATAATCAATGACACGCGAAGAGAGATTGAAAGAGAAATTCGAGGTAATGTCCGCATTTGAAAAAGAATGCGCGGAAGAAGGATTGCCTGTCTGCTGCGGAATTGATGAGGCGGGAAGAGGCCCGCTTGCAGGTCCTGTAGTCGCTGCCGCATGTATTCTTGATCCGGAAAAGCCGATCTACGGACTGGATGATTCCAAGAAACTATCTCCAAAGAGAAGAGATGCTCTTTACGATGAGATAGTAGCTAATGCTAAGGCTTTCTGTGTGATCCGTGTAGAGCCTGCGGATATCGACCGCATCAATATTCTGGAAGCTACAAAAAGCGCAATGCGGCTCGCTGTCTCCGGTCTTGCTATCAAGCCGGATGTGCTCCTTATCGATGCAGTGAATCTCTCCGGTACTGGTATTCCGGTAAAACCGATCATTAAGGGCGATGCAAAATCGAATTCGATCGCAGCGGCATCAATCCTTGCGAAGGTCTCCCGAGACCGGATCATGGAGGAATATGATAAAGAATTTCCCGGATATGGATTTGCCCAGCATAAAGGCTATGGCACAGCGGCGCATTATGCTGCGATCCATGAACTCGGGATCTCGCCGATACATCGTTTGAGTTTTCTTAAGAAAATGCACTAGTTTCGAGAAAATGCTCGTCGCTGGTCCTCGACCTTTGGTCTGCGGAATCGCTCCGAGCAAGTTTCTCGAAAATAGAAGTTCTGCAAGAAAAACAAGCGATCGTTGTGAAGGAGGTCATTGTGACGAGAAATCAAGATGTCGGCAGGATGTCTGAGGATTTTGTCGCAGGGTTTCTGGAAAGGCGTGGAGCGAAGATCCTTGCCAGAAACTACTCGGTTCATAATGTTGGGGAGATCGATATAATCTGTGCTTATAAAGAGAAGATCCTGGTGATCGAAGTGAAGTCCAGGGATTACCGAACGAGGTATGGGACGCCGGAAGAAGCAGTGACGAAAAGCAAGCAGCAGAAAATCATGAGGACAACACTGGAATATTGTAAACAGAATAACATCGCTCTGGAGCGTGTGTCTTACTTTGTAGCAGGAGTGATCCACGATGTTTCAGGCAATATTCAGGAAGTTCAGTTCACACCGTTTTTCTGATAAGGAGAAAAAATGAGACGTTTTCTTAAAAACTTATTGCTTATGATATTGTGCCTTTCTTTGCTCGCATCTTTAAGCTGCGCAAAAACGAAGAATGAAGGAACTGTATCTTCAGACAGTTCTTCCAGCACTGAAACATCCGAGACATCATCTACGGAAATAAAAAACAGAAGTAATAAAGTTGATCCCGGGATCCGTGTTGATTTCATCGATGTAGGTCAGGGTGATGCCAGCCTGATCGTTTGTAATGGCGAAGCCATGATGATCGACGGCGGATCTTCTGAAAAATCGGATCTGATCTATAGCTATCTCGAATCACATTGGGTCTATGATCTTAAATATGTTGTTGCTACACATCCGGACGATGACCACATTGGAGGACTCTCTGGAGCGATACATGAAGCTTCGGTTGAACGGGCTTTCTGTTCTGTGAATGAATATGACAGTCGCTCTTTCGAAAACTATAGGAAGAGTCTTAACGAGCAAGGAGTAAGCATAGAGGTTCCGAATGCCGGTGATACTCTTGATCTCGGTGGTGCTAAGGTGACTTTCATTGCTCCTATCGAGACTTTTGAAGAGAACAATAACAACTCTATCGTTATCCGTATCGTATATGATGAAGTTTCTTTCTTATTTACCGGTGATGCAGAGATCTTGGAAGAACAATCCATTCTCGCGTCAGGTCAGGACATTAAGAGTAATGTCCTTAAGATCGGGCATCACGGAAGTTCTTATTCATCGACAAAAGATTTCCTGAATGCTGTATCTCCGGATCTAGCTGTCATTTCGTGTGCTGAAGGAAACGATTTCGGATTTCCTAAACAGAGTGTTCTGGATCGTTTGAAGAAGATGGAAGTGAAACTCTTTCGAACAGATCTGAACGGAAGCATTTCTATCTATAGCGCTGACGGAAAGACGTTGACGATATATCAAGATAAAGAACTTGGAGATCCTTATTTAGCTCCGGCCGTTCCTCAGAGTGATTCTTCGGTGGTATATAACTGTGACTATATCCTGAATAATAGTAGCCGTAAGTTCCATCTTCCCGAATGCGAATCGGTAGAGAAGATGAATCCGAAAAACCGCCTCGAGTATAATGGGGACAGAGAAGATCTGATCGAAGCGGGTTATGAACCCTGCCATATCTGCAATCCATGACACAAATTTTATTCTTTCTTATATATACTTGTTAATTTGTCATGCAAAACACGTGATATGAGGCTTCTTTTGTATATTTCATCGAATTTTATCTATAATATTGCAAGTTGCTTGCCAAAATCTTTCATTTATACCATAATATCTTAGGTTATTAACTAGAATGGTTTTGTGAAAATGCAAGACGGAAGATATCAAGTTTCTTTTCTAGTGATTTTAGAACACACTTATATGTAACGGCAAGGAGGCCATGTCATGAAGACTTATCTTGAACTGAGCAAATCAGAGCTTAAGGACACGCTCAAGATCCTGGAAATGCGTTATAACGAGCTTAAATCGCGCAATCTGGCTCTGGATATGACACGAGGTAAGCCGAGTCCGGATCAGCTCGATCTGACCAACGATATGCCGACACTTCTGGATACGAATAATCTGAAGGCAGAGGATGGCTCGGACTGCCGTAACTATGGCGTTCCTTTCGGTCTGAAGGAGTCCAGAAACCTTTTCGGTGAGATCCTCGGGATCGATCCGGAGCTCGTTACTGTTGGTAATAACTCCAGCCTGCAGCTGATGTATGATACACTTTCCCGTTCTCTGATCTTCGGTGAACTCGGTGGAGACAAGCCGTGGGGACAGATCGAGAACCGTAAGTGGCTGTGCCCAGTACCAGGTTATGACAGACATTTCCTGGTTACTGAGACGCTTGGTTTTGAATTGATTCCGGTTCCGTTGAATGAAGATGGTCCGGATATGGATATGGTCGAGAAGCTCGTTGCTGAGGATGCTTCCATTCTCGGCATGTGGGCGATGCCTCTTTACAGCAATCCGGATGGATATATCTATTCCGAGGAAGTCTGCAAGCGTCTGGCTTCCATGAAGACTGCTGCTCCTGATTTCCGTATCCTTTGGGATAATGCTTATGTTGTACATCACCTCTATGACGATGTTTCCAGACAGGGAACACTGCCGGATATTCTGAAGCTCTGCCGTGAGGCCGGTAACCCGAACCGCGTATATGAGTTTGCTTCCACAAGTAAGATCACTTTCGCAGGTTCCGGTATTGCATGCATGGCAGCAAATGAAGAGAATACGACCCGTGCAAGAAAGTATCTCGGAGTTCAGTCCATCGGACCGAATAAGATCGTTCAGCTGATGCATGCGAAATATATTCCGAACCTCGAGGCTGTAAAGAAGGTCATGTCCAAGCAGGCAGATATCCTTCGCCCGAAGTTTGAGATGGTCCTTAAGGTCCTCGATGACGAGTTTATGGGAAGCGGTATCGCACACTGGAACTCTCCTCTGGGCGGTTACTTCGTATCTGTATATCTTTATAACGGTACTGCAAAAGAAACGGTTCGTCTGGCAAAGGAGTGCGGTGTTGCATTTACACCTGCCGGAGCAACCTATCCTTATAAGAAGGACCCGAATGACAGTAACCTTCGTATCGCACCGAGCTTCCCGAAAGTAGAAGATATCGAAACAGCGGTTACAGTTTTCGCTGTTTGTGCTAAACTAGCAGCTGTAAGAAAACTTTTGGAGGAGTAAGACATGAAGGATATCTACGAAAGTCCGCTGAATTCCCGTTATTCCAGTAAGGAAATGAAGGCGATCTTCTCGCCGGATCATAAGTTTAAGACATGGAGACAGCTCTGGATCTACTTAGCTTCCTGTGAAAAAGAACTTGGCTTGAACATTACCGATGAACAGATCGCTGAGCTTGAGGCCAGCAAAGACGATATCAACTATGATGTGGCTGCAAGAGAAGAGAAACTCGTCCGTCACGACGTTATGGCGCATGTCCATGCGTATGGTGAGCAGTGCCCGAAAGCAAAGGGTATCATTCACCTCGGTGCTACATCCTGCTATGTTGGTGATAACACGGATATCCTTCTTATGAGAGAAGCTCTGATCCTTACCCGTAAGAGACTTCTTGCAGTTATCGAAAAACTCGCAAAGTTCGCAGATGAATATAAGGCAATGCCGACACTCGGCTTCACACATTTCCAGCCGGCACAGCTCGTTACCGTAGGTAAGCGTGCGACACTGTGGCTCCAGGATCTTCTGATCGATCTGGATGAACTGGATTACACACTTTCCTGCCTGAAGCCTCTTGGCTGCAAGGGTACAACAGGTACACAGGCAAGCTTCCTGGATCTTTTCCAGGGAGATCACGATAAGGTCGAGAAACTCGATCAGATGATCGCAGAGAAGATGGGCTTTGAGTCTTCCATCTCTGTTTCCGGCCAGACATATACAAGAAAACTCGATGCGAAAGTACTGAATACTCTTTCCGGTATCGCAACTTCCGCTCATAAGTTCAGTAATGATATCCGTCTTCTCCAGCACCTGAAGGAGATCGAAGAGCCTTTCGAGAAGACACAGATCGGTTCTTCCGCAATGGCGTATAAGAGAAACCCGATGAGATCCGAGCGTATCTGCTCGCTGTCCCGCTATGTCATCGCTAACGCTCTGAATCCTGCAATGACTGCATCCGAGCAGTGGTTCGAGAGAACTCTGGATGACTCTGCAAACAAGCGTATCTCTGTACCGGAAGCTTTCCTCGCAGTAGATGCCATCCTGAGCATCTATCTCAATGTTGCCTCCGGCCTGGTTGTTTACCCGAAGATGATCCATAACCACATCATGAATGAACTGCCGTTCATGGCTACTGAAAACATCATGATGGAAGCTGTAAAGCGCGGCGGTGACCGCCAGGAGCTTCATGAGAAGATCCGTGTACACTCTATGGCAGCAGGTAAGGTCGTTAAGGAAGAAGGCCTTCCGAATGATCTTCTGACACGTATTGCCGAGGACCCGGCATTCGGCCTTGATAAGGATTCTCTGGATACTCTTCTTGATCCGAAGCTCTATATCGGCAGATGCCCGGAGCAGGTCACATCTTTCCTGAAAAATGATGTGGAGCCGGTCCTGAAACTGTATGCTTCCGAGCTTGATATCGAAGAACCGGAACTGAATGTTTGATCCTTTTGCTAGAAGGACCTGTAAGGAAATACTATGAGCATTTATTTTGACAATAGTGCCACCACGAAGCCACTTCCCGAAGTGGCTCGTTTGGTCTATGAAACCCTAAGCGGTGAGGAGTCTTTCGGAAACCCGGGATCTCTCCACCGCCTTGGCGTACTTGCAGAAAGAGACTTAAACGAGAGCGCGGATAAAATAAGTAAACTTCTGTCCTGTAAGAAAGAAGAACTGTTCTTTACCTCATGTGGTTCCGAGTCGGTCAATACCTCGATCATGGGATATGTGCATCAGAACCCGAGAGCCGGAAAGAAGATCATTTCCACAAAAACAGAGCATAAAGCGTCTCTGGAATCTCTGTCGCGTCTTGAAAAGGAAGGGTACGAGATCTGTTATCTTCCGGTACTATCCGACGGTAAACCGGATCTTGATGCTTTGGAAAAAGAACTTGACGGAAACACCGCGCTTCTTACCTTTACACATGTAAATAATGAATCCGGAAGTATTTTGCCTCTTGCAGATATCGTCGCGATCCGAAATAAAAAGAACAGAAATACGAAGATACATCTTGATTGTGTCCAGTCTCTTGGTAAACTTCCGATAGCACTATCCCGTATGGGTGTGGATATGGCTTCTTTTTCCGGTCATAAGATCCATGCACTGAAAGGATTCGGACTTCTTTATATTAAGTCGGGCGTCCGTGTGCAGCCGCTTATTATCGGCGGCGGCCAGCAGAAGGGAATGAGATCCGGAACGCAGAGCCCGTATCTGGCAAGTGCTTTTACATTGGCACTTGAAAAAGCAGTGGAGAATATCGATGAAAATCTCGAGAGGATGACAGCTCTTCGTGACCAGTTCGCAACGGAGCTTCAAGAGCTTGGCGCGACTATCTTATCTCCTGAAGATGCACTTCCTTACGTATTAAATGTATCTTTTCCGTCTTTTCAGTCCGAAACCATGTTACACTGTTTAGAGGAAAAAGAGATCTATGTATCGACCGTGTCGGCCTGTTCCAGTAAATCCAAGGCAGTAAGCTATGTGCTTTCCGAGATGGGGATCAGGCGGGAGATCGCGCAGAATGCCGTCCGTTTCAGCTTCAGCAGGTTTAACACGAAGGAAGAAATGGATACGGCGATCACAGCGATCCACGAGATCTACGAGAAATATAAAGTGTAACAGGAGATAAAAATGAGTAATTCTTACCGTACGATTATTTTGGCCAGAATGGGTGAGATCGCACTGAAGGGATTGAACCGCGGCAAGTTTGAGCGCCAGCTTATGGATAATATGCGCTGGAGATTAAAGGAATACGGTGCTTTTTCCATAGTACAGAGCCAGTCCCGTATCTGGATCGAGCCGAAGGATGTAAATCCGGACGTCCTGGAAGATAAAGAAACCGCGGAACTGGTACTTAATGCAGTCACTCAGGTCTTCGGCCTGGTTTCCGCAAGTCTAGTTCGCAAGTTCTCCGGTGATATGGAGACCATCAAGGAACAGGCGTTAAAGCTTACGGAAGATATTCTTGCCGAGCATGATTATAAGACATTCAAGGTCGAGAGTAAGCGCGGCGATAAGCGCTTCCCGCTGGCATCTCCCGAGATCTGCGCGGATGTGGGTGAAGTGATCCTGACATCCCATCCTGAACTGACTGTAAATGTTCATGAGCCTGATTTCACGATCTATGTAGAAGTCAGAGAAGAGATGTATGTATATAGTGAGAAGATCGAGGGCCATAGAGGTCTTCCGGTCGGAACAGCAGGGAAGGGTATGCTCCTTCTTTCCGGCGGTATCGACAGCCCGGTTGCCGGTTATATGATGGCTTCCCGCGGTATGCAGCTCGAAGCGATCTATTTCCATTCCTACCCGTACACGAGTGAACGTGCACTTGAGAAGGTTAAGGATCTGGCACGTATCGTATCCCAGTATTCCGGTACGATCCTGCTGCATGTATGTAATTTCACGGATATCCAGCTGAATCTTTATAAGAACAGCCCGCAGGATATGCTGACGATCACGATGAGACGTATCATGTTCGAGATCGCGGAAGAACTTGCGAATAAGCAGGGCTGTAAGTGCCTGATCACCGGAGAATCTCTGGGTCAGGTCGCCAGTCAGACCATCGAGGCGATCCAGATCACGAATGAAGTCGTAAAGACCATGCCTGTCTTCCGTCCGCTGATCGGTCTGGATAAAGAAGAGACCTGTAACATCTCCCGCCGTATCTGTGCTTTTGAGACATCTATCCTTCCATATGAAGACTGCTGCACCGTCTTTGTTGCGAAGCATCCGAAGACTCATCCGCAGAAGAAGCATATCGTGGAAGCGGAAGCAAACCTCGATATCGAAGCTCTTGTAAAGCAGGGCGTAGAAGGCATCGAGACTTATAAGATCGAGCGTACATCCAAGAACTGATTCTTGTTCTTGTCGCGAAAGGAGCAGTTTATGCGTATCGGTAAACTTACTAACGAAGAACTCAAAGAGATTGTTCTTTCGCGCCTTCCGAAGCTCTCGGAAAGAACCCTGATCGGTGCGAATATCGGAGCAGACTGTGCCTGGCTCGATCTTGGAGACAAGCTCCTTGTCACATCTTCAGATCCTATTACTGCCGGCGGTATGCAGTCCGGCGCGCTTTCTATACATGTTTCCTGTAATGATATTGCGGCCTGCGGTATCCGTCCTTCGGCGATCCTAACTGTCCTGATCGCTCCTCCGGACTGTACCAAGGAAGACGTTATCCATATCGTGGAGCAGGCTTCTTCCACTGCAAAAGCACTTGGTGTCGATATCGTAGGCGGCCATACGGAAGTAAGCGATAGCGTAAACCGTTTTATCGTGATCACCACTGCATTTGGTATTGCGGATAAGAATTCTCCGGTTCCGAGCGGTGTAGCGATGCCCGGGGATGCTTTGATCATGACGAAAACAGCCGGGATCGAGGGTACCTGGATCGCTTCTATGGAGCACGAAGACCGGCTTTGCGGAAAAGTCGCAGATGATCTTATCGCGGAAGCAAAGACCTTTATCCATAAGATCAGCGTTGTCGAAGATGGTGTTACTGCTTGTTCTGTCACGGATAAAGAGGGAAGAGTGAACTCCAGAGGAATCGCATATAGTGCGACACATCTGATGCACGATGTTACTGAGGGCGGTGTTCTTGGTGCCGCATATGAGATGGCGGACTTTTCCGGTATCGGTGTTTCTGTCGATCTTTCTAAAGTGCCGGTCGCTCCCTGTACCAAAGCGATCTGTGATGCGATGGATATCGATCCGTACCGACTGATCTCTTCCGGTTCTATCCTGGTTGCTACAAATGAGCCCGAAAAGACGCTGGAAGCGATGGAGAAGAAGGGCATTCCCGCCTGCGTGATCGGTGCTTTTACCGAAAAAGAGTTTCATCTTACCGATGTAAATGGGAAAGAAATCGAATTCCTTCCTCCACAAACGGACGAACTCTATAAGATGTGAAAGCAGGCATGATGTATGTATTTGCGTAATGGCGTCATGAAATTCCTGAAAGTGAAGAATGTACTGCTGTTTATCGCTGGCGTTTTCTTCCTTTTTGCCGGAATTTACCTTATCTCTGATCTTCTGATCTACTATAGAAATGATCTGAACACGGCACTTCATGCGAAATCTATGCCCGGAGCGATCGACTGGGCGATCATGGGAACGGCTTTTGTCCTGATCGTTTTTCTTTCCAGGAAACTTATGGGTGATGCCCGTTTTTATTCGAGCTATTTTGAGGGATCCCTCTACGGCCGGATCTCTTTTAGTGATCTTGCAAAAGCATCCGGAAAGCCTGTATTTTTCGTCGCACTGGAACTTTTCTTCTTCCGCTTTATATACATGAAGAAGTATTCCTTTGTGTCCGATGAAGGCCGTAAAGTGATCGAACTCTTCAGTAAGAAAACGCTCTGTGAATGTAAAAACTGTGGCGCTCCGGTAGAGAAGAAGGATTATTTTGTCGGAGTATGTAATTACTGCGGCAGTTCAGATGTTTTTGCCAAGGTCCTCGCCGGAGACCGCTTTTATAGCATTTCCAGTGACGTAAAGAAAGGTCATAATCGTCCGGCTTTTTATGAGGGTAAGAACCTGGATCTGAAGAAGAAACTTTTCCTGGTTCTTCTGGTTGTCGGTCTTGGAGTAGTCGCTATCTGCGGATTTATGATTGCAGACAGTCTTTCTAATTACAATAACAAAGAGTACATCAGAAAGCAGATCTTTGATTCCAGTAATAATATATTGTCCGTAGATGCTGTTCATACAGAGCTCATTAAACTTATCCTCTTTGCCTCTGTCCTGATCATCATTCTTATCGTGCTTGCGCTAAGAAGGCTTTATAAGTTCTTCTTTGTTTCCGAGGCGGAATCCTGTGCGATATTCTTCTCAAAGAATGAACACCCGTTTATCCCGACAGAAGAGATCCCGTCTATTAAGGCAAAGGGAAAAGGAAAGATGCGTCGTGTCAGAGGAGCCCTGAAAAACGGATATCTTTCCAACTGTACGCTCGAAGTGCATGACGGACAGATGGATGTAGCCCTTGCGAAAAAGATCGTCAAAGATACCTGCCCGTCCTGCGCATCGCCGATCACCGGAGCCGTAGATGAGGACTACACCTGTCAAGTATGCGGAAATAGAATAATGGGCGTACTCGAGAAAAAATAAGCTTTATTTGTGCAGATTCACTCTGTTTTTCTCTTTACGATAGGGGATTATTTCGGTATGATATTAGGGTAATTTTGTATCACATTGTTGGAGGTATCCCATGTTTGAACATATCAAAGCGGAAGATCCTGAGGTATTTCAGGCGATAACACAGGAAGTGGAGCGTCAGCGCAATAAGATTGAGCTGATCGCATCTGAGAACTTCGTAACAGAGGCTGTTCTTGAGGCAGCTGGTTCTCCTTTAACGAACAAGTACGCTGAGGGATACCCGGGAAAAAGATATTACGGCGGTTGTGAGTATGTCGATATCGTTGAGTCCCTGGCTATCGAAAGAGCAAAGAAACTCTTCGGTGCAGAGCATGTAAACGTACAGCCGCACTCCGGTGCTCAGGCAAACACAGCGGTTTACTTCGCTATCCTCGAGCCGGGCGATAAGATCCTCGGTATGGATCTTTCCCACGGCGGTCACCTGACACATGGTATGAAACTGAATGTTTCCGGACGTACATATCAGTCCGAGTTCTATCAGGTAGATCCTGAGACACAGACACTTAACTATGATAAGATCCTCGAGATCGCTAAGGAAGTTAAGCCGAAGGTCATCGTTGCCGGTGCTTCCGCTTATCCGAGAATCATTGATTTCAAGAAGTTCCGTGAGATCGCAGACGCTGTTGGTGCATACCTCTTCGTAGATATGGCTCATATCGCAGGTCTGGTTGCTGCAGGACTTCATCCGAACCCGGTTCCGTATGCTGATTTCGTAACCACAACTACACATAAGACACTGAGAGGTCCTCGTGGCGGTATCATCATGTGCAAGGAAGAATATGCGAAGAAGATCGATTCCGCAGTATTCCCGGGCCAGCAGGGCGGACCTCTGATGCACATCATAGCTGCAAAGGCGGTTGCTTTTAAAGAAGCTCTTTCTGATGAGTTCCGTGCTTATCAGGGACAGATCGTTAAGAATGCAGCTGCTCTGGCAGACGGCCTGATGAAGAGAGGCGTTAACCTCGTTTCCGGCGGTACAGAGAATCACCTGATGCTCATCGACCTTCGTGGTACAGGCGTTACAGGTAAGGAACTGCAGCTCCGTCTGGATGATGTAAACATCACAGCAAACAAGAACACCATTCCTTTCGATCCGGAAAAGCCGTTCGTAACATCCGGTGTGCGTGTCGGTACAGCAGCTGCTTCCGCTCGTGGAATGAAAGAAGAGGATATGGACGTTATCGCTGACTGCATCGCGAAGTCTATCTTCTCCTTCGAAGAATCTAAAGAAGACATCAAGGCTGCAGTTGCCGGCCTGACATCTAAGTATCCGCTCTATCCGGATATGAAGTACTAATTCTTTTCGGATCCGGTTGTAACCGATCACGGAAAGATAAAGAGGAACGATTAATATGGGCGCCAATGAGGAATACAAAAAGAGAGAACCTTTAGCATTCCGCATGGCGCCTCGTTCTTTGTCCGAATATATCGGCCAGGAGCACATCCTCGGTGAAGGAAAAATGTTAAGAAGGATGATCGAGGCAGACCGGCTGTCCTCTATCATCCTTTTTGGTCCTCCGGGAACAGGAAAGACCGCACTTGCAAGACTTATCGCACATACGACATCTGCCAAATTCGAGCGTATCAATGCCGTGACGGCAGGCGTTTCCGACATCAAACGTATCGTGGAAGATGCGAAGAACCCGATCCTGACCCCGAACGGAAGGGTAGTGCTTTTCGTAGATGAGATCCATCGTTTCAATAAGATGCAGCAGGATGCGCTTCTGCCGCATGTGGAAGACGGAACTGTCATCCTGATCGGTGCGACCACGGAGAATCCTTTCTTCGAGGTGAATAAAGCACTTATCTCCCGATCGACGGTCCTTTCGTTAAAGCCTCTTACCGATGAGAATATCATTGCTATCTTAAAGCAGGCGCTAAATGATAAAGAGCGCGGCCTTGGTAATGAACCGATCGAGATCTCCGACCGCACACTGGCTTATATTGCCGACCTCTGTAACGGGGATGCCCGTATCGCGCTTCGTTCTCTGGAACTTGCGTATATTACGACGCCTCCGGATGAGAAGGGGACCATTACGATCGATGAAGAGATCATGCAGGACTGCATGCAGAAGCGTTCTCTTGCCTTTGATACGGACGGGGAGAGCCATTATGATAATATCTCCGCCATGATCAAGTCTATGCGTGGAAGTGATCCGGATGCGGCGATCTTTTATCTGGCCAGAGCACTTCATTCCGGTGAAGATATTGAATTCCTTGCAAGACGCATACTGATTTGTTCTTCAGAAGACGTTGGTATGGCCAATCCGAATGCGATCCTGGTCGCGATGGCCGCCTATCAGGGCGTGATGGCCGTCGGAATGCCGGAAGCCAGAATTCTGCTTGCAGAAGCAGCCGTAACGGTGGCCACAAGCCCGAAATCAAACAGTTCCTATCTTGCGATCGACAAAGCTCTCGCCGATGTGGCGAATAAGCGTACCGGTGAGGTGCCGATGCATCTTCGTAATGCTCCGGCTAAAGGGATGCTCGATATGGGGTATTCTGTCGGATATAAGTATGCTCACGATTATCCGGAGCACTATGTGGATATGCAGTTCCTGCCGGATGAGATGGTCGGGACGAAGTACTATGAACCGGGAAATCTCGGCTATGAAGTCCAGATCCGTAAGTGGATGGACCACCTGAAGAACGGTACTCCTTTAAAGAAAATGGATACTCCGTCCGATAAGACTTCTGATAATAAGTAACAAAGAATTCAAAAAACGTTTGCTTATTTCTGTGTATTTGCGCATTGAACTATTCTGTCGGAAAGAATATAATCTAACCCAGTTAGCAATTTAGGAGTGACAGAATGGCTTCAGAGAAAGAAGTAATTGAATTATTACAGGAATTCAGTAGTATTCATCCTTTGGAATTTCTACAGAAACTCGACGTTCAGTCTATGGGGATCAGCAATGTTCTCTGTTTTCTTATGTGTTCCGATCATGAAGTAACCGCTGGAGAGATCAGTGAATACATGAATGTCAGCACGGCCCGTGTGGCGGTTCTCCTGAAGAAAATGGCTGATAAAGGCCTGATCGAGAAGCGGACGGATCCATCCGACGGCAGAAAGGTTATGGTTGCGATCACGGATTCCGGAAAAGCACTTTTCCAGGAGCAGCAGCGCGAGATCCTTCTTTATTCGGGTGCGATCGTGGATCACTTCGGAGTGGAAAAGATTAAGGAATTCATCGACAGCTGCCGTCAGATCAGTCAGATCGTTGATAAGGTGGAACAGCAGGAACTCAAATCTAAGAAAAGCAAATAATCTTCAAAGCATAATAATCTAAAGGAAATGGAGACAGAAGAAAGATGCTAGAACTAAAAGACATTGTAAAGATCTATCCGGCAGGCGGCAATCCTGTGGAAGCATTGAAGGGCGTTTCCCTCGGCTTCCGTGACAGTGAATTTGTTTCGATCCTCGGCCAGTCCGGATGCGGTAAGACGACCATGCTGAATATCATTGGCGGTCTTGACCAGTACACCTCCGGTGATCTGATCATCAACGGAAGATCCACGAAGGATTATAAGGACAGAGACTGGGATACTTACCGTAACCATACGATCGGTTTCGTTTTCCAGACGTACAACCTGATCCCGCATCAGAATGTTCTCGCGAATGTCGAGATCGCACTTTCTCTTTCCGGTGTCAGCAAGAAGGAGCGTCGCGAGCGTGCGGCGGAGGCACTGAGAAAAGTAGGCCTTGGCGATCAGCTTAAGAAAAGACCTTCCGAGATGTCCGGCGGTCAGATGCAGCGTGTTGCTATCGCACGTGCTCTCGTAAACGATCCGGATATCATCCTTGCCGACGAGCCGACCGGTGCTCTGGATACAGAAACCAGCGTACAGGTCATGGATATCTTAAAAGAGATCTCGAAAGAGAAACTCGTTATCATGGTTACCCATAACCCGGAACTTGCCGAGAAGTATTCTACACGTATTGTAAGAATGCTTGACGGTAAGATCACAGGTGACTCCGCTCCGTTTACTGAAGAAGAGCAGAAGAAAGCGGAGAAGATCGCAGCGGATGTTGCCGCGATGGATAAGAAAGCGAAGAAAGAAGCTTCGAAGAATGAGAAAAAGCCTTCCATGTCTTTCTTCACATCTTTCTCCCTGTCCCTTAAGAACCTCTTTACAAAGAAAGGCAGAACGATCCTTACTTCTTTTGCAGGATCGATCGGTATTATCGGTATTGCATTGATCTACTCGGTATCTCAGGGTACACATAACTTCATTAATGATGTTCAGGAAGATACGATCTCTGCATATCCTCTCGAGATCCAGGCGCAGACAGTTGATCTCAGTACCCTTCTGAATGCTTTTGCCGGTAATGAAGAGCAGAAGACGGTTCATGAAAAAGATGCTGTTTATCAGAAGTACAGAATCTACGATATGATGAACTCTCTGATCGCTGTAGAGACTCAGGAAAACGACCTTTCTTCCTTCAAGAAATATATCGAAGAAGAAAGAGCGAAGTCTGATAGTAAGCTCTCTAATGCACTTTCCGGTGTACAGTATTCTTATAATCTCAACCTTGCGATCTATACGAAGAATATTGAAGGTAAGATCATCCACTCGGATACGAATGAACTCATGTCCGCTCTTATCGGTGAATATACTAAGTCTATGTATAACATCGACCTGAGCAGCATGAATACACAGAACAGCCAGTCTTCCCAGCTTATGAGCAGTTCCATGACACTCTGGAGCGAGCTGCTTCCTGGAAAGAACGGTGAAGCCACAAACCCGGTTACACATAAGCAGTATGATGTTATTTATGGCCGCTGGCCGGAAAAATACGATGAGATCGTGCTTTTCCTTGATGAGAACAACGAGCTGAATGACTATACCCTTTATGCTCTCGGTCTTAAGACAGAAGAAGAGATCTCTACCATGATGAAGTCTGCGATGAATAAGAAGCCTCTCGAGATTTCCGACAAGCACTGGTCTTATGAAGAGATCTGCAATCTCGAATTCCGTTCCGTTCTGCCTTCCAGCTGCTGGAACTACGATCCTTCCACCGGACTTTATATCGATATGAGAGAGTCTGAGCAGGGTCTGCAGTACCTCTACGACAATGGTATGACACTTAAGGTCGTCGGTATCGTACGTCCGAACGAAGATGCTGTATCCACCAGCCATCACGGTACGATCGGATACACACACATGCTGACCGAATACATCATCAATGAGAGTCAGAATTCTGATGCCGTTGCTGCTCAGCTGAAGAGCCCGAAGATCGATGTTACATCCGGACTTCCTTTCAAGGAAGAAGTCGCTGCCGTATCCGTGAACGAAAAGGCAGAATACTTCAGAAAGTTCGTTTCCGAGCTTGATGATCAGGGTAAAGCAGACATGTACGTTAAGGTCATGAGCGTCCCTACCGAGAAGCAGATCCAGGATTATGTGGATATGTCTCTTTCCCAGCTTGATCGTCCGACCATGGAAGCGATGATGCTTAAGCAGATGACGGAAGAGATGGGCATGGATGAGGCGACTGTCAAGAGTTATATGGCGCAGATGTCTGACGATGATATGAAGCAGGTATTTGCGAAGGGAATTCGTGAGCAGTTCCTCAAGGAGTATGCTGCGAAGATCGAGAAGGATCTTCAGACGAAGTCTCCTGCTGAACTGTCTGCTGCTCTTGATAAGAACATGGGAAATTTTGATGATGCTGCATGCGCCGCATTCTATGATTCCATCCTTGAGTTCTCTCCGTTCACATACGACTTTAACCTTATCCGTCTCGGATCTCTGGATCTTGATGTTCCGGCTTCGATCCGCCTCTATGCGAACTCCTTCGAGAACAAAGATACGATCGTTGACTGCATCGACGAATACAACCAGAATGTTCCGGAACTTCAGAAATTGAAGTACACCGACTACATCGGTATCCTGATGTCTTCCGTAACAACGATCATCGATGCGATCACCTACGTTCTTATCGCTTTCGTAGCTGTATCCCTCGTTGTTTCCTCGATCATGATCGGCGTTATCACATTGATCTCCGTTCAGGAAAGAACGAAAGAGATCGGTATCCTCCGTTCTCTCGGTGCTTCGAAGAAGAATGTATCCCGTATGTTTAACGCGGAGACGATCATCATCGGATTTACATCCGGTCTCCTGGGTGTTCTGATCACGTACCTGTTACTGATTCCGATCAACATCATCGTTCACAACCTTACAGGTCTGAACAATCTTACCGGCGTTCTGCCGATCGTTACAGCGATCATCCTGATCCTTATCAGTATGTTCCTGACCCTGATCGCAGGTATTATCCCGTCCCGCTCCGCAGCGAAGAAGGACCCGGTCGTTGCTCTCCGTACAGAGTAATAAAATCAGGTTTCAATCAAAGAGAAGAGCTCTTCGTGTTCACGGAGAGCTTTTTTCTTTACCTTCCAATTAGGCTATAATAGTAATGCTGAATATAAAAGGAGGAGGGAAGAAGATGTCACGGGTATATCTGGATAATGCGTCGACGACGAAGATCCGACCGGAATCTCTTGAAGCAATGAATGCTGCTTATTCCGAATATGGAAATCCTTCCTCACTTCATCATGAAGGCCAGTCTTCGCGAAAAACACTTGAGGATGCCCGTGAGAGCATCGCCGTTAGTCTGCACTGTGATCCTACGGAAGTGTACTTTACTTCCGGTGGAACCGAGTCGGATAACTGGGCGGTTTCTTTTGCCGGATTCCCGGACAGGGAAAAGAAGCATATCATTACATCTCCCATCGAACATCCCGCCGTTTTAAATGCCTGCAAACGCATGGAAAAAGAAGGCTTTCGAATTACCTATCTTCCGGTCGATAAATACGGATCCGTATCCGCCGATGACCTGGAAAAAGTAATCACCGATGACACGGCGCTGGTATCTGTTATGATGGTAAATAACGAGATAGGAACCATCGAACCGATCATCAGATTATCTGAGATCGCACATGCGCATGGAGCCTTATTTCATACGGACGCTGTACAGGCGGTAGGCTCGCTTCCGGTAGATTTTTCTGATCTTCAAGCGGACCTTTTATCCTTCTCCTCGCATAAATTCTACGGGCCCTACGGAACAGGCGGACTTCTTATCCGAAACAGGGTGAAGATCCCGTCATTTGTTGTCGGCGGCGCCCAGGAATACGGACATCGTGCCGGAACGGAGAATCTTCCGGGAATCATCGGAATGGCAAAGGCCTTACAACTTGGGATATCTGAAATGGACAGTAATCTCGGACACATTCTTGATCTTCGGCAGGAACTATGCCGATCACTTCAGAAAGAATGCCCGCAAGTGCTTTTCCATGGGGATAGTGAAGTATCGCATCCCGGAATCGTGAATTTCTATGTTCCCGGTGTGAATGGAGAAAAGATGCTTCTGCTTCTTGATTATGCCGGATTTGCAATCTCCGGCGGGGCAGCATGTTCTTCGAAAGATCATGAAGTATCGCATGTTCTTAAAGCTATCGGTGCATCAGAAAAAGAAGCGGGGAATTCGCTTCGCGTCAGCATCGGCACTTATAATACCGAACAGGATATACGATCTTTTGTTTCTGCTTTTTGCGATATTTTGAAGAAGAATTTCTGAAGAGAAGAGGAGACGGTTTATGAATTCTGGCATGCTTCGGCCGAAGATACATTTTACCCCGGAAAAAGGATGGATGAACGATCCGAATGGCCTTGTATTTTATCAGGGGAAATATCATCTTTTCTATCAGCATGATCCGGATTCTCTGGTTTGGGATACCATGCACTGGGGGCATGCTGTATCGGCTGATCTGATCCACTGGGAGCATCTTCCGATTGCACTATATCCTGACGATATAGGCGTGATCTATTCCGGTTCCTGCTTCGTTGATACCGATAATGTGACAGGGTGGGGAACGAAGGATAGCCCTGCGCTGCTTGCTTTCTATACCTCTCACAAGATGGAGACAGCCAGAGAGTGCCAGTGCCTGGCCTGGAGCACAGACGGACTGACATTTCATAAATACGAAGAAAATCCGATCATTCCCGGTGCGGCTCATACACCGGCAAGAGATCCCCAAGTGTTCAGAAATACGATCCTCGGCGGTTACACCTTGATCATCACACGGGAAACCTGTGTCGAGTTTTATCATTCAACGGATTTTCTTTCATGGAAAAAGACTGGTGAGTTCAATCTTCCGGAATATGCGCTGCACGGCATGATCGAATGCCCGTGCATGTTTTGTTCCGAAGGTAAATACGTACTCATACTCAGTATGGATGTTCCCGAGTCCGAGTTTTGCAAATTTCCTGAAGAAGCAGTACCGCATGCCCGAGTGATGCAGTATTTTATCGGAGGTTTTGATGGAAGATGTTTTTCAGCTGATCTATCTCAAAACGAAGTACTTCTGGTCGATTACGGTCCGGATTTCTATGCGGGTACGATCTTTTCGAATGTGAAGGATACGATCTTTATGGCCTGGCTCGGTGATTTTTCCAATGGTGCGAGAAATACTCCGACAGAAAAGGAAGGATTCCGAGGGATCCAGTGTTTCCCGAGAAAACTGACGCTTGTTCAGACAGAGAAAGGGAAGCGGCTTTATCACGAGTTCATCCCGATCAGGAAAGAAGATCTTCCGGATGGAGTTATTCTCAGCAATTCTTCTAATGGAATCCGTTTAGTGGACGGCTGCGTCTCTGAGTCAATTTCGAAAAGTGGTATAATGAGCAGGACTTCCTATATAGAAAAATAACCGGAAAGTGACTTAAACGGCTGGAAACAGTCGTGATTAGATGTATGACGAGAAACGACTCCGCAACAGAGAATGATACAAGATCCATAGGCAGTAAATTACTTATCCTTCTGGCCGGTATCCTCTGGGGATGCATGGGACTATTTGTTCGTCCTCTGAATAACAGAGGGCTGTCTTCGTGGGATATAGTCTTTCTTCGGGCTGTGCTGACGACTGTTTTTATGGCAGTGATTCTTTTACTGAAAGACCGTAAACTCTTTAAAATCCGTCTCAAAGACCTCTGGTGCTTCCTCGGGACAGGGCTTCTTAGTATCGTATTCTTTAATCTCTGCTATTTTACAGAGATCACGATCACATCGCTTTCGGTCGCAGCGATCCTGCTTTATACCGCTCCGGCTTTTGTGATGGTCATTTCCGCTTTTTGTTTCAAGGAAAAACTGACGAAGATCAAGCTGGCATCGTTGTTTATTTCTTTTATCGGTCTTGTTTTCGTGATCGGTGTTATCGGCGGCTCAGATACGATTACGGTAAAAGCACTTTTCATCGGTCTTGGTGCCGGCCTCGGATATGCGCTCTATTCGATCTTTGGACGCTATGCTCTGGAAAGAGGATATACTTCTGCGACGATCAGTTTCTACACCTTTCTATTTGCAAGTTTCGGTACAGTACTTTTCGCAAAGCCGGCTAAGGTATGGGAAGTATCCACCGGATCCCTAAAGATTGCTGCTCTTTCTGTCGCTTTTGTGATGGTTTCTACTGTCATACCGTATCTTGTATATACCCAGGGCTTAAAGAAAGTCGAGAACGGACAGGCATCGATCATTGCATCCGTAGAGCCGGTGGTTGCTACTCTGAACGGTATCATATGGTTCCATGAGAAAATGAGCTGGACCGTTGCGGTTGGCGTGGTACTCGTTCTTTTCGGAATCACGTTAAGTAATTTACGGTTTAAGAAAACAAAATCAGACTAAAAACGCAACAGAAAAGAACTCACTCTCGTCTTCTTATAAAAGGGAAGAGGAGAGTAGTTGTATGAATATCCGGAAAATCAGTGCGTTTATGGTAGTTATCATGCTTGCATCTTCAATGTGCGGCTGTAAGAAAAAGGTAGAATCCACAGGGAGATTACTGACACCGCAGGGATTCGCTACAGAAGCAGAAGCTGATGTCGATAATGAAGAAAATACCGGTGAGCAGCCGCTTACAGCTGCGGATCGACTACTTTTCACCTATGAATATAGAAATAATGCATGGGGATATCAATATACTGTTTATGCTATCTACGGCGACGGAAGATGCTATTACTATTCACTAGATGCAGGTGATTTTACTCCTCCTGAGTTCAGTAAAGATGATGTTGATTCGGTGATCGATCTATCATCTGATATGGTTTCCTTCCACTATGATCAGGATTTTATCAATGAGCTCTATAAATATGCCACTGAATTTGATCCCGAAGCACCAAAGACCGAAAAACATTCCGCATATGATGCAGGTCAGACGTCCCTGTATTATTGGGATGAAGACATGAATAAAGTTATGCTTCTGAATGAAGGAGATACTCGCTACGAATTTGATGATCCGAATTTTGAAATGATCCAAAAGCTCTGGGGAAGCCGTTATGCGCATATGTGATGCTTTTATTTGCGAGATCTCCTGAATATAGTATAATTTCATTCGTAAAAAATGATTTAGGACGGTACCATTCATGAGTAAAAATCCGGATACTAAGCCGAAGAAAGAACGAAAGCTTACTGAGGCGGAGATCAAGAGAAAGGCGAATTTTAAGGCAAAAGAAGCTGCGCTTCTGGAAAAAGGATATAAGAGAAAAGACCTGACGGTATCGATTGCAAAGGCGAATTTTGTCGGTGTTCTTCTAACTCTTCCTTTTGTCGCATTGATCGTCTTGGGCTACTATCTTTATAATGGACATTTCGGAGTGCTGACATTACTTAAGGAGGACTCACCAAGATATTTCATCTATCTTGCAGTCGTCTTTGTGTCCTTTATTCCGCTTGCTGTAATCCATGAACTGATCCATGGTTTTTGCTGGTCCCGTGGAGCGGAAAACGGGAAGAAAGATATCCAGTACGGCTTTATTAAGGAGCAGCTTACACCATATTGTGCATGTCTTTCCCCTCTTAAGAAAAAGACATATATCATCGGTTCGATGATGCCGATGACGATCCTCGGGATCCTTCTGGGGATCATATCGATCTTCGCAGGACAGCTTTTGCTTCTTATTATTTCGATCCTTCAGGTGTTTGGCGGCGCCGGTGACATTCTGATCACATCGATGCTTCTTCGTTATAAGACGAAAGGGAAGGATGTCGTGCTGATCGATCATCCGACGGACTGCGGTTTAGTAGCATTTGAAAAGGCCTGATCTCTCAGGCCTTTTTTCTTGTTTCTTTCAGCGCTTTTAAGAATCTTTTTCTTATAACGGCATCTACTTTATTTCCTAATTCGCTTAGTTTGTCCGGGAAAATCACTCCGCCGGCCATCATGGCATGTCCGCCGCCATCTCCGATCCCTTCGAGCGCGAGATGGACAAGATCTCCGGCTTTCAGATCGGGGATCTCCGAACGGATGGAGAACTTTAATCCTTCATTTCTTTCGGCATATACTACAGACAGATCGATACAGTCCAGTGACATGATAAAACTGGAAACCATTGCGATCAGACGGTCAGGACAGTCGAAGGGAATATGGACAAATCCGACGCCGTCTTTCGCATAGAGGTTCTGGATCGCCGCTCCATAAGCCCGAAGATCGTCTATCTCCAGTTCGTTACTGTCCAGACGAAGGATCAGAGCCTGATCCGCCAATGCATTTAACTGTGAAAAAGCACTGATATCATCCTCTTTGACTCCGCTTGTGAAGTTCTGTGTATCGACCTTTATGGCGTAGAGAAGAGCGGTGGCGACATCCGTAGGTATCTCGACATTATTCTCTTTGAAATAGTCCATGATGATCGTGGAGCATGACCCGACGATCCGGTGATCTTTGAAAGCATATTCATAATCGGATACCCACGGGTGATGGTCGATGCATGCGATCTCATGACCGATAAGATCCGTGAAATTGGTATTATTCTTCTGACCATCGATATTAATTACATAGTCATCTTCGCTACCTGTATAATCCGCAGCATTGATCGTTTGGATATGGAGTTCTTCCGTCATCAGTTTCAAGGTGACCTTGTCCAGACTTCCGAAATATACGATATCCGCCGAAATGTTTCTTTGCTTGAGAAGATACTGAAGACCAAAGGCTGCAGCCATAGCATCCGGATCCGGGTAGTTATGCGTCTGAATAACTACTTTGTGGTTGCCGATAACTTCGATTAGCATATCTAACTTCGTCATACTATTATCCCCCTCATAATAAAATCCCCACTCGCATTATATCATGCATGGATCAGAAATTTTAACGTATTGAGAGTGCAAAATGATATAATTAAATCAAGAACAAACAGCAAATAGAATCCTTTGGAAAACCATTTTCCATATTTTTAGTAGGCAGATATGAACGCGGTATATAGTGAAAAAAATGATATTCAGGCATGGATGGATCTTGTCAGACTGGTGAAAGATGAATTCCCGGGACTGGAGACCGAGGAAGCTCTTTCCGAGCACGAGAAAACTGTCCTGAAATTCATGAGTAAGATGCAGGCGATCTGTATTAAAGAAGATGACAAGGTCATCGGAGTGCTGCTTTTCTCAAGGAACCGAAATATGATCTGTTTTCTGGCGGTTGCCCCGGACCATCGAAGAAATCATATCGCGTCTGCTCTAATGGATAAGGCGCTTGATGAACTGGACAGATATCGTGATATTACCGTATCCACCTTTCGGGAGGAAGATCCCAAGGGGACAGCTCCAAGAGCCCTCTATAAGAAGTATGGCTTCATAGAAGGTGATATGACCATCGAGTTTGGATATCCGAATCAGGTGCTTATCCTTCCGAGAGTATTCCGAAGGATGCGCAGGTTCAAGCAGATGATAAGTGATGAGGAATGTATAAAGATCCTTAAAGAGCAGCCACGCGGGGTTCTTTCCATGATCGGAGACGGTGGATATCCATATGGCATACCGCTGGATCACTGGTACTGTGAAGAAGATGGAAAACTCTATTTTCATGGCGCAAAAGAGGGACATAAAATCGATTCGTTACGCGACTGCGCCAAGGTCAGTTACTGTGTTATGGACCAGGGATACAGAAATGAAGGTGAGTGGGCACTGAATATCCGAAGTGTCATCATTTTCGGCCGGATGAAAGAAGTTACCGATCCCGAAAAAGCGAAATGGATATGCACGAATATTACACGCAAATTCACGGATGACGAGGAATACCTTCAGCATGAACTCATACATGCGTTCCCGAGAGTTCTATGTCTGGAGCTTACAGTTGATCATATGACAGGAAAGTTGGTAAATGAGGCATAGTATGAAAAATATAACTCTTGGAAAAACCGGAATAACAACTCCTCAGAATGCTTTTGGCGCACTACCGATACAGCGTGTCGCTCTGGATACTGCCGTGAAGCTCCTTCGAGGTGCATATGACGGAGGAATGACATTTTTTGATACCGCACGCGCCTATTCAGACAGCGAAGTAAAACTTGGCGCTGCTTTTGATGGAATGAGGGACAAGATCTTTATTGCATCCAAGACTCAGGCGAAGACACCGGAAAAGTTTTGGGAAGATCTGCATACGACCCTTACCAATCTTCGAACGGATTATCTTGATATCTATCAGCTTCACTGCGTCCCGCAGTGCTACAGACCGGATGACGGAACCGGCATGTATGAGGCTCTTCTTCAGGCGAAGAAACAGGGAAAGATCCGCCATATCGGCATTACCGCACATCTGATCGGTGTAGCTGAAGAGATCGTTAGTTCTGGCCTCTATGAGACATTACAGTTTCCGTTTTCCTATCTGGCTTCGGAAAGGGATATAGCTCTCTGCAGATCATGCGAAGAGGCTGGAATGGGCTTTATCGCTATGAAAGGACTTGCCGGCGGTCTTTTGACGAACAGCAGAGCCTGCATGGCTTTTATGAGTCAGTATGAGGTACTTCCGATCTGGGGGATCCAGAGAGAATCAGAACTTGCTCAGTGGCTCTCTTTCTTTGATGAGCCGGCTGAAATGACAGAGGAGATTGCTGATTTTATAAAAGAAGACCGTCTGTCGCTACTTGGGGATTTCTGCCGTGGCTGCGGTTACTGCATGCCTTGTACTGTCGGTATTCAGATCAACCAGTGTGCGAGAATGTCACAGCTTATCCGGAGATCACCTTCGGAAAACTTCAAGGGTGAGTTCTGGCAGGCAGAGATGGCAAAGATCGAGAATTGCGTAGATTGCGGGATCTGTAAAACAAAATGCCCTTATGGACTTGATACTCCGAATCTCCTGCGGAAGAATCTAAAGGACTATAAGGACATTATCTCGGGCAGAGTCGAAGTATAAGGATCAGAGCGGTTCTCCAAATCTCTTTCTTCCGACATAATATGAATTCTCTGTAAAACCGAAAGATTTCAGGTATTCGGCCACTTCTTTGAAATGGATGCAGAGCGTTTCGCTGCCGTGTGAATCCGAGCCGAGCGAGATGTTTCTACCGCCCATTTCATAGTATCTGGTAAGGATCTCTTTGTCCGGAAGACTATCAGATAAACCTTTCTTTCGCATCTTATCTACGGATCTGGTATTGATCTCCAGGCATTTATCCTTGGAAATGATAGCAGAGAAGAAGCGGTCAAACGCCTCCGGACACTGCGCATATTTGATCTGAGGCTGCTCATATGGCGCATATCTATTGATATAGTCGTAGTGCCCAACGATATCGTAGTTGTTGCATTTTTCAGCCATTTCAGCCATTTCTTCGATGTACTTTCGATACACGGTAAGCATATCTTCTTCGTAGCATTCACGGAAGAAGTAGGGATCTTTTCCGGCATAAAGGTGATTCGAAAGGATCACTTCATCAAACGGGTATTTTGCGATCATATCATCGTAAAAACCGCACAGATGCTTCTGATAACCAAGTTCGATACCGCAGTAGACCGGAAAACCATCCGCATATTCGCGCCAGGATTTAAACGCCTCGAAGTACTCCGGGATGTCGAATATCTGTACTTCACCGATATCGTGCGGGTAATCACCTTCGTAATGCTCCGTCACGGCAACTCCGTTCATTTGAAGTTTTTTACATGCATCGATCAGTTCTTTTGCCGTCATTCTCGCGTCCGAACTGAAGTGGCTGGTGTGATTATGTGTATCAGTAAACATCTTTACCTCAAATATCTCAATAGTTAGTCGTGATTAACACGACAATATGGTATCATATATTTGCGTTTTTTGTTTAGTATCTTTGTATAAGGAGATGATTATATGCCAAAAGAAAAAAAAACAGAAAAGGAACTGAAAGAGAAGAAGACCAAGTCCCTGAAGAAAGAGAAGAAGGAGCTTTTTGCGGAGTATCCGAATCTCTGGGAAAGCCGTTCTCAGGATGATATCGACCATACCATGGCTTTTGCCGAAGAGTATATGGCATTTCTTAATATCAGCAAGACCGAGCGCGAGTTCGTAAACAATGCGATCGAAGCGCTGACAGATAAGGGCTTTGTTGATATCGATACGAAAAAAGCACTGAAATCCGGTGATAAGGTATTTTCTTCCATCAAGGGTAAAGGCCTGATGTTTGCAGTAGTCGGCAAAGAAGATGCTTATAAAGGATTTAATATCCTTGGTGCTCACATCGACTCGCCGCGTCTCGATCTCAAGCCGAACCCGCTCTATGAAGAAGATGAACTGGTATTCTTTAAGACTCATTATTACGGTGGGATCAAGAAATATCAGTGGACCACGATCCCGCTGGCGATCCATGGTGTCATCATGAAGAAAGACGGCACAAAGCTTGAGATCTGTGTCGGCGAAAAGGATGAAGATCCGATCTTCTATATTTCCGATCTTCTGCCGCATCTCGGATCTGAGCAGATGAGCCAGAAAGCAACGGATTTCATCAAGGGCGAAGACTTAAATGTCATGATCGGTGCCAGCAAGCTTCCGGAAGATGACTCCTCAAACGCTTGCAAATACGCGATCCTGAAGCTTCTGAACAGTGAATATGGCATTGATGAGAAGGATTTTGTTTCTGCGGAGATCGAGATCGTTCCTGCCATGAAGGCAAGAGATGTCGGCTTTGACAGAGCACTCATCGCTGCATATGGCCATGATGACAAGGTTTGCGCGTATCCGGCACTGATGGCTCTTATGGCGCAGGAAGCTCCGGCAAGAACATGTGTATGTATGCTTTCCGATAAGGAAGAGATCGGATCTTACGGTAACTCCGGTGCGCAGTCCAGACTCTATGAAAATTTCCTTGTGGAGCTTTTTGCCAAGATCAATGGCGGCTACGATGAGCTCGGATACAGAAAGTGCATTGCGAATACCAAGATGCTTTCCACCGATGTTTCCAATGCTTTTGACCCGAAGTATGCCAATGTTTCCGATAAGAGAAACACTGCATATCTCAACAAAGGTGTGAAGATGGAAAAATACACGGGTGCCAGAGGAAAGTCCGGTGCCAGTGACGCAAACTCCGAATTCTTTGCCTCGATTCTTCGTATCTTTGCTGAAAACGATATTCCATGGCAGACCGGTGAACTTGGTAAAGTAGATGCAGGCGGTGGCGGAACGATCTCCGCATATCTCGCTAAGCTCGGTATGGAAGTCATCGACTGCGGCGTTCCGGTGCTTTCGATGCATGCTCCGTATGAAGTCATCAGCAAGATCGACCTGTATTTTACCTATCTTGCATATAAATGCTTCATTGAGAACATAAAATAAGGCAAAGTTCTTTATTCCAAGGATAAAATGCGTTATAATCCTTGTTCGTAGTATGGTAGGTGTGGTACATGGAGTACCACAAGAAAGAAGGTAAAGTATGATTATTGTTGTAAAACCGGGTGCCAGTGACTCTCAGGTACATGAGATCATTGACGTTCTCGAGAGAAACGAACTGAAGGCACACGTTTCTGAAGGTGCCGAGAGATTGATCATCGGTGTTATCGGTGATAAATCCCGTCTGACTCCGGGTTCTCTGGAAGTTCTCTCAGGTGTTGAGAAGATCGTTCCGATCATGGAGTCGTATAAGCTCGCGTCCCGTCAGTTCCGTCCGGAAGGCACCTCGTTTAATGTAAAAGATCTAACGATCGGTGGAAAAGAACTGGTCATGATGGCCGGTCCTTGTGCCGTTGAGAGCGAAGAACAGGTCGAAGCCGTTGCCTCAAAGATGGCTGCCTGCGGCGTTAAGGTGCTTCGTGGCGGTGCATATAAGCCGAGAACATCTCCGTATGCATTCCAGGGACTGGAAAAAGAGGGCTTAAAGATCCTCCGCCGTGTGGCTGACAGATATGGCCTTCTGGTCATCTCCGAGATCACATCTGAGAACGATATCGAATATGCTTCGAATTATCTCGATATTATCCAGATCGGTGCGAGAAACGCCCAGAACTTCCGTCTTCTGTCCGCTGTCGGTAAGTCCGGTATTCCGGTCATGCTGAAGCGCGGTATTGCAGAAACTATCGATGAGTGGCTGGGTTCTGCAGAATATATCATGAGTGAAGGTAACTATCACATCATGATGTGTGAACGTGGTATCCGTACTTTTGAGACCGCTACACGTTCTACTCTGGATATCAGTGCAGTTCCGGTACTTAAGGGCAAGACCCATCTTCCGATCATTGTTGATCCGAGTCATGCTGCCGGAAAAGCACAGTACGTGCAGCCTCTGGCGCTTGCTGCTATCGCAGCCGGTGCAGATGGACTTATCATCGAAGTTCATCCGGATCCGAAGCACGCTCTTTCTGATGCAGCTCAGCAGCTGACACCAGAAGCATATGCAGAGCTTGCCCAGCGTGTGAAGGAAATGGCTGTGATCGTTAAGCGTTCCTATCCGAAGGAAGCTTAAGGATCGAAGGAATTATTATCTTTGCATGAAAAGGCGCCCTTCCGAAGTTTTTCGGGAGGGCGCTCTTGAATATTATTTTCAGAATAATTACTTCATAGAAGACATGTATTTCTTTGCATCTTCTTCAGCTTTCTGTGCCCACTTTTGTTCTGCTTCAGAGGGATTCTCTACATATTCTGAGTTATGACCATATATATACCATAAGACATTTACGTTATCTTCATTAGTATTCTCCTGGAAATCCGAACTGATAACCACTTCGAACCAGCCATAGTGTGTAATATTGCCTCCAACATAAATCAAATTAATGGATCCATCGTCATTTTTGATCTCGTAGCGGTAAAAATCTTCATCACTACAAAGATCCGTGACATCAATGGTTTTGTCTTCAATTTCGAAAATCAGACGACCATTGACAACTTTCAGATACTCTGTCGGTGTTCCTACAACTGTAGCAGAAACAAAATCATTATTATCATCATATTCGATATCCATCTCCAAGCCGTTCTTCGTACGGAAAGGCTTTATTATCCGCTCTGCTGCCTGCAATACCTTGTTTCTCGTAAACGGTATGATCATCACGGCACAGATTAAAGCAGCCGCCGCAGCCACGACCTTGATCCATGTATGTGTAACTGGCTTCTTCTTGAGAAGAGCTTTTCGGATCTCTTCCTTTTTATCCTCATCCATTACGATTTTGTCCCATGTATTTTTCATACTAATCCTCCAATCTGATCTTCAGCTGTTCCTTGCCTCGTTTGATCCGCATTGCAACAGCCGACTCGGATATTTTCAAAATCTTACTGATCTCTTTATAGGTATAGCCTTCATAGAAGAATAGGTGGATCGGGGCCCTATATATGTCAGGCAGTTTCATCAGTTCATCAAAAACCGTCCTGTCTTCATCGGAAAATCTGTCATAACAAGACAGTTCATTCTCACTGCTTTCCAGATCCACGCTTGATTTCCTGGCTTTTGACTTGAGCAGATCCTTACACTGATTTGCCGTCATCGTCATAAGATAGGCCTTTTCAAATCTCCTGTCGAAAAGCATACTTTTCGACAAGATCTTCAAAAATACATCCTGAACAACGTCTTCGGCATCATGACCGGAACCGACATAAGAGACGGCAAACCGGTAAAGGTCATCCGCATACGAGTCAAACAGTTTTACCACGACTTCGTTTTTCAAACTAAACCTCCTTGTTTCGGAATTGAGATCTCATAGATTAAACGAATCAGAAAGAAGATTTCTCACATAAAAGTATATCGTTTTCTAAAGAAATGTCAGAATCTTTTCCGAAAGACGCTTATTGTCAAACAAAAAGTTTTATGTTAAGTTAATTAAGTAAACACGAAGAAGGGGATCAGTAGAGATCTTTTTCCTTCTGATAGAGAGCCCGGGATGGTGGAAGCCGGGTAGAAGAGAGATTTTGAACTCGCCCTGGAGTGCGCTTCATTGAAAAAGATCAGCAGTAGATGAAGTCGGAGGCTCACCGTTATCAGAGAGCAGAATATCAGAAAGGCAAGTGCTTTTCCCGTATTCGATGAGCGCATCCATGATGGATGAAGTAGAGTGGTACCGCGGAAGATTCAAGCTTTCGTCTCTAAGATAAGAGACGAAGGCTTTTTTTGTTTGCCTATATTGATACAAAGGAGGAACGAAGGATGAAATTTGACAAGTATCAGATGCCGAAAATGATCGATCTGCCGGGCCGGACATGGCCGAATAAGAAGCTAGCTAAAGCTCCGATATGGTGCAGTGTCGATCTACGGGACGGAAATCAGGCGCTGGAAGTCCCGATGGATCTGAATCAGAAGGTTCAGTTCTTCGACTACCTTGTCAAACTCGGTTTCAAGACGATCGAGATCGGTTATCCTGCGGCTTCCGACACGGAATATGAGTTTACACGCCATCTGATCGACAACGACCTGATCCCTCATGATGTGACTGTCCAGGTACTGACGATGGCTCGTGAAGATGTTATTCATAAGACTTTTGAGGCTGTAAGCGGTGCACGTTCCGCAATCGTTCATCTGTATAATGCGACTTCCAAACTTCAGCGTGAAGTTGTTTTCGGATTTGATAAACAGCAGTGTAAAGATCTTGCTGTAAAAGGCGCGAAACTGATTCAGGCAGAGATCGATGCCGATGAAAGCAATACCATATGGCATCTGGAATATTCTCCGGAGAATTTCTCGGAGACCGAACCGGAATTTGCGGTCGAGGTCGTCGATGCCGTACTGGATGTCTGGAAACCGACTCCGGATAACAAGGTCATCATCAATCTGCCGGAAACCGTTGAAATGACGATGCCTAACGTGTTTGCTGATATGATCGAGTATTTCTGTACACACACGAAATACAGAGATTCGATCATTGTGTCCATTCATACCCATAATGACCGCGGCACCGGTGTTGCTGCATCCGAACTGGCGCTTCTGGCAGGGGCGGAAAGGGTAGAGGGGACCCTCTTCGGAAATGGCGAAAGAACCGGAAACTGCGATATTATCACGCTTGCCATGAATATATTCATGAACGGCATCGATCCGGAACTCGACTTTTCAGATATGGATGAAGTCATTGATATGTATGAAAGCTGTACCGGAATGCGTATCGGCGACCGTCAGCCGTGGGCTGGAAGGCTTGTATTTACTGCGTTTTCTGGCACTCATCAGAATGCCATTCAAAAAGGAATGGAAAATGTCAAAGAAAAAAATACATGGTATGTGCCATATTTGCCAATTGATCCGAAAGATGTCGGCCGCAGCTATGATCCGATCATCCGTATCAACAGTCAGTCCGGAAAAAACGGCCTGGCATATATCATGGAAAGAAATTATGGCTTGCATCTGCCGAAATCGTTCCAGAAAGACTTTATGCAGATCGTTACGTCCGAATCTGAATCCCGTCATAGTGATCTGATGCCGCAGGAACTCTTTGAATTGTTTGATGATGTTTATGTAAATGTTATGACACCATATAACATGATCGGATATCGTGAAGAATCTCTGGGAGATAAAAAAGCACATGTAAATGTGAAATTAAAATACGCAGATGAGATCATCGAAGTCATCGGAGATGGTATTGGTTTACTTGACGCGTTCTGTAATGGAATAGAAAAAACTTTAAACATAAAACTGTCTATCAGAATGTATAATGAGCACGCGATCAAGAGCGGATCTGATTCAGCAGCTATTACATATGTACAGATCGCTGATAAAGATGGAAACATGCATCTTGGAGCAGGAATATCAAGTTCCGTAACCAAATCTTCACTGAGAGCTGTCGTATGCGCATTAAATAGAATGATTCGTTAAGTACGATTTATCGTTGAGAAGAAAATAAAACGCTCCAGAACGGTCATTAGAAAAAGCAAGAAACAACTCTACGTGACTCAGACAGTTTTCGCGATGCGAAAAACTCGTCACTTTAGAGTTTTTCTTGCTTTTTCATTCTGAGTGATATTGAGTAGATATGTTAATCTACAAATTATTATTTTTCTGTTTTTTCTTCTTCTCAATTAAACAAAACTGTGATTTTGTTTAATTGTGTGTTATGTTTTTTTCACTTCTCTATTTACAAAAAACCTCTTATTCATATATGAAAAGGATCATCATGAGATGATCCTTAAGCAGTTTCTTTTGTTTCTTGTGTTTCGGTAGTGTTTGATGGAATCGGTGTTACATTTTGTACATCCGGAGCTTCGGCGACGATCGTTGTTTCTGTAGCAAACGGATCGCTCTGTGTTAATTCATTGATTTTATTTACGCCGACCATCTGTTTGTATTCGCTGTAATCGATCTTCGGAGAGATCCAGCGGTATGTCATGATCAATGCAAGGATGACGATTCCGGCGATCAGGAGCTTTCGGATAAGAAGCAAAGTTCTTTCCTTTCTGTATTTACGATCAACATATTCTTTGGTGGTATAACCTACCAGAACATATACCTTATGGATAGACTTCCTTTTAGGCATTCTTCTTCGTTCTGCGATCTTTGCTTTGAAACGGTTTTTGATGGAATCAGGAAGCTTTTTGAAATAATTAACCGTAGTACGTCCTAAAAATCCGAAAAATCCGCCCACAGAAGAGTTTCCGCCTGTTTCTTCAGGGGAATTATTGATCCACTCTTCCTGCTGAGGTTGTTCGTAGTTAACTCTTTCTTCTTCCATGATTTTCTCCTATATCATGAAGATTATAGCACATTATTTCAGGTGCCGTATTTCATTTTTATAATACGAACAATCGTTTGACACTGTCAATCTATAATGGTAAGATTGTTGTAAATAGCATACGGAGGGAGATTTATGGCAGCTTATCGGTTCACTAAGAGTAATCTGAAAGAAACTTTGGAGATCATCTATGCTTTTATCGTCTCATATGTTAAGAGAGAGGGCTATCCGCCGTCTGTCCGTGAGATCTGTCAAGGTGTAGGAATCAAGTCCACTTCTACTGTTCATGCTCATCTCCGCCGTCTTCAGGATGAAGGAAAGATCGAGTATATTCCCGGTAAACGCCGTGCTATCATGATCAAGGATATTGCCAGAGAGAGCGAGACTACTCTTCCTAAAGAGATCCCTCTTGTTGGTACGGTCACGGCAGGTGTTCCTATCCTTGCCGAAGAGAATATCGATCATTACCTGCCCTTCCCTGCCGAATATTTCAATTCTGCTGAATACTTTATGCTTAAGGTTCGTGGCGATAGCATGATCAATGCGCACATCATGGACGGAGATTATGTCATCGTACGCCGTGATAATATGGCGAATATGAATCAGATCATTGTTGCCATGATCGGCAATGAAGCAACCGTAAAGCGTCTCACATACCGTAAGGGGCATGCGCTTTTACAGCCGGAAAACCCCGCATACGAGCCGATTCCTTTTGAGGATGATGATTGCAGGATCTTAGGCGTCGTAGACGGGATCTTCAGACCGAAAGTGAATTAAGCTTTCGCTGCCGCCAGAATAATAGTTGCACTTTTCGAAGGATCATACTCCCACTTCTGTTTCTCGGGAGGAATGATCCTTTGACCGTTTCTGGGAGAGATATAGCAGATAGAGTGCTTGAATATCATGATCTGTGTCATCTCATTATGGATGATGATCGAGTCGCGGTCATAGCAGTCGATAATGCCCTCGATGATCTCGCCGGAATGCGTCATGATCTCAACGGATGTAAACTCTTTTCTGCACTTATTCAGGAAATAATCCAGTGCACGGATCGGGTTTCTTTTTGTCTCGTTTTCTGTCTCGTGAATCATAGTTTGTACCTCCTGTTTTTGCTGTTGCACAAACTATATCATCTTTCTTTGATCCTGGCTGTATTTTATATGCGATATTTTATACGTTTCACTTATATTGCTTAAAAAAGTAATAAGGAGATATTATAATCGTCCATTTCATCGGAAGAAATCCAGTTTACATCGTCCATATGACGGAACCAGGTGAGCTGTCTTTTCGCATAATTTCTCGAGTGCTGTTTTAGTAGATCCACACATTCTTTTAGAGACTTCTCCCCTTTAATATACGGGAAAAGCTCTTTGTAACCTATGGCCTGCATCGCAGTACATTCCGGTGGAAGATGCTGATCATATAACCATTCGGCTTCGTCCAGAAGACCTTGTTCCATCATTATATCAACGCGTTTATCGATTCTTTCGTACAATACATCTCTGGGCCAATCGATGGCGAAAAGGATGAACGGATATCGAGGGCCATTCTTTGTAGAGGATTCACGGATATCACGTGTGGTGCCTTTATTGCTTTCAAGTAGCGCAAGCGTATGAATGACACGTTTCGTGTTATTCGGATGGATCTTCTCTTCACACTCCGGATCAAGGGCGATCAGACGCCGGTAAATGGCATCGATCCCGTTCTTTTCATACTCTTCGCGAAGGGTGTTTTCCAGTTCTCTATCTACAGGCGCCCCTTCGAAATCAAAGCCTTTCTGCAGAGCCGTGACATACTGTCCCGTTCCACCGCAGAATACAGGAAGCACATTTCTTTCCAGGAGTTCGTCAATTTTGCTATATGCAGCTTCCAGATAGGATGCCACGTTAAAAGGAGTATCCGGATCAACAAGATCGATCAGGTGATGAGGCACTTCCCTCTTCTCCTCTTCTGTCGGTTTTGCAGTGCCGACAGTAAGATGACGGTATATCTGCATGGAATCACAGCAGCAGATCTCTGCGTGAAGCATCTTGGCTGCTTTGATGGAAAATGAGGTCTTCCCGCTTGCAGTAGGACCGCAAATGATCGGAATAGCGTGATATCCGGTCTTTTCCAGTTTTTTTAAGTTTTCCGGATCCATGCTTGTGCCTCCTGCTCAGACAATGCGCTTGAATTCTTTTTCGATTTCTTTTTCCGACAGACGGATCAGGATCGGACGGCCATGTGGACAGTGATACGGATCCTTAAGCACAGAAAGATCTTCGAGAAGCCGCTTAATTTCTATATCATGAAGCTTGTCATGGCCTTTAACGGCAGCTTTACAGGCACTAGTCGCAAGCGAAAGGATGAGCGCATCTTTTCTTGTTTTACTTTCGTGCATCCATTCATCCACCATCTCAATAAAAGCGGAAGATACACTTTGGGGATCGACCTGCGCCGGTACCGATCGGATAGCAAGTTCACTGTCTCCCATGGAAGAAACCTCAAATCCGATATCCTCCAGATCTTTACTATGCTCTTCGATAAAGCTGATATCGGATCTGGACATAGAAACGATCACAGGAGCGATCAGTGGTTGTGAAACTACTTTCTTTTCAAGTTCCTGAGCCACAAGCTGTTCATAAAGCACTTTTTCATGAGCAGCATGCTGGTCGATCATCAGAAGTGTGCGATCCTTCGTTTCCAGAAGAATATATGTATCAAAAAGAGTCCCGATCACACGGGAGGATGTTAATTCATGGAGGCTTTCCTCACGGCTCTGAGGCACCATATCAAGGATGTTCTCCACAGAAGGCGCCGCTTCCTGTATAACCTCAGGCTGAACTTCCGGCTCTTTTGTCCCGATAACAGGTGCGCTCAATGTCTCCGGAACAGTGTATGCTTTTTCCTGCTCTTTAAAATATAGATTCGAGTATCCGATATTCTTCGAATAATCGACGGAAGGCTTGGAAACAGGCGTACTTGCCGGCACTGAAATAGCCGGCGAAGGACGATCTGAAACCTCCGGTTTTTGTTCAGCAGCAACTGTAATTTCAGGTTTAGCAGCTGTCGGAACAGGTGCCTGAAGCGGGGCTGCATTATTCGTCTCTTTCTGATTGTCTCCTTTATTGAACTCGAATTCCACACTCATCGTCTCCGCAGATAGTGTGTTTACGATTGCATGGTATACCGCGCGATAGATCATGGATTCATTCGAGAAACGGACCTCTGCTTTCTGCGGATGAACATTAACGTCAAGATCCGCGGATGGGATCAGGATATCGAGGATCACGAAGGCATATTTGCCCTTCATCAGCATATTTGTATATGCCGAATCGATCGCGGATGTGATCGTTTTGCTTCGGATCAGACGCTGATTCACGAAAATGATCTGCTCGGAACGCGATGCACGTGCGATCTTCGGAAGGCCGACGAATCCTTTTACCGTAATACCGTCTATCGTACTGTTGATCGGACGGCAGGCACTGCAGATCTCTTTTCCATATACACTATAAAGTGCAGAACTCGGATCGCAGTTTCCCGGACTTTGTAATACCGTTTTTCCGTTTTTGATGAACTTAAACGAAACATCCGTATGGCAGAGAATGAACCTCTCGATCAGAACCTGGATGTAGTTTGCTTCCGTCTGATCTTTCTTCAGGAACTTAAAGCGTGCCGGAAGATTATAGAAAAGGTCTCTTACTTCTACTGTCGTTCCGGAAGGCATGCCGATCGGCTCGCAGGAGATGAACTGGCCTCCTTCATACCGGACACAGGTTCCCTTCTCTGCAAGCGGTTCTTTTGTAGATAGTGTGACTCTGGCAGCAGCCGCAATACTCGCAAGAGCTTCGCCACGGAAGCCCATGGAATGCAGGGAAAAGAGCTCATCCAGAGAACGGAGCTTACTGGTCGCATGGCAGATGAATGCTTTCTGCGCATCTTCTTCATCCATTCCACAACCGTTATCACGCACACGTATCAGGGTGATCCCGCCATCTGCGATCTCAACGGTGATCTGAGTGGCACCTGCATCGATGGAGTTCTCCATCAGTTCTTTTACAATAGACATCGGCCGCTCGATAACTTCACCGGCCGCAATAGCATTTGATGTCGCTGCATCAAGTATCTGGATTCTTGACATAACTAATCATCTCCTTTGGCTTTCTCAATCAATGAATACAATATGTTCATCGCCTCCAAAGGCGTAATTCTGGAAATGTCAAGGTTCACCAGTTCGGATCGTAATGAATTCGAATCAGAAACCTTCTGGCTCGGAGCAAAGATCGGGATCTGACCGGAGATCGGTCCTTCAAATCCTTCCTGCCCGTCACCGGAAGAATAATTGATCTGCATTTTCTTCTTATCCAGTTCGGAAAGGATCACATTGGCACGTTCCACTACTTCACTCGGAACACCGGCCAGACGGGCAACCTCGATACCATAACTGTCAGAGGTGCCTCCCATCGAGATCTTATGAAGAAAACTTACTTCTTTATTCTTCTCTTCTACTTCAACATGAGCATTATATACGCCGGGAAGTGTCTTCTCGAGCTGGTTCAGCTCATGGTAGTGGGTAGCAAAAATAGTTCTTGCAAACATAATGGAACGGTTAGAAATGAATTCGATGATCGCCCAGGCGATGGCAAGTCCGTCATATGTACTTGTTCCACGGCCGACCTCATCAAGAAGCAGCAGGCTTCTGTAAGTACCGTTACGTAAGATACCGGATACCTCGTTCATTTCAACCATGAATGTGGACTGGCCAAGAGATATATCATCTGACGCGCCGATCCTGGTAAAGATACGGTCAACGATGCCGATATGAGCAAAGGATGCCGGGACGAAGCTTCCGATCTGCGCAAGCAGCACGATAAGCGCCGTCTGACGCATATATGTGGATTTACCTGCCATATTCGGACCGGTAAGGATCATAATCCGGTGATCCGATTCATCCATAGTAATGCCGTTCGGTACGAATTCTCCTTCTTTCAGCATCTTTTCCACGACCGGATGGCGGCCATCCTCGATAACAAGGGCTGTTGTATCATCGACCTTCGGGCGGCAGTAATTATTCCTTTCCGCGAGTTCTCCCAATGACATGATGACATCAAGAACAGAGAGCGCATTGGCAACACGGAACAAGCGGTGTACCTGAGCTGCGATCGTTTCCCGGATCTCACAGAACAGGTCATATTCAAGCTGGACAAGCTTCGCTGTCGAGCCGATGATCATATCCTCGATTTTCTTTAGTTCATCCGTGATATAACGCTCACCGGTCGTAAGGGTCTGCTTACGGATATAACGGTCAGGGACAAGCGGGACATTACCCTTGGAAACCTCAATGTAGTAGCCAAAAACCTTATTATAACTGATCTTCAGGTTCTTGATACCGGTTTCTTCTTTCTCTTTTGCTTCCATTTCCAGAATGATGGATTTTCCATCCTTGCTGGCGCGACGGAGTCTGTCCGCTTCTTCATTGAAGCCGTCTTTGAACATGCCGCCCTCTTTTACCGAGATCGGCGGATCTTCACATAATGAAGACTCCAGAAGCTGGTATATATCTGAGAGATCCTCCAGTTCGGATACCGTGTCTTTCAGCACACCGGACTGGAATTGCGCAGCACATTCCTGAATATAAGGAAGTTTCGACAGTGTGTTTCTCAGGTTCAGAAGATCTCTCGCATTTACCGAAGAAAGTGCGATACGGGAAGCAAGACGTTCCATGTCATGCACCCCGAGAAGAGCTTCTCTTAGCTCCTGACGGTGTATAAAATCATTCTTCGCCTGCTCTACGGCATCCAGTCTGGATGTGATGGAAGAGACGTCAATAAGCGGCTCTTCTACCCATTCTCTGAGGCGTCGTCCGCCCATGGATGTCTGCGTCAGGTCGATCGCCCACAGAAGGCTTCCCTTCTTTGATTTGGAACGGATGGTAGATGTGATTTCCAGATTGCTTCTGGTCGCCACATCCAGTTCCATCGTATCCGAAACTTCGTAGATCCTTGCTTCCGAGAAATGGGTTACCTGGGATTGCTGTGTCTCATCAAGATATGCAAGAATGGCATCAATCGCGGAAGTCAGAAGTATGTTCTTTGTTTCCTCGGCAAAAGAACTCTTCGCCTTCTTCTTTCCTTCTTTTCCCTTTTTAAGATTAGAAGGGAGAACACGTTCTGCCAGACCTGAGGAAAAGTCCGCGTTCGGACGAAGCGTGACAGATCCGACCAGATTATCACACACATAGGAAAACAGCGGGTCTTTACTGAAATCTTCATTGAAGATCAGCTCAGAAGCACGATACTTCGAGAGCATATTCACTAGATGCTGGGCTGTGTTTCCGGTGATCAGCTGTGTCGCTTCCATCGTTCCCGTAGTGATATCCGCAGCTGCGAGTCCATACTGCATACCAACCTTATAAACGCATACCAGGAAGTTATTCTTCTTCTCATCCAGGCCATTCGTATCGATCACGGTACCCGGTGTCAGGACACGCGTGATCGAGCGTTTTACAAGTCCTTTTGCCAGCGCGGGATCTTCCATCTGCTCGCATATCGCGACCTTATAGCCCTGGGTGATCAGCCGCTGCATATAAGACGATGCGGAGTGATGCGGCACACCGCACATTGGTGCGCGCTTCTCCAGGCCGCAGTCTCTTGAAGTAAGTGTCAGCTCGAGTATTCTGGACACCAGGATAGCATCATCAAAGAACATCTCGTAGAAGTCCCCGAGACGGAACATGAGGATCGCATCACCTGCTGCTTTTTTCATGTCGAAGTACTGGCGCATCATCGGAGAGAGCGTCGATACATCTACTGAAGCATATGTTAGAAGATCATCTTGACTCATCGATAAAACTCTCCAATTCACCTTCTACGGAATACGGTTTTGCGCGGGTGATCCGCACATTTGCGAGCATTCCTTCAAATTCATCCGCATCAAAATCAGGTGCGGAACTGTCGATTTTCTTTCCGTTAAGCTCGATTCCTGCAGGGATCCTGAAATTCACGAGCCTGTTGGAATTGGTTCTCCCGGTCAGCACATCCGGCGCGGTTGCACTCTTGCCCTCGATCAGGATCTCCTCTGTCTTTCCAACGACGGATTCATTAGAAGCGAATGTAAGCGCATTCTGGAGTTCAAGAAGTCTTCCGAAGCGCTCGGTAACGACATCCTGAGGGATCTGATCCGGATAGTCTGCCGCTTTTGTTCCCGGTCTTCTGGAATACTGGAAAGTAAAAGCACTGTCAAACTTCACTTTCTCGATCACATCGAGAGTTGCCTGGAAGTCTTCTTCTGTCTCCCCGGGGAATCCGACGATAATGTCGGTCGTAACAGTCGCATCCGGAAGTTCTTTTCGGAAAAGCATCGCTGTCTTCAGATACTGTTCCTGATCATAATGACGGTTCATTCTCTTTAAGATGCTGCTGGAACCGGACTGCATCGGAAGATGCAGGTGACGCTCGATATTCGGATATTTCTTCATCGTATAAATAACTTCTTCTGAAATATCTTTCGGATGGGATGTCATGAAACGGATACGCGAAAAACCGGGGATCTTCGCTGCTTCTTCAAGAAGCTTGGCAAAGGAGATCTCCCCTTCTTTATCCTTGCCGTATGAATTTACATTCTGTCCCAGAAGCATGACCTCTTTATAGCCGGAAGCCGCCAGATCTCGGAGTTGGGAAAGGATCTGTTCCGAAGAACGGGAGCGCTCACGGCCTCTGGTATAAGGAACGACGCAGTACGTGCAGAAATTATTACAACCGTACATGATCGGGACCAACGCACGGAATTTTCTCTTATGTAATACGGGAATATCGTTGTCATCCACGAGATAATCCTCTTCAGACACCGAGAAGATACGTTTTCTCTGGTTCAGTTTGTTGGCAAGGATCTTCGGCAGCATATGGATATCCGATGGACCGAAACATGCATCAACATAAGGAAAACTCTTCTTGATCCGGTCGATATTCTCCTGCTGTTTCATCATGCAGCCGCATACGGCGATAAACATATCCCGGTTCTCTTTTTTGCGGGATTTATATGCACCCAGATTTCCGAAAAGACGGATATCCGCATTTTCACGTATCGTGCATGTATTAAAGATCAGAAAATCAGGAGTTTCCTCCTCTTTTGCCTCAACAAGTCCGATCTCCTGAAAGATACCCTCGATCTTTTCACTGTCTGACTCATTTAACTGGCAGCCATACGTTTTTACAAGGTATGTCAGCGGACGGCCGCGATCGATTCCGGCCTCGGAAATATGCTTTTTAAGCATAGGGATGAGAGAGTTATAGCGCGATAACTCATCTTGCGATACAATAACAGTTGACACGTAAATGACCTCGATTTCTATTTCGATTTATTTCGTTGTTTTTGACTCTTTAATGATACATGAACAAACGGATTTTGTGAACGATATCGGGAAGATTTTTTTCGTGCGAAGGAGAGTATATCATGCGAAAAAAGAAGCTTATAGAGCGGGTGTTATCACTTATTCTCACACTCGTTATTCTTATTTCATCGCTCTCTCCTTCTCTTCTTGCAGATAATGACACTTCAGAAACAGAGTCCGGGAACGGTCAGGCCCTTACAAATCCGGTGGAAGGCCTTCTGGATCCGGAACCTTCAAATCTTCCGATCGTCGGAGCTGACTCGTATCTTATCTACGATGCGTCTTCCGATACCAAGCTGATCGGATATCAGTACGACACATTACGTGCTCCTGCGGCAATTACACAGATCATGACGATTCTTCTGGCGCTTGAAGAATTAGAACTTGATGACACGATAACGATCACGAAAGATATGTATGAGTCTATCCCGGATGATTATGTCCGTATCGGTTTCTCAGATGGAGAAATCGTAACTGTTGAACAATGCCTCTATGCATGTCTTTTGAAATCTGCCAACGATGCTTGTATGGCGCTGGCAATTAAGATCAGCGGAAGTGAAAGTGCTTTTGTTAAGAAGATGAATGAACGAGCTGAGAAATTAGGATGTACTTCTACTCACTTCACGAACTCATACGGACGTATGGACAGTGAGCACAGAACGACCTGTCTGGATATGTCTCTGATCCTGAAAGAAGCGCTTCATCACCCGGATTTTCAGGAAATCGCGACTCGCTCTTCTTTTACTATTGAGCCGACAAACACATATAATGATAGACGAGTGCTGAATAATGCGAATCGTTTTGTATCCATACCTGCAACCGCCTATGAGTATTATATAGGCGGAAAGACGGGGTTTTCTACGGAAGCATCTTACACGATCATTGCCGGAGCGGAAAAAGACGGAAGACGTCTGATCGGAGTCCTTCTTGGAGCTGGAGATGCCGAGAAACGGTATCAGACGCTGATCGATCTCTTCGAATACTGCTACACAAACTATACGACTACAATGATCGATACACCGGAATTAAATAGTATGGTGCAGGATTCTCTTACCCAGATCGAGCACGCTATATCCGGCACACCGCTTAAGGTCACCAACACGGAGCTTCGACTTCTCGAGTGTTACTCGATAGAGACAACGCTTGCCAATGGAGGATATAGTAACGAGCTGGATCTATCAGGTATGGTGATCGATCCGACGGCCGATGTGCAGGAATTTTCGATTCCGATCTACCGCCGTTTCTCAAATAACGAATCTTACCGTATCGGATATTACACAGTAACTATTACGAATCCCGATTCTACTACAGAAACTTCCGCAGAAACGAAGGTTTCCGAGAAAAAGAGCTTAAAAACAATGATCGTCCCTGTTATTGTAGGAACGATCCTGTTCATTTTCCTCGTATTCGCTATTATCTTACTGATCAAGATGATCAAGAAAAGGAAATTCAATAAAAACCACAGAAATCCGACGATCCTGTAATCATTTTCCGGCAACAGAAACATCCGGGATCAGAAGGCTGGGGGACTGGATATGCGTCGCTTCCGGCGAGAAATACTCGACATCATTTGCAAGTGCCTCCACCTTCATCAGCACATCGAAGAAATTATCAGCGATCGTGATCTGGTTTACGGGTTCCGCGATCTTTCCGTCACGGATAACAAAGCCCTCGGACATAAGGGAAAAATCACCTGAAATCGCGTTGATTCCGGCATGCAGTCCATATACTGCGGTGATATAGATTCCGTTGCACATTTTTTCGAATAACGCTTCTCTACTGATGTCACCTTTTTCAAAATGGAAATTGGCAGGACTGATACCAAGTCCGTTCTTGCCGCCTTTGGAAGCGTTACCTGTGCTCTCCACACCATCTGCCAGAGCAGTTTTTCTATTGTGAAGTGCAGAACGGAAAACACCTTTATCAATGAGAACGGTCTTTTTGGTGACAACACCTTCGGAATCAAACGGGCAGCACAGACGGCTACCATCGATCATACCTTCATCAACGAGAGTGATCTTTTCATCAGCGATCTTTTCACCGATTTTTCCGACAAGACGGGAAAGGCCCTTCTGAATCGCTTCTGCGTTAAAAGCACCCGAAAACGCGGCCAGGAGGCTCTTCGCAGCAAAGCGGTCAAGTACGATTGGTGTTTTTATAGAATCAACCGGTTCGGCTCCAAGTTTTGCTATAACATGCTTTCCGACGATATCTGCACATTGCTTCGCATCAAATTCCGCACGAGTTCCATACGACCAGGATTTTCCATAGGTTTGAACGTCTTCGCCGTCTTTAGCCCTGCATCCGAGATAAACTGCGAAATCATTTGTAGCAGTTTCGCAGACCATTCCTTTAGTATTCTGAAGGTATGAGATCGTGCTGGAATAAATGGCATTGGAATCATCTACCGCTTCGATGCGAGAATCGTAGGCAAGCAGTTCTTTTTCCATCGAGAGAGCAGCGTCCGCCAATGTCTGATAATCGATCTTGGCAAGGTCATCGGAAAAACCGTTGAATTCAGGATATTCTTTTTCACCTTCAAAAACTGTGATCTCTTCTTTAACTTCCAGCACCTTGCAATTATCTTTCGCCAGATTGATCAGAAACGGGATCATATCCGGCTGAATATCTTCTGTATCCGCACTTCCCATCTGTCCGTTATAAAGGCCGCGGAAAGAGATTCCAGAAGAATCCGAATTCTCAAATTCAATGATTTTTCCTTCTCTTGCGGAGACAGACATGGAATTATCCGAGCCATAGTACACCTCAGCCTCGGAAAATCCTTCTTTCAGCGCCTGTTTTAATAATTCATCAATATATTCACGAATCTTGCTGTCCATTTTCTCACCTGATTACTTACAATTCTTGCTTCAAATCATGCCTGACCGCCGACGGTGATCTCCGATACACGTATCGTTGGCTGTCCGACATCTACAGGAATACTTCCGCTTACGGAGCCGCAAACACCTTGTGCGAGCTTAAGGTCGTTTCCGACACGATCGATATTCAGAAGGACTTCATCGCCCTTACCGATCAGAGTCGCACCCTTAACCGCTTCGCATACTTTACCGTTACGGATCATATATGCTTCATTAACTGCGAAATTGAATTCACCAGTGGAGGTATCCACAGATCCGCCGCCCATACTGGCCGCGTAAATACCATACTCGGTATCTGCGATAATATCTTCCGGTTTGCTTTTGCCATTTGCGATAAAGGTATTCGACATACGGGATGTAGGAGCATATGCATAGTTCTGGCGCCGGGCACAACCGGTCGAAGGTTCATTCATTCTTCGGCTGCCGATCTTATCGATCAGATAGCTGTTGAGGATACCGTCCTTAATGAGAAGGTTTGTTGTCGAGGGAGTTCCCTCATCATCGACCTCATAACTGCCCCATTCCTTGGCGATTTTTGCATCATCATAAGCAGAAACGATAGAACTTGCAATCTTTTTATCTTTTTTGCCCGTGAAATAGGAAGCTTTGATTCCGACGGCGGTTGACTCAAGTGCATGACCGCAGGCCTCGTGGAAGATTACGCCGCCGAATCCGTTTCCAATGACGACAGGCATCTTCCCGGAAGGACAAGGTTTCGCATCGATCATAACTACAGCTGTTTTGGCAGCTTTCAAAGCCAGTTCATCCAGATCCAGTCTCTCGAAGAATTCATATCCTTCTCCGCTTCCAGGTGCGAAATAGCCCTGCTGCTTATCGTCATTCGAGCTTGCAATCGCTGTGATCGATACTCTCATACGGCAGCGGTGATCCTTCACATAAAGTCCATCAGAATTAGCGATCCATACATCTCTTTCAAGATCCGATTCGGATGCGGAAGTCTGTGTGATCAGATCGGAATAGGACTTGGCTGTTTCCCCTGCTTTCCGAAGTTTGAAAACCTTATCGGCCTTTGAGACGGATGTCGGAGAGATCTCGTATTTCTGCGAATAGTATTCGATCTCAGGAGTTAAATAGATCGTTTTATTATTCGGAGCATCCGAAAGTGATGCCGAGGCGTTTTTCGCCATTTGGATAAGTTTATCTTCATGATAGATATCATTGGAATAAACGTACACACATTTATCACCTTCCAGGATACGGATACCTATACCCATATCCAGACTGGCACCGGCGCCTTCTACGATCCCATTGAGAAGTGAAACCGAAGAAATCTTACTGCGCTCGATATATACCTCGGAGAAGTCTCCTCCTTTAGATAATGCCGCTGAAAGGATTCTTTCGATACTTGTTTTGCTAAGCATTTAGATAGTGTCTCCTGCTATGTTGATATTACTTTTTGTACTGTCTTCTGATCTTCTTACTTGTTGTCTTATCAAATTCAGTATCACGAAGCACTACACGCTTGATATGCTTGTAGTTGACGAGGTTTTTATTCACTTTAGCAACCTCTTCCTCCATCAGATTCTGAATCGCATCATCATCCGGATTGTTGCCAAGAAGTTTCTTCACTTCCTCCATGCACGGGAAGATCGTCACAGTGATGATCACGTCATCATTCTCCTCATCTCCTGAAACGAGGCACTCCTCAACATAATCGGAGGAACAGAGCATAGACTCGATCTCTTCCGGGAATACATTCTTTCCGTTCTTGGCGATGATAACGTTCTTTTTACGTCCTGTGATGATGCAGAAACCGTCTTTATCGATAAAACCGAGATCTCCGGTATGATAATAACCATTCTCATCAAGAGCTTCTTTCGTAGCCTCTTCATTCTTATAGTAACCCATCATGACATTATCGCCCTTTGCGATAAATTCACCGATGCCGTTCTCATCCTTATCGATAACTTGGACATCTACGTCAGGAAGCGGAAGACCGGCTGCGCGGTTGTTATAGTCACAGTCACGGTTTAGTGCCAGGATCGGTGCACACTCAGTAAGGCCATAGCCCTGAATACAGCCAAATCCCATGTCCTGCATATCCTGAATGATCTGAGGATCGATCGCAGCACCGCCGCAGATGATCAGACGGAGATTTCCTCCGAAGGTCTCATGTACCTGTTTAAAGATCTTCTTGCGTTTGTCGATACCAAAGAAAAGAAGGAATTTGCAGAGCTTTCTTCCGAATTCGAACTTTCTAGCCATTTTCTTCGTAGCTTTCGCCTTTGACATGATGCTCTTATGGAATTTTTCCAGCATGAGCGGCACTACCAGGATAATGGAAACCTTGGACTGCTGCATATTCGGTACGATATAACGAAGACCTTCACAAATTGCGATATGTGAGCCACGATATACCTGGCAGAGGAATCCGCAAGTACACTCATAGGTGTGATGTAGCGGAAGAACGGAAAGAAACATATCATTCTGGTCGATATAACACATCGAACACATTCCTTCCAGGTTTTTACAGATGTTCTTCTGGCTGAGCATAACTGCCTTCGACTGAGCTGTCGTACCGCTTGTAAAAAGAAGGACTGTCATAGCTTCTCTGTCCAGAGGAGCATCGAGGAAGAGACGATCACCGGAATCGAGAAGCTCCTGTCCCTTATTCAGTACATCGTAGAAGTATTCCACATTCTCCTTATCTGTCTTATCCATACAGATGAAGTACTTCACATCCGGGATCTGATCTTTGATCTCATCGAGAACTTTCTGCTTGGACGAGGAATAAATGATACAGTTGACCTCGGCACGGTTCAGACAGCTTGCCACTTCATCTCCCGGGAGTTCTTTATCAAGAGGCACTACGATACCGGTACCGTTTGTCGTTGCAAGATAGGAAACATACCATTCATATCTCGTCTCAGCCAGTATAGCAATACGCGATCCGAGACCGCAAAGGTGGGAAAGACCGGTTCCCATGGCCTGAACAGCCTTGTTGTACTCATTAAAGGTATAGTACTCGTAGTCCCCGCCCTTCACTTTTTTATAATAAAACAGAGGAAGATCTCCATACAGCTCAGTACTCTGTTTGAGCATGTCACGGAGATCTTCTATATGGCGTACATCATATAATGGAATATTCTTCATAAAAGCGATCCTCGCGTTTCCTGAAATACAGGTAAAACTTTGATTTACCAATAAATCAAGTATATCGAATTGTGCTTTTTTATACAACTATTTAAACATATTTCCAGCATGGTGTAACAGTTGTAGCGTCTATTTGTGAAGGTTCAGTCCGGTGCCGTCGCACGCCTCACATTTTAGAGTTCCCTGGCATCCCTGACACTTTTCTTTTCCGGAGCCGTGACACTCATTGCAATCTATAATGCCGGTAGCACCGCAATTCTTGCATGGTCTTTTTCCGATGCCTCCGCATTCTTTGCATTTACCGTTTCCGGCACATACATCGCAGGTCTTTCCTTCAAATTCGCCGGAACCCTGGCATCTGTAGCACTTGCCATCACCGCCACAAGGACATGGGTTGGAATCATAGCCGTTATCACACATATGACAATCGGCTTTACCGGAGCCGTGGCATGCACCACATTCCACATAACCGGTCTTATTGCAACGAACACAAACGCCGCTTCCGTGACATACCGGACAGCCTTCTTTCTTTCCACCGCCGGAACCGCTATTCCCGCCGTCTTCGTTATTGTGATCATGATCATCATGGTCATCGTGGTCAGAAGGAGGATTGGGATCTTCTTTCGGGTCTGTTCTTTGATCTTGTTCAGGCGGTGGTACATTCTGGTCCTGATTGGGATCCTGATTGGGTTCCCGGTTTGGTCCGGGCTGAGGTTCATCTTGTGCAAACGAAACATCTTCTGCAATCTTCGTTACCGGATGAATATCCGTATTCTTCTCACGGCCAATATCGACAACGACGTTTTCAAGTTCTTTCAGATTCTGTTTGGCATCGGATTCCGTTCGGAAGGTCTCCATCATCGAGATATTTACAGTTCCGCCTGATTTCAGATATCCGTCATCAACGCTTGATCTCACTATATCGGTAAGAGCATCTTTTACGTTTCGTCCATCCAGTGCGACATGGTCGAGCATGCTTTTCGCATCTTCGTTCATCGCCTTGCTTCTAACGACTTCGCCTCTTTCGTTCACAAAAAGCATGAAAGATGGATTGATCTGGACCAGAATGGCATCCAGATAAGCTTCCGGTGCTTCTTTCAGTGCTTCTTTCTTATCTGGAAGTGTGACTTCCGTAGTTGAAGCGGTTACTTCTTCACTTATAGATAGAATCGTTGGGATTTCTGTGTCTTTCTTTTCTGATTTTCCACACCCGCATAGACCAATGATCATAGTGGCAGAGACTATAAAAGCGAGTGCGCGTTTCATTTTTTGTCGGTTACTTTTCATGAATCTTCCTCCCTTCGAAGCTTTATGATCCAGATAGTATGGTTTCATTCTAGCATTCGGAGTCTTTAGAAGAATTCAATAGACCATGAGATAACTGTTAAAATATTATAAACGCATCAGTAGTTTTATTTCCTGGGGATCCGATAGTCTTTTAGTCTTGCCCGGCATTTCTTATAGTCCGGGCAGTATTTTGCGACCTGCGCCCAGAACAAAGGGGAATGATTCATATGGTACAAGTGCGATAATTCGTGGATAAGAACATATTCAAAGAGTTCCGGCTCCACATCCAGCAGATGAACATTTAGCGAAATATTCCCATTCGCAGAACAGGATCCCCAGCGCGTAGTCATATTTCTGACGGTGATCCGAACCGGTTTCTTGCCGTCATATACGGCTAGAAAAGCACTTGTCCTGGCCTTTATGATCCTGGCTCTTCTTCTCTGCTCTGATGGGTCGATGAATGGAAGAGTCGTTTTCTCTTCCAGTTTCGCTCTATGCTTCACGATCCAGTCGTAATTTGCTTCCACGAATCGGTCGATTTCTTTTAGCGTCATATATTTCGGCGCAAAAGCACACACCCGCCCATCGTCATCGAGTGTTATCTTGAGCCTGCGGCGTTTGCCGTAGGAAATCGTCACCGTAAGGCGATGGACGGACGTGATGTATTCTCTGGTAGTGCTTTTCGCTGATGGAGACACTCTATTAGCTTCTTCCCGGAACATAACCGCGGGAGATCGCCATCTCCGCACGCTGCTTCGGCTTACCGCCAAGAGCGATCTGCGCATCGATGAAATCAGGATGTGCGGTCAGGAATGCCTTCATGTAATCGATAGGATTATCCATGAAGTGAGCCACCATATCCCGCTGTGCAGTAGTAAGGATGCCCTTTTCTACACCTTCATCAAAGAGGGAGAGTTCGATCTTCGCAAATGTGTACATGTTCACGCCTTCCTTCGCGAGGTTTGCCTCTCCGCCCTGCAGACGGTCAATGACAGCGATCGTGTCTTTGATCTCTGCACCAACTCCACGGATCGACGGGATCCATGCATTGGTATAGGATGAAGCCTCAGTAATCAGGTCGGCAATATGGAGCGAAACTTTACCGGCAAGATCTCCTTCACCTACTTTTACGGCCTTTTCCTCTGCATTCTCAGAGAAGTATGTCTCGCCATCCTTAAAGATGGAAAGATGCGGTTTCCCGAGAAGATATGCAGGCATCAGCGAGAAGAAATAATCGCGACGCTCGCCACCGGAGATGATGTCGAAATCAAGTTCTTTTGCCTTGGAAACGATCAGATCGATAACCGTCTTATAGGATTCTGATGTCTCATACTGTTTCTTTACAAATTCCAGGATCGTCGAAAGGAATTTCGTACGGTCACCGGCAGCGGACTCCTCGATCAGAGCAAGTAATTCATTTGCTTTTTCTTCGGATTCGATCAGAAAGTGTGTATTTACATAGAAAGGTCCGAGGGTGCCGGAAGCATACCAGAACGGCTTTTCCGGGTCACTTACGCGAACAGCATTTGTTTCAAAAAGATAATCAATAATCGACTTCATAGTTTACCTCCAAAGTTCAAGAGTTCCGGTTAAGGAAGAAAGTTCTTCGATATTATTCATTTCGCAGTATTTCTCAAGATCTGAAACGATCTCCACCGGGCGAGTAGGATGTACGAGAGTGATCGTACCGAGTTCCACGGCGGAAGCGCCGGCGATCATAAACTCAAGGACGTCTTCATAAGTGGAAACACCGCCACAGCCGACAACAGGAATATTGACCGCGTCGTAGATGTCATGAACCATACGGAGCGCAACCGGCTTCACACACGGGCCGGAAAGTCCGCCGGTGTTATTATGGAGAAGCGGTCTTCTCGTTCGGATATCGATCGCCATTCCAAGCATCGTGTTAATTGCGACGATAGCATCAGCGCCACCTGCTTCCGCGCCTTTAGCTGTTTCCGCGATGGACGTAACATTCGGTGTCAGCTTGACCCAGAGTGGAAGATCAGTGCGCTTCCGAAGGTCAGAAACGAGAGCTTCGATCGCTTTGGGAGACGAACCGATCACCATGCATCCTTCTTTTACATTCGGGCAGGAGAAATTGAGTTCCAGTGCATCGATCTTATCCTTATAAGGATCCAGTTTCTCGACCATTGAGATGTAATCCTCATTTGAATGACCGGCAACATTTACGACTACTCCCGCTCCGCTTTCGACCATATAATCAAGCTCAGTGGCTAAAAAAGCATCTACACCCGGATTCTGAAGTCCGACGCAGTTCAGCATACCACTTGGAGTTTCCGCAACTCGTACACCCTGATTACCATCTCGAGGAAGGAGTGTCAGTCCCTTGGAAGAAAGTGCTCCAAGTTTACTTAGATCCATGTACTCTGCCAGTTCACGTCCGAATCCGCAGGTGCCGGAGGCGAGAATGATTGGATTTTTGAGGTTCACCTGACCTACTTTTACTGAAATACTCACCAGATCACCTCCTCAGCCCGAAAGACAGGACCATCTTTGCAGCATCTTTTATGTACGAATTCTTTTCCTTCCTGTTCAGCCTTGATCTTACAGACACAGACCAGACAGGCACCTATGCCACAAGCCATTCTCTGCTCCAGTGAAACAAAGCAGGTTAAACCATGAACCGTCGCCCATTCCGAAACTTTTCTCATCATAATTCCGGGGCCGACCACCATAACAGTTGTTCCTTCAAGTTCAGATTCATTCATGGATTCCAGGTAAGCCATGACATTTCCTTTGATGCCGAGATCTCCGGCATCTGTGGTGACGTGGAAATTCTCACAGGAGCATGCAAACTGATCATACAGGAAAGAATCCTGTTTACAGCGGTATCCATTTACGACTTCACAGGGAATACCGTTTTCACGGGCATACTGTGCTGTAAAGAAGATCGGGAAAATACCCGTACCGCCGCCTACCAGAAGAAGTTTCTTTACACCATCGAAGCAGAAACCGTTTCCGAGAGGGCCAAGCACAGTGAATTGCTCCCCTTCTTTAGCAGCAATGATCTTCTCAGTACCTTTACCGACTTTTCTTACACCAACACTGAAGGTCTTCGCCTCTCTATCAACAGACATGATTCCGAAAGGTCTCTTCAGAAAATAAGCGCAGGACAGATTTACGAACTGACCCGGTTTAGCAGTGTCTGCGATCTCCGGACAAGCAAAAGTCAGAACGGCACAGGTCTCCCCGAGCAATTCTTTTCGTATCAGCTGAATACTGTATTCTTGTTTCATTACTTTTCCTCTCAATATCAAGCTTCAAGTGATTCCTTGATAGCATTATTAAGATCTTCACGCATACGAAGGGCTTCTTCTCTTGTCGCTCTCTGGAATCCAAGGAGCGGAGCACCGGAAGGACCGTGCATCTGTGTCAGTTCCATCGGCTCGATATCTTCTCTCTTCTTCCAGGCACACATCAGGCTTCTGGAAGCATTTACGATACCGCCCTTACCATTTACGAAAGAAGCGACCGCATCTTTTCCGGAACCGCCCTGCGCACCATAGCCAGGAACAAGGATCAATGCATGCGGCATGATCTTTCGTGCCTTTACGGCCTGCTCCGGCCATGTAGCGCCAACTACAGCACCAACGGAGGAGAATCCGCACTCACCGATCAGATCCTGACCCCATTTTTCAACATTTTCGGCCATAGCCTCAAATACCTGTCGTCCATCTTCGAGTTTCAGGTCCTGAAGGTCACCTGCGGAAGGATTGGACGTTCTTACCAGAACATAAAGGCCTTTTCCCTTTTCCTTAGCTACATCCATGAAAGGCTTGATACCGTCGATTCCAAGATATCCGTTTACGGTGATACAGTCACAGTCGAACATTGCGGCTGTCGTGTCATTGATGATCTTCGTATCACCGATGATCGCATTTGCATATGCAGTCGCAGTGGTTCCGATATCATTTCTCTTTGCATCAGCGATGACCAGCATTCCCTTATCATGTGCGTACTGGATCGTCTTACGCAGTGCCATGATGCCGTGGATACCGTACATCTCATAGTAGGCAAACTGCGGCTTGATCGCAGGGATGATATCATAGACCGCATCGATCAGGAGCCGGTTATAATCGAAGATCGCCATACCTGTTGCCATCTGCATATTTGCCGGCTGACCGCTCTTCTCTTCATGCTCCTTAGCCTCTTTAAGCCATTCATTCAGCATATCGGAAGGGAGATACTCCAGTTTAGGATCCAGTCCCATTACTGTCGGGTTATTACACTCTTCGATTCTCTTAGTAAGCCTATCAGCGAAGTTCGTCATATGTGATCTTTCCTCCTGCGATCGTAAGTTTTACACGTCCCTGAAGCTCATCACCAATATACGGTGAATTAGCGGATTTACTCAGGATCTCTTCCTTGGTATAAACAAAGGTCTCATTCAGATCAGCAAGCATAACATCTGCCGGCATCCCCTTATCCAGAGTGCCTCTTCCCAGTTTCAGGATGGAAGACGGGTTGACTGTCATCGTTTTGATCATATCGGTAAGTGAGATCAGTCCCGTCTTTACCAGATAAGTATATCCTACTGCAAAGGCAGTTTCAAAGCCGATGATGCCATTGTTGGCTAAAGAGAACTCGATATCCTTTTCATCGATATGGTGCGGCGCGTGATCGGTAACTATACAGTCGATCGTGCCATCCTTAAGACCCTCGATCACTGCAAGACGGTCATCCTCTGTTCGAAGCGGCGGATTCATTTTGAAGTTCGTGTCATATGTCTGGCAGGCTTCTTCCGTCAAGGAGAAATAATGCGGACATGTCTCACAGGTCACTTCTACGCCTCTCTTCTTTGCCTGACGGATGATATCGATGCCTTTTCTCGTACTAACGTGGCAGATGTGGATCGGCATATCCAGGTACTCGGCGGTCTGAATATCTCTGGAGATCATGATCTCTTCTGCAATTGCCGGGATTCCGCGAAGTCCGAGTGCTGTAGAGATCGCGCCTTCATTCATGGCACCTTCGGCGATGGACATTTCTTCACAGTGGTTAAGTACCGGCAGATCAAAATCCGAGGAATACTCAAGCACTTTCTTCAGAAGGTTTGCTGTTGCGATCGGTTTTCCGTCATCAGAGACTGCGACGATACCCGCCTCTTTCATAAGTCCCATTTCAGAGATCTCTTTTCCTGCAAGCCCTTTGCTTGCGGCACCGATCGGGAATACATTACAGGAACCGACCAGCTCCGCTTTTCTCAAGATTCCTTCAACTACAGCAGCATTATCGCAGACCGGATTTGTGTTCGGCATGCAGCATACGCTGGTAAAGCCACCTTTTGCCGCGCTTTTTGTACCGGTTTTAATATCTTCACGATACTCGTAACCCGGCTCGCGAAGATGGCAGTGCATATCCACAAGTCCCGGAAATACGGTCAGTCCATTCGCATCGATCACTTCGTCCGGCTCTCCGGAAATACTGTCGGTAAATACGCCGTTTTCGATATAGATCGTGACTGTTTCATCAGTAGCAAAATGCTTCGCATTTCTAATCTCAATTGTTTTCATTCTGGTTTCTCCTTGCCATCAGTAAGTATAAGACTGCCATTCGGACTGCTACACCATTTGTGACCTGCTCATTGATCACTGACTGGTCACAGTCATATACACATGTCGGAAGTTCTACACCGTGATTGCACGGACCCGGATGCAGCAGATAAGCACCGGGTTTTGCGAGCTTCAGAACATCCTCGGAGATGGAGTAAAATCTAGAGTATTCTGCAACCGAGGGGAATAGAGACTTCTGCTGGCGCTCCAGCTGTACGCGGAGGCCCATAACCGCATCGGCATCTTTTACGGCTTCGGATACTGATTTGCAGACGGTGCATCCCATCTTATCCAGACCGACAGGTACCATAGTCCTTGGTCCTGCAACACTTACCGTTGCTCCAAGTTTTGTAAGTCCGATCACATTGCTTCGAACGACGCGGCTGTGATAAAGATCGCCACAAATAGCGACTTTCAGGCCATCAATATGGCCATATTTCTCATAAAGAGTAAACATATCCAGAAGAGCCTGTGTCGGATGCTCATTCATTCCGTCACCGGCGTTTACGATCGAAGCCTTGACTCTCGGTGCCAGATAATGTGGAGCACCGGACTGGCTGTGGCGCATGATAATGATATCTGTTGCCATCATATCGATCGTTCTGGCTGTATCCAGAAGAGATTCGCCCTTATTTACGGAGCTTCCGGATGTTGTGATATTCGCACTGGCGGAGCCCATGTACTTTGATGCAAGCTCAAAGGAAAGCCTTGTTCTCGTACTATTCTCATAAAAGAGAGTTACAACTGATTTTCCCTGAAGATGGGATGTTTTCTTGTTCCCGGAGGTCAGAACCATCTTCATCATTTTCGCGGTGTCGAGTATCTCCATGATCTCTTCCGCGGTTAATTGCTTCAGTCCAAGCAGATCTTTACTTCTAAGTCCCATTATTTCACCTCTTCACACAGAACGACCTTATCCTGTCCGTCGATCTCGCTTAACTGTACCGAGATCATCTCTGAAAGGGATGTCGGCACGTTTTTACCCACATAATCCGAGCGGATCGGAAGCTGTCTGTGTCCTCTGTCCACCAGTGTTGCCAGCTGAATGCAGGCAGGTCTTCCCATATCAAAAATCGCCTCGATCGCGGCTCTTACCGTTCTTCCGGTGAAAAGCACATCATCGATCAAGACGATCTTTTTATCATTGATATTAAAATGGATTGCTGTTCCGTTTACTACAGGGTGAGCTGCTAAAGTAGATAGATCATCACGGTAAAATGTGATATCAAGAACACCGACATCCGGTTTGACTCCTTCAACATCCTCCATTACCTTGGCGATCCTGTCTGCCATCGGGACACCTCTTCGCTGAATGCCGACGAGAGCAACATTGTCGAGACCTTTGTTTTTCTCAATGATCTCATGTGCGATACGGATCAAGGCACGGTGAACAGCCTGTTCATCCATAAGGACTGTTTTCTCAAGATACTCTTTCAAAAATACCACTCCTTCCCAAATTCAGAGTACAAAAAAACCGACTCTGTAAAATACCTGCAGGTACCCTAAAAAAGCCGGTCTTCTATATGAATGCCTCCCATCCGGGAAACGGTATACATTATCGACAAACGACCTTTCTGTTCTCTCATGGAACAGCCTTAAAGGATACGCTGTTAAGATAATAATCCAAGTTCCTGAAATTAGCAACCATAGATTTTAAGATATTCAGTTTTAATATCTGGCATTAGAAATCCATTACCATACCGGAACTTCGTCATAGTCCCAGTTCCAGTCTTCGCCCTGTGAAATGGACTTCTTACGCTGTTCCTGGCGCTGATCATTGGAGTCGGACATACGTCTTTGCATCTCTGATTCGATCTCGCTCTGACGCTGGGATTCACTCTCTTCTGACTCTCTGCGTCTTCTCTCTTCTTCACTTTCCGTGCTTTCGCTTGTTTCAGAGCCATCGCTCGGGTCTGAACCGTCACTTGGATCGGAAGTTTCACTCTGATTAGAGCCATCGCTCGGGTCAGATGTGTCACTCTGATTAGAACCATCACTCTGATCGGAAGAGTCGCTCTGATTGGAGCTATCACTTGAGTCAGAGGAATCTGACTGCTGCTGACTCTGATCTGATTCACTCTCACTGGACTCGGACTGCTGCTGTTCCTGCTCCTGTTTAGCCTGCTCAAGCATTTCTTTGATCTCGTCATAGAGTCTCTGCGCACGATTATTGTGTCCTTTTCCATCGTCAGTAGCGCAGCCTTTTTCAGAGAGGATATCCAGACATTCCTCAAGAAGCTCGATCGACTCTTCGATTTTTTCCTGACTTAACCAATCATCTCCTAGAAGAGCCAGCTTGGAAAGTACAAGATTAATACGGATGAGACACTCTTTTTCTTCCGGAGGATTCTTAGTTAAAGCGGTCTCAAAATATTTGATAGCCTCCTCATAATCCTGACGCTGATACTTCACATTACCATTATTGTAATAAACAATATACGGCTCATTGAAATTCGCTACTTCCAGAAGATTGTAGTTTTCCGAATAGTCACCTTTTTCATACTTGGACTTTACCCACTCGTTATATCCATAAGTGAAAGCAAACTTGAAAAGCACTAAACCTGCTAAAACATATGCAGTTATAATAATACGTTTAATCATTCTCTCACTCTCCTTTTATAGTAGATCAGGTCATAGACCAGAAGTGCTGCCAGAGGGATCGCAAACCAGAAATAGATATCCACATAGCCTTCGACTCCGCTCTTACCTTCAGAAGCATATTCATCCAGAAAGTCATTAATATCTGTCAGAACATCACGAAGTGTCGTCGATTTCTCAACATGGTAATATTCCACACCCAGATCATCCGCAATCGATTGGAGATTATCCTCATCAATGTGAGAGATCGCCTCGACTCTTCTGCCTTTTTCATCTTTCGTCTTCATATAAAAAGGTACACCGTAATCATCGCCTTCATATGTGCGGACTTTCATTCTTCCGCCTTTTTCAGTACCGTATCCAAGTACTGCACCACTGGCAATATACTTCTTCGCGCTGGAGTAAGATCCCAGTTTCTCTTTCTGGTTAGTGATCTCACCATCACTGAAGTAATATACGAGCTGAACACGTTCCTCATTCTGTTCATGATCCTTTTCTAAGGCTTCAAGCATCAGCGGGAAGGGCTGATTCAGCGAAGTACCCTGTGCATAGTACTGTGTCTGGCCTTCAAGAGAATTGATGACTGACATCAGCACATCTTTATCACTGGTATATGGAGCTAACCGATATGCATAGTTTCCGAAGGAAATGACTGAAAATCTGCAGCCTTCCATCATATCCATGATATATTCACAGTCCTGCTTTACGGCGTCGATACGTCTTCCTTCTCCGTCAAAATCCTCGGCAAGCATACTCATGGAGTTATCGATGACAAAAAGAACATCGACATTCAGTTCTCTCTTCGGAACATCATGGGAAAACACCATAATACGCAAGTTCAGCGCAAAGAGTAAAACGACGATCAGAACCTGACGGATGTAATTCCATACGCCTCTTCTTCTGAATACCAGCATGGCGACACATATAACCGCCATGAGCCAGATTGGAATGATCGGATTGATCTTCATAACTTCACCCTTCTACTTACAACAAAATGCACACCTAGACAGATCGTCAGGAGCATTACCAGTTTTTCCGGATACTCCGTCTCCGTAACTTCACTCTTATAAAGTACGGAAGTGTCCGTCTTTTCAACTTCTTTAATAAGATCTTTTGCCATGCTCTTTGACTCTAATGTAAAGAGTCTTCCACCGGTACTTTCCACACAGGCTTTATACTGGTCATAATCTACGACTTCTTCCGGAGCAGCACCGAAAACCTTGATTCCATACTTCGTACAAAGATTCGTAGCTTCTTCAAGCTGTACAAAAGGTTCGCCCCAGAGTTCGTTATCCGTTGCAAGGATGATAACTCTTGTCCTTGAGGCATCGTCTTTCACATTCGGAAACTGAAATACAGTCGAGGCAAGGCCATCGCCGATCAGCGAGGATCCGGCATTAAACGACTCAGACTGGGTACCGTCGATCATATATTTATACTTGATCATATCTTCGGCATCATAAAACTTGCCATACTCAGTAACATCGATAGCGATCTGGCACGCTTCCTTGATCTGATCAAGAACGTCGATAATATAATCGTAATCAGTTGTCAGAGGAACTAGTGTTACCGTCTGACAGTTAAAGATCGTGATACCGAAACGTTCGCCATGAAGCCCGGATACAAATTCCTTCAGTCTATCGCATACCTCAAGATCAACATGGAACATTGAGCTGGAAGTATCAAGGCAGAGATAGATGTCACGGTTATGGATCTCCGTTATTGTCTGATTAGAACGGAAAGGTCTTGCGATAAGCCCCATAAGCAGCGACAGAGAAAGAACGATACTGATGATCACGATCACGGAACAGAATCTGTATTCCAGAAGCTTTCTCTTAAAATACGGAGTTTTCTCAATATATTCCGTATTCGCAACCTTCCGTCCGTCTTTATACTTCTTTCTTACTCCATATGTCAGAAGAGCAAGCAAAAGAATCACAGGAATACCGACAGCGATCGCATAGGGAAACCTTAATTCCATCTAATGATCACCTCCCTGGCCTGAGCAATCGAATTGCTCGTCTCTTTGTCAGATCTTTCCGCAAACTCCGGAGCATAGAACTCCTCGATGAGATAGCTGATCTGATGAATGTTATGTGCTTTAAGTTCGTTCAGCGAGAAATTCTGTGCATTGATACCGGTCAGATCATGTACAAACATACGTACAATAGCCGAAAGCTCCTGATGTGCGGAACGAGCATCGATCTGTCCGGAAAGATAATTCTGCTCAACGATAGCGATTTTAGCAAGATACTCCTTTTGTGCAAGTTCCTTACTCTTGATCTTAAATACAGGAACCGGTTCGACCTTCTTCTTCACAGGTGCATTCTTCTTTTTGCGTACCAGAAGTATAGTTATCAGCGCAATAAGAGATGCCAGTATAACTATAGATATGATCACGATCGGAACGATGCTATAGGAGAATGGATCTTGTAGCTCAACGGATGTTTGCATATCTGTGTCTCTCCAATAGTTCTGTGATCTTCATAGTGATGTCATCCTTACCGCTGACATTTGTCGAAAGGATCGCATGATGCATAAGTTTCTTTTCATTATCTTCAGTTATCTTTTTCTTTATGTTTCTTTCCATAGAAGTTAACTTCTTATCCATCGTCACAAAGCGGGGCAGATATCTGTTGTTCTCGATCTTAAACGCCCGATCTCCGGTAAGATCGGCATCATTTACCTGAACAAACAGTATGTCATGCTGACATATAAGTTTCTTAAGAACCGCTTCGGATACTTCGGATGCCCCTTTAATATCTGTGATAACAAACACGACCATCTTTCTTCTGAAATTCTTAAGAAGATATTCCAGAGTCTTATTCAGATCGGATTTGTTCGAAGACTGGACATCTTTATCGTATTGAGCCAGGAAATGCTCGATATCATAGAGTCTGTTTCTCAGCGGGAAAAAGCGCATCTTACCGTCGATATTATAAAGTGATCCCACAAAATCGCCGTTGGAATACGCAAGATATGAAAGCGTTCCTGCTGTATAGATCGCAACATCCTTTTTGGATTCTCCTTTATCCGTCTCTGCATTCATCTTCAGTCCGGAATCAAATACCAGAAGAATGTTGTGCTTTTTCTCGGCAATATAGCGCTTTACGAGCAGCATACGGCTTCGGGAAGAAGCTTTCCAGTCGATATCGCGGATATTATCACCGGGAATATATTCGCGAAGATCTTCGAAGTTAAGGCTCTTTCCCATAAAGACAGACTTATACGAACCATCAAGGATAGATGTCGCCTTGATGTTGGTATGAATCGAGATATTCGCCTTTATTTTCGTAATATAGTCGAGGATCATGGTGTCTGAATTGCTCCTACGATCTTGTCAATGATCTGTTCAGATGTGACTCCATCTGCTACAGCTGCGAAGTTCAGTGAGATACGGTGACGCAGAACGCTGTGGATCAGTGTCTTAACATCATCCGGAGTTACATAGCTTCTTCCATTGATCAAAGCAACTGCCTTGGAAACTTCCATCAGAGCGATACATCCACGAGTACTGGAACCTAAGGTGATATACTCGGCAAGTTCCTTACCTATAACGCTTGCAGGATTTCTGGTTGCATTAACAATATTGATGATATATCTCTTGATCGCATCATCCAGATATACTTTTCTTGCCATTTGCTGGAGGAAATATACATCTTCGAGCTCAACTACGGCATCCGACTTAGAAAATACATCCTTTTCAATACGGTTCAGGATCTCAAATTCCTCATCCTTTGTCGGATAATCGATCTTTTCCTTCAGAAGGAAACGGTCAAGCTGAGCCTCCGAAAGGAGATATGTTCCTTCCTGCTCGATCGGGTTCTGAGTAGCAATTACAGTGAAGATCTTCGGCATTGCGTAGTTATATCCGCCGATAGTCGTCTGATGCTCCTGCATGACTTCGAGCATAGCACTCTGGGTCTTTGCACTGGAACGGTTGATCTCATCAAGAAGAACAAAGTTAGCATAAACAGGGCCAAGCTTTGTCTCAAATGTATTCGTTGTATAGTTAAAGATCTGAGTACCAATGATATCACTAGGCAGAAGGTCCGGTGTACACTGGATTCTCGAGAACTTACCGTTTACGGCATCTGTAAGTGTTTTTGCCGCGGTGGTCTTTGCAAGACCCGGAACAGACTCGAGAAGAATGTGTCCGTTTGAAATAATAGCGATAAGAAGCGACCATCCAAGTCTCGTCTGTCCTACCATCTTTTTATAATAGCTATCTGTGATTTTGGAAATGATCAGTTTACTCTTTTCCAGTTCAACATTAGAAATTTCTGAGTTGTTCTCCATCCCTGTTCTCCTTTTACTTGTAAAAATATTCTGCTAATTTTATATATTATGTCACATTGTTTTGTAAATCAAATGACATTTCATACATTATCCACTCCGTAAAGGTGCTTCGAAGCTAAATAAACTTCATTTAATCCGGAATCCTGCTTACAATAGAAACTGTGCAGGTATTGCATCATCTGGAAGTCCTCCTCCGAGTCGATATCAAGCACCAGATAATCAGTCATTACAGAGATACCACAACGGTAATCCAGGATCGTTTTCTCGATCTTCTGATCAAGGAATGCCGGAGCATATGCATAAATACTCGCATTCAGCTCATAAGAGACCGGCGCCTGCTGTCTCGCAGTGTAGTTCGACGAACAAATCTTACGGAAATACCCATCCTCCTTCTTTTCAACCATGTTAAAATAGGGGCTTCTTCTTGCCTCTACAACACTAAAGACGATATCAAAATCGTTTTTGTTGCATTTTTCGATAATATTTTCTAAATCTTTTTCCGTTCTATATGGAGAAGTGATATCCAAATCGATCACAAGGTCCGGTTTTAGGTCCGCACACTGGAAATATGTGTCCTGAATAACGTCAACCTTAGGAACCGTATCCCCCGCCAGTTCTTCCTTACGGTCGATGTAACGGATAGGCATCGCATCCTGCTTCATAAGAAGGTCCTTCAGCGGTTCACTATCTGTATTTACGGCAAGAGTGATCTCATCCTGCGGATGATTCTTCTTATATAAATATATGGCAGCTAGCGTGTAATAGACCAGCGGTATGCCGTTCATTTCCTTAAGATTCTTGTTTTTAAAGCCTTTGGAGCCTGCTCTGCCACATATTGTAAATAAGATATTCATTTTTTCCACCCCCAGATGTAATCTGTATATTCTTTAATCTGCGTTTCAGATTTATTAACTATGGTAATATCCGGAGAATGACCGAAAACGATACAATTATCCGGGATCTCCGCATTTATAAGATATGTATCCGCCGATACGATAACGTTATTTCCGATCCTGGTATCGCCTAGAACCGTAGCATTGGCATAAAGCATAACGTTTTCACCGATCTTAGGATACTGGAGCTCGCCGTTTTTACGGTTTCCACCGACGGTAACACCCTGATATACGAAGAGATGGTCGCTGTACTCGGCTCTTCCCAGGATCGTTCCCAGAGGATGCTCGCAGAGAAAATGCTCCGGAAGATCGATCGCATAGAACCAGTCAACACTATGCATTATTTTATTCAGGTAATACACCTGATCAGCAGAATCGCAATAGCCGTTTTTCAAATAGATCGCCCGAGAGACACGATACAGAAAATTCATCCACTGCACACTGATATATGGAGAAAAAACGACCTGTCCGTCATTGAAATAGCGTCTGTTCGGAAGGCCTTTATAGTTCTTCTCGATCATCTCCATGGCTGAATCGACCGCAGAAGCGATGCAGTCTTCATCAATATCTGTCCAGTAATTTCGGAGCTGATGTAAAAGAAGATCGGTAAGTGCTTTATTTGAACAATTCATTTAGACATCTCCCTGCGTTAGTTTTAGTACATCAACAGCATGCTCATGACTGCTGTCATTCTCTTTACCGCAATAGATCACATCCAGGAAGTGATTCAGTTCCCGCTTCTGGAAATCATCACGTTCTTCATGAAAGTCGATCGTTTTGCCCTCAACAAGAAATGAAATAGTATTGGAAACAAGATCTCCGACGATCGTATCATTCTTCGTGAAAAGCTCTATCCGACGGATCGTCTTTCTGCCGAAATAATCAAGATGCAGTTCCACGATACGATCTTTATACTCTCCGATATAGATCGCATAATCATCACTGTCGATCTCAAGAGGTGACTTTTTACCGATCAGACTTTTCACTGAGAGCGGCTTTCCGAAAAGGAAGGAAAGATAGTCCCATTCATGGATAAGGTCGATACTTACACCGCCGCCCAGATCCTTATGGGCACTATATGTATCGCGGTAATCCTGCCCGGGTCTCCAGTCCGGAAGATAGCTCGATGATATCGAGCGGACGGAGATCACATCATGAACATCGATATTCTCCGCAATATACTGAATCACGGCATTGTATCTGAGTGGGCATGCAACATAATAGACGGCATCCTTACGGAATGGAAATCCGGATGCCGAATCAAGCTGTTTTAATGACACAAGAGGTTTTTCAATAAAAAAGTGATCCGATACCTCGTGAAAAGATCGAAGCGCATCAAGATGATATTCCGTCGGATTCGTGATAAAGACAGCATCATAGTGAGCCTCCATATCTTTCAGATCGGTAAAAACACGATCAACGCCCTCTGCTTCATAAGAACTCGACGACCGGCGGTATGCATCAATCGTTATGTTTAAGCCTCGAGTAGGACATATCGCACGGAGATTTTTGATATGACGTTTCGCAATCGAACCGACACCTACGAAACAAACTCGGAAGTCCTGCATCTTATGCTCCTATTCTCTGGATAAGCGCCAGTGTGTTCTTGTCCTGTTCGAAGCCGTAAAGCGGTTCTTTATTCTCCAGAACTACAGAGAAAAACTCGCGGATCTCATTCTTATAAGCGTTTTCAACGATAAAAGTACTATATCCCGACTCGTGTTCGGTCTGTTCCGTAAGCTGAACGTCATCCAGTGCTTTTGTATCGGGATTAAATTCTTTGATACTGTCCGGAGTACCATCCCATCTGTAATAGGCGCCCTCTGAATATACCTCGAGTTTTCTAACGGCGACAGGCGATACGACATCTGCGATCAGCATACCTTTGTTGCCGTCTTCATGCTCGACCTGAATAAGGAAATTATCGTTATAGCCGATATTCAAACCGGTCATTTTGTCGGACAGGACACGAAGCTCCTTCACCTTTCCAAAAGTACCTGTGAGCCATGGCAATTCGATTGCAAGGATCTCACGGCATCCGTTCGTGCGTTCATTTCCGACAAAGAAATCCTTATAATTCTCCCACGGATGCCAGTCAGGAAGATACTGGCCAACATGGTAGATGTAGTTCCACTTCTTCGCATTGTCGATCTTGGACCGGATATATCGGATCTCCTCGCGATAAAAGAATGTGGAAGACAGGAAAAGCTTGCAGCCATTTTTCTTTGCAAGCTCGATATTCTCATCGTAACCATCCTCAACGAGATTGAGCTCAGTAAAAACATTCCATTTCTTAGACAGGCAGGTCTTGATGATCGAAGCATGTGACAGAGGCGATGTGCAGACAAACGCACACTGTACATCCTTATCGATACTGTCCAGAGAATCGAAGCAAGTGATACCGAATAAGGAGGAAGCATCGTTTCTTCTATCTTCCCTGCTATCCACGCCAAAGATCACATACTCAGGGAACATCTCGGAAATGAGACGGATCCTTCTTTTACCCATCGAGCCTAAGCCTATTACTACAACATTCATAATGTCATCTCCTATTACAGATCATAAAAATGTTTCTTTAAATCAATCTTGCCGAGGCAAACACACTCGATCGCCTTTTCAGCGATTCTGGATGCCGCATTCCCATCCCCGTAAGGACTGATCACGGAGCGGCAGATCTCCATATGACGATCCGAAAGAGCCTCGGAAATAGCATCAATGATCTCATCTTTACCTTCTCCACAGTTAATAATGCTCTCCGACTGCAGTCTTCCGCGCTGACGGTCACCGATATTGACTGTCGGAATATGGAATGCAGGAGTCTCAATAATGCCGCTGGAAGAGTTCCCAAGCACAAATCGAGAATATTTCATCAGAGAAAGATAGCGGCGAACTCCAAGTGAAGTAAACACATGAAGGTTGGGGATACTCTTCACCGCTTCATCGAGCATACGGTTGATATATTCACCGCCACGATCCGCATTGGATTTTGTGACAATAAAGGTTAGATCCGAGAATGATTTGATCGCATCGAGAAAAGCATCGATCTGACTTTTCGGATCCTCATCCTTTGTCGTGACAGGATGATACGTACAAAGTGCATAGTCACAGTCGGGCAGACCGATACTGGCAAGCGCTTCCGTCTTCTCCATATCTGCAATCGTCAGAATATTATCAATACTGGTAGATCCGAAGTTAAAAACTCGAGACGGATCTTCTCCAAGCTGGATCACACGCTTACGGCTCACCTCATTAGTGACAAAATGGAGATAGCTGATCTTCGAGATCGAATGCCGGATCCATTCATCAAGCGCACCTTCCGAAGTATCTCCGCCACAAAGATGGAATACAGGCGTTCTCGTATTTCCTGCGGCAACAGCAACAGATAGCATCTCATAACGGTCACCAAGAACTATGACCGCGTCATATTTCTCTTGAACAAATAGTTCCGTAAAGCGAATGAGCGCTTCTGCCTGGTTTTTCGATATATCAAGATCAGAATCCGTATTTACGGGTATCTCGATCTTATGATCGATCCTTTGATCGATCTCATCTACAGTCATACCGAAACGGGAAGATAAATGAGTTCCGGATACGACAAGTTCTATTCGGATATCCTCATTCTCCCTTTTTCTGAGTTCCCCGATCACAGGCTTTAAAAGGCCATATTCAGCACGGGTCGTTGTAATGACGGCAATCTTCTTCATACTTCTATCGGATCATCCTCTTCAAAATCATGTATAGCCAAAGTACCGATCACATCCGGCCATCTCATCGGGTTTATTCCATTTCCCGGACGTTTAACGGTGAGATTGGATTCAGAAAGGATCTCCCCTTTCTTGATAGAACACTTCGCTACGATACTTTTTCTGGCGATGGCAATATTCTTCTTTTCCGAATCAGATGGCTTCTTCTCAAAGGAGCCGACGGCTTTTTCGATATTCCGAATGGAACTGACCATAGCCTTAAGCTCGGAAGGCTCCAGGCTCGCCTTATGATCCGGGCCTTCCATATTTTTATCCAGCGTAAAATGCTTCTCGATAATAGTTGCACCAAGAGCAACCGCCGCAATCGGAACTTCGATCCCTTTCGTGTGATCGGAATATCCTACCGGAAGCCCGAAAGCATCTCTTAAAGTCTCCATCGCCTTGAGGTTAACATCTTCAAAAGGCGTAGGATACTCAGTATTACAGTGAAGAAGAGATATTTCCTTAACACCATTTTCACGAAGGACTGAAATCGCCTCCTCGATCTCCTTCATCTCACACATACCTGTGGACATTACGACCGGTTTTCCGGTTTTTGCAAGTGCAACAAGATACGGATAATTCGTCACTTCACCGGAAGGGATCTTCCAGAAAGGCATATCGATCGAGGAAAGAAAATCGATGCTGTCAAAATCAAAAGGCGTAGAAAGAAAGCAGATTCCGACCTTATCGCAATACTCTTTCAGTTCGATAAATTCATCATAAGAGAGCTCCAGCTTCTGAAGCATGGAAAGCTGTGTATCTTCCCCTGTTGTCTTTTTCTGATACTCGGCTTTCTGTGCTCTTGGCGATACGAGATTCTTTGCTTTAAAAGTCTGAAACTTAATACAGTCAACACCGGCCTCTTTTGCACAATCGACCAGTTTCTTCGCCAGTTCCAGACTGCCGTTATGATTGACGCCAGCTTCCGCTATAATATACACGCTCATTTTGACACCACCTTACAAGGATTTCCATATGCTGTAACTCCGGACATGATATCGGACAATACATTAGCTGCCTGACCGATCATAGTATCATTACCAATATGAACACCCTGTTTAACAACGGAACCTGCTCCGACATGCGTATTATCACCGATATGAACGCCGCCGAGAAGTATAGATCCGGGAGAAATATGGCAAAAATCTCCGACAATACAATCGTGCTCAACGATCGATCCGGTATTGATAATTGCACATGTTCCGATTACTGCGCCGGAATTGATAACGGCGGATTTTCCGACAAAGACACCATCAGCGATCTTTGCATCAGATGCAATAACCGATGTGGGATCTATAATAGACGGAACGGAAAAACCGATCTCTCTGACCTTCGCATATAACTTGCGACGGATACTCACATTACCTACGCTTCCCACAGATATAAAAGCATCTGTCCATCCATCGGAATAGAGTCTAGCCATATCATCATCACTTCCAACGACAGTTATTCCCATGCGCTCGATCTGATCGTTACTATCGACGATCCCGACTTTTTCATACTGTCCGGATCTCAAAACCGAGTCAAGTATCGAAGCACAATGTCCGCCTCCGCCAATTAGAAGTAATCTTTTCGTCATACCTGGCCTTCTCCATAAAGTCTGTTACGCATACGCTCGAGCTCCGGGAGCTGCCCCATATCCATCCATTCATTTTCACTGATCGGGAATACAGCTACACGCTTACCGCGCTGCTTCTGAAGTTCGACCACATCCGGGAACCCGATACTGACATTATCTTCCATTTCCTCGACAACTTCCGGCTCCACGATGTAGATGCCGGTATTGGTCACAAAGGAAAACTCCGGTTTCTCTTTCATTTCTTCGATGGCACCATTGATACCCATCTCAATTACACCATAAGGAATGCTGATATTCTTCACTGCACCGATGATCGTGATCACGTTATTATTCTGCTTATGGAATTCGATCATACGCTCATAATTTGCAGTAAGAAGGGCGTCACAGTTTGCAAAGAAGAATGTATCATGCATCTTCCCTTTTAAGAGGCTGAGGCCGCCGCCGGTTCCGAGCGGAACCGTCTCATCATACCAGCTGATGTTATAGTGATTCTCATTATCGTTAAAGTACGCCTTCATCAGCTCTTTCTTATAATTAACGATAATATGGAATTCATCGCACTGATAGCTCTGGTATTCCTGCATGATCAATTCGATGATCGGAAGTTCACCTACCGGGATAAGAGGCTTCGGAAGTACTCTTGTAAAGGGATCCAGACGAGTTCCCCGTCCGCCTGCATTAATAACAACAGGAAGATTCAGCGCGCCTCTCTTCTTCTCATTTCCGGCGCCATTATACAGATCGACGATACGGCCTTCGCCATCCACGATCGGGATAACAACGTAATTCTTCTTATGATACATTGTTTTCGCCTCATCAGAAGAATGCGCAGTCAGAGGCTTCAGATTCGCTGCCTGGCTGACCTGGTCAGTGATTTTCCCGCCGGAAAGAAGAAACCGTCTTATATCACCATCCGTAATGCAGCCGAAAAGCCGGTCATTCTCATCCACAAGGAAAAGGATACCGTTCGCATTCTTGTCGATCGCCTGCATCGCTTTTGACAGGGGAAGATCATTTTTTCCGATAAAGTTTTCAATCTCCGATTTATCCATTGGCTAGTTCCTCAAGAAGCAGTTTTACCTGCTGTGCAACATATGCGATCTCTTCCTTAGTGATCTGCGTACTGGAAGGAATATTCAGGATACGGTCCGCATAATACGGAGCCTTTTCAAGCTGATATGTGATTTCATGGTCATAGGGCTTCTGTTCATTGATCAGACCCCAGATCGCTCTTGTCTGGATTCCCTTTTCGTCCAGAGCAGTAATGATCTCTCGCATTGTCGCCTTTATTCTGGAACGATCGATAGACAGTGAATAGAACCACTTATTGGAAGAAGTTCCCTCACGGAAAGGCATCAGTTCTGCAAGATCAAATCCTTCAAATTCTTTCTTATACAGCTCGTAGTTCGCCTGTTTCCTTCTGATAAACTCCGGAAGTTCTTCCATCTGCGCGACACCGAGAGCAGCCTGAAGATTGGTCATTCGATAGTTATAGCCGATCTCATCATGGATATAGTAGTGAGGATCATTCTTCGCCTGTGTGGAGAGGTATCTGAGGTGATCAACGATCTTCGGATCGTTTGCAGTTACCGCACCACCGCCACCTGTGGTAATGATCTTATTACCGTTAAAGCTGAAAGCACCGAAATCACCGATCGTGCCTGCATATTTACCCGCGAACTTACCCTCTGTGTAATGCGTGCCAAGTGCTTCGGTCGCATCTTCAATAACCTTCAGGGAATACTTTGATGCAATCTCCATGATCGATTCCATATCCGCGAGGTTACCAAAGACGTGAACAACTACAATAGCTTTCACCTGCTTGCCCTGATAAGTCAGAACTCCATCGTCAAAGCTGCATTCATTTTCACAGAATGAACGGAGTTTCACCGGATCAATGCAGAAGCTGTCATCACAGTCAATAAAGACCGGAGTTGCAAACTGATATTTGACCGGATTTACAGCCGCGATAAATGTGAGCGGCGGAACAAGAACCACGTCTCCCGGGTTCACTCCTGCCTGAACAAGAGAAAGATGGAGTGCGGAAGTACCACTCTGGCAGGCAGCCACATTCTCCGTATGCAGGAACTTCGCAAGTTCCTGCTCAAGCTTGGTAATGTACGCGCCGCCGGTGGATACCCAGCCCTGCTCAACTGCATCATTTACATACTTCTTCTCATTTCCTTCGAAGTTTGGAATGGAAAGCGGAATATAAGCACACATATAAGATAGGTCCTTTCTCAATCACATTTTGCTGTCGAGACTCTTTCCGGTCTCAATATGCTGGAAGTTCGGCAGATAGTCCTTCATAATATCGACGATCTGCGCTTTGGTAGTAGATTCCTGTTCAAAAGCACTATTCAGATCCGAGCAGAGTTTAAGAACGGAAGACTGATCCGGAATTGCCTTGCCTGTAATCACACCAAGAGCTTCAAAACGGTCCATATCTGCGGTCTCCGTATCTGTAACAAACTCCTCATAGGCTTTCTCACCGGATGTATCCGAGATCGAATAGTGAACCGGATATTCGGTAGAACCTTCTTTCAAAGCTTTAGACTTCTCGATCGCCTCAGCGTCAGAATCACACTTTAGTACTGTATAACCATGCTCTTCAATCAATGCGGTAGCAATGGCATCAAAAGTCATCATCTGCGCTTCTTTCAGCTTCGGGAAGAAGATCGCGCGGTTTTCACCGAGCATACATGAAAGCATACAGATCTGACCGGATTCTTCCGGAGATACAAAATACCTGCGAACATCAGATGGAGCAGAGATCGGCTGAAGTTTAGAAAGACGAGCCAGACATCCTGCCGGAAGCGAACCGTTGGAGAAAGCCACATTGGCAAAACGTGCCGTCTTGACCGGGAAACGGTCAGAATAACTGAAGATCAGATCTTCCATGATTCTCTTCGATGCACCCATGATATTTACCGGATTTGCTGCCTTATCAGTAGATACACAGAAATATTCTTCAGGAGCATACTCGGAAAGAAGATCCAGAAGCCCCTTCGCATGAATGACGTTATTCTGGATCAATGCTTCAACAGAATGGATATCTTTCTCGGAGCGGACATGCTTATGAGCGGAGAAATTACCGACGATATCAAATCCGCCGCGCTCCCTGAACATTTTCTCAAATACCGGAGAGGCAAAATCCATCGGATACGGAATATAATCCTCAGGCACATACATACCTGGCGTGGAACGAAGGTCACGTGTCAGTTCGGCCAGTGCATTCTCATTAATATCAACGACAACGAGCGATGCCGGTTCAAAAGGAAGAATTGCCTTGATAAAGGAGGAACCGATACTACCGGCCCCACCGATAACAAGTACGCTCTTCCCTTTTATCTTCTTTGACAATTCATCCTTATTTTTGTTAATGTCATTCAAAAACATAGATTTCTCTCTATGCGTGACATATTTACCTATAAAACTCTCAAGATTAAACATTTTTCTTCTTTCCTCTTTTTAACACCTGAATGAGTTGATCTTTATACTTTATAATAACACACAACAGACATACCGAATAAATTCCTCCCAAAATGCATCTGAGCACCGGAAAATCGTACAGTTGATTGATCACAATGGTGATTGAAATCGATACTACGGCTACAAGTGCGATCAGTTTATACGGATATACCTCATTCATCTTATAAAAACGAACGATCAGCATATGCGCTGCAAGAAGCCAGGCAAACCCGGCAAGTGTTGTATAGGCCGCTGCGATATATCCATATTGAGGGATAAATATCATATTCAGGACAAAATTCAACAGTGCAGCCGATGCGCTTGCGATCGCCATAGCAACCGTCTTCTTTGAAAACTGCTCAACGTTTACGAACATCGTGTACATAAACTGGAAGATACATCCGCAGGCGACCGGCGGCATAACATAAAGAGAATCCAGATACTTCGGGCCACCACCGATAATAAACAGGATCTCCGGGGCAAAGAACATCATCAGGATCGCTATTGCAACAAAGATGAGAATGTACTTCTTTGAAAAAGCACGAACATCTGCATAGTTCTTCTCGTGAAGTTTCTGGCCGAGCCAGGGAGCAAAGGCAGAGTTCAGAGAAATAATCAGTATGGAGACCAGAGACCCGCACGTATATGCCATACTATATAGTCCATTGGCCTCTTCCCCACAGATATTCGTTATCATCGACTTATCCATGGAATTAAGAAGAGACATAGAAAGCAGATGCGGAATGAACGGCAGGCAGACCTTAATCGCATATTTCCAATATTTTCTTTTGAATGATCTTCCGCCGAGATTCATGATGACTATATAAAGCACGATACCGACAATGATCGTCGGAATGACACTTCCGATGACTCGTCCGGTCAAACGGTCATCCATATTGACAACCAGCAATACAGAAAGAAGCGCAGTTCCGATCGAAACAATGAAGCTCAGGACGACGGACATTTTATACTTGTAATAGTATCTTTCCCTTGCCTGAAACATATTCACCGCAGGAAGGAATACAAGATATACCAGGATACAGTTCAGGAAAAACCGGTCAATATGCAGGATCGGCTGAACTAGCGGGAAAATAAGATTCAGAACAAATATGGAAACTATTGAGGAGATCGTACTCAGTCCTAAAACCGAGAGAATATACTCATCGAATGTATCTTCAAAATCATATCTGGCGCTGATAAATGTACTGTCAAGATTCAGAGTGATACATATCGTTAAGATGCCGAGCCATGTAGTAAAGTTATTATATGCGCCGAATTCCCCTCTGGTAAGGAGATTTCCGAAGATCGGAGTCGTAATGATACCGATACTTCTCATCAGGAAGTTGGAGATCGTGTACCAGGCACCGGCTTTCAGTGCTTTTCCTTCAATCTTATTGCTACTCATATCAGTTCAGTTCTTTAACCTCTTTATTCTTCGTGATTTTCTCCGGAACAGAAAACAGGAACAGCATAACGAACAGAGTCACCGTTCCATATGTCATCCAGAACACATTATCGGTAAACGCCCTAAAAAGCAGCGTGGCAAGGCAGAAAAAGTAGAATGGTCTTTTATACCGGATAGATTGAATTGTATTCTTCACCAGAATCGCCATCACATAAACGAAACAGATAAGACCATTATATGTGTGAATATTGATATAACTGTTATGGGAGTTTCCTACATATCTCTCCCAGGAAAGCGTCTTATGAATATCCGCACCGAAGATCAGATACTTCTTCTCAGAAAATGCAAGTTTGAGATAGTCCTTCCAAAGGTACATACGTGAACTGTTCATACCACGGTCACGGAATGTCTCGGATATCATGGAGCTGTCGATCATATTGATGATCCTGTCAATATTGACAGCCACAGCTGCCACAAAAATAAAGAAGATGATAAGGAACAGAGCACGAACATCGCGCTTTTTCTTTCTGTACATCACATAGAATATGCCGACAAACAGGAATGTCGAAGCGATAATACCGCCACGTCCACGAGACAAAAGACTCATGATCCACAGAAAAGCAACCGGCCAGAAATAGGGCTTTTCATTACGTGATTCTGCGATAGAGTAATACAAAACGGTCGGATACAGCATATAGACCGAAACGAAGTTATTTGATGAATTGATATAAAGATCTCCCCAGAATCCGACCGTCATAAACTTCAGCATTATGATGCCGCCGTTTAAAAGTATGATGGCCAGAAGTGCCTTATAATCAAACCGTTTATTCAGGAAAAGAAGCGCTATAAAGAACTGAATGAACATCAGCGCGAACGGTTTTATCGAGATCGAGCCGACCAGAAAATGGTTGGCAACACCGGTAGCAGCGAACATCAGAAGGAATAAAACAACATTTCTCCTGAACATATGCAGATTTACAACACATGTGACAACGGCACCGAAAAGGATCGATGCATACCAGAAGAGCTGCAACGGCATAGAGTCATTTTGCGTCAGCAATGTCATCGCCACAAAATACAGACATCCGGCGAGTGTTATTATCTGATTTTTCACATTAAATGATTCACTCATCGGCGTATCTCTCCAAGTATCTTCTCAACACATTCCTTATACTCATCAAAAGATGCCGGCATCATTACTTTATCCGGGTTCCCATATGACTCTTTCAGTGCCATAAAGAAATGATCCAGTGGTTCCTGATTCATGCCTTCATTCTGAATGAACTTATAAAGCAGAATGACATATGGCTCCTGCCCCGTGATCATCTTCGGAGTTGAAAGCGCGGTGCTTCCAACAGAGATGAGTACCTTCTTATTCATATCATTCCTGATGCAAAGGATCTCGAAAGGCAGTTCCGACTTCTGATAATACCTAAATCCTTTCCGTTTCTCATCTTTGCTTCTCGGATGTCTCTTCATCAGAAGATCATCCGGACCGAATGCTTCCAGCGTATATTGATACAGCGCATTCAGATCATCGAGTTTCTTTCCAAACGTGTCAGAGATCTCCTCCAGAATGACTGCTGATTCGGAAAGCCCGACATCTTTTCCGGGAACAAATACTTTATCAAGATAATCCGAATATTCCGGATGATCGAAGAAACGGTCGATCCCCAGTACCTGATAAGGTGTTTCACCATTGATCTTCTTATACATCTCCGGGCACATAAGATAACGGTCCTGATCAAAATCAAGTGCCTTCTTCCCGAAAAGCACTTTTCTCACCATTCCATCGGCCTTGCTCGGGTTAAGAGCGCTGTTTCCGTAGTAGCTTCCTACTCCATCATCAAAATAATAGACTTTCACATCCATTTTTTTCTTATAACAGCTCAGTATATAAAGACGCGGGATAAAAGCGCGTGAAGACACGAAGATGTTTTTATATGAAGCATTATTGCAATCAATGATCTTAGAGATGCTGTTTACATGGAAATATGTGCGTGCGATCTGCAGATGGTTAATAAGACCGCTCTCACGGGAGATATACTTACTGTAGATCTTTTTCGAATCGATAATAAAGACACTGTCAAAGATACCAAGCAACTCGATCCGCTGTGCAAATATCTCAGCATCTTTAAACTGCGGATCAATATATAGATCTGCCTTTTCTTTACGGCTGATGGCCAGCGAAAGGATCGAGAATAGCTGGTAAGTCGAGGTACAGAAATAGCAGGAATCCTTAAGAAGTGACGGAGCCTTGTTACTCAAGCGCACTCACCTCCCTAAGAATATCGATCGTATGCTTCACACCTGTTTCCGCATCAAAAGCACCTTTCCAGCCGAGGTTTTCGAGTTTTGTGCTATCAAGCGAAGAATTCTCCATAGGATTAAATGCTTTCGCCTCAGCTTCTGACGGAATATCCGTGACAAGTCTGACACCGGCATGAGATGTCATGATCTCCGCAAGTTTTCTGATACTCATGATGGAATTCCGGTTAGAGATATTATAAGCCTGCCCCTTCTCGCCTTTTACAAGGACTTTAAGAATGGCGGATGCACAGTCCAGACAGTAGCAGTAGCTCCTGATCTGCGAGCCGGCACTCTTCATGACGATATCCTTTTGAGAAGCACAGTCATATGCCCAGGCGGAGGAGACTCTCACATCCTTTTGCGAACATGTGGGTCCGAAGATATGTCCGGGACGTACGATCACGGAATCCACACCATATTCCTGCAGGAAAGAAACACAGAGTGTCTCAGCTGCACATTTCCCGTAGGAGTAAGCATTGCGAGGATTCAGAGGGTCGATAAAACCATACTCCGTCTCCAGTGACGGGGTACTTTGATCTTTACGTCCATAGACTTCCGAACTGGATACAAAAAGCACTCTCTTTACCGCGTTTTCCTTCGCATAGGAAAGCAGATAAGAAAGACCTCCGATATTTCCCATCAAAGTCTCGACCGGGCTTTCAATGATCGCCTTCGGAGAAGCATTACTGGCAGCATGAATGATATAGTCGATCTTCATCGAGGGCTCGATCGACGGCTTTTCCGCATCAAAAACAGCCAGGATCAGATCTTCTCTTTCCCTGCAGTCAGAGAAACGATCAGAAAGTGACTTTTCATTTCTTCCGGTCGCGATGATCTGAAAACCGGTTCCGTATTTATCGTTAAAACGAAGCAGCGCATGAACGATAGCCGTACCGATCAGGCCTGTCGCTCCGGTAATGAAAAACGAACTGCCTTCTTCCGAGGAAAGTTCCTCGAAAACTGGCAGCACTAAATCTATATCATTTTGCCATTGCTTATTCTGAAACAGCATAATCCACCTTACTCTTTGAGCCAGTCAGATCTGGAAGCTGCAAGGAGCGCCTTGAAAATGTCTATATCCTCAACTGTCGTAAGCTTGATGTTCTTCTCAGAACCGGAAGAAAAATACACCTGATTTCCCATCTCGATCATAAGCGTGCAGGAAGCAACGGAATTCGTGATTCCCTTCTCCAGTGCATCACGATGGAGCTGGCAGATATCTCCGAGACGGAAAGCCTGCGGTGTCTGAGTTCTCTTTAACGAATCACGCGGGTATGTTCCGGTGGAGATTTCACCATCTTCCGTCTGAAGCATCGCCTCCGCACAAGGAATGACAGTGATCGCATTACCGTTCTTCTTCGCAACACGAATGTTGTCGGAAATGATCTCCGCCGAAACCATCGGACGGATCGCATCATGAATAAGAACAAGATCATCAGGCGAACAGTGCTTTTCGAGCTCGAAAAGACCATTACGGATAGAACCCTGGCCATTTGATCCACCAGGAGCAATATACTTTAACTTGGAAATATTAAACTGTTTGGCATACGCCTGAAGCACCTGCTCCCAGCCCTCGATACAAACAACACCGATCGCATCGATCTCCGGGTGTTTCTCAAAAGCCTCGAGCGTATAAATAATTACAGGTCTTTCATTGACCGTCAGGAACTGCTTCGGAATATCCTGATGCATTCTGTTTCCGGAGCCACCGGCTATAATCAGTGCAATATTCGCCATACTATATCTCCCACTTGATCACAATACCATTTTACTGGCATAGTGTGTTTCCCTTTTGTTTTCCGGAGGGATCGTCATATAATCCCTGTAAAGATTCGTCAGATACTGATCGTAATCTGCCGGTATAGTAACAGTAAGGCCTTCAAACTCACCCTGCGATAACTCAGTAAAAACCTTATCCGGCAGGATCTCCCGTTTATAACTGATCGCAGATGGAACAGCAAGCCATCCCGTCTTTTTCGGATACCTTCCTAGTTTATCACATTTTTTCAAATAAAACCTCATGCCACCCAGATGAGAGAAGATGAATCCGAGTCTTCTTCGCATTTTGTAGTACTTTCTTACTTCCTCGCAGGTCTTCCCTTTCTCAAGGATGACCGGAGACGGATATTTATAGTCAATACATGCACTTGACGCCTTAAAAGCAAAGTCATACCGGAAAGCTCTGAAATTTCTTCTGAAACCAGGAGCCGGACAGTTCTCGATAATAAACACATCGATGAATAGATTGTCATGCTGATGCACGCCTGCGAACGGGATCTCTACCAGCGTCGTGCCTTTCTTAAAGATCTTCGGCTGTTTATTGAAATAACCGGGATCAAGAGGCTGAACAAGCTCGTATTTATCCGAGAATTCGCCCGGAAAAACCTTGGCAAACTTCTCATATTCCTCACGAACCATCATAATGTCGATATCATCATCCCATGGAATAAATCCCTTGTGTCTTATCGCACCGAGAAGCGTACCGCCGCTCAGCATACACTTGATATTATGCTTATCACATACGGTCTTAATATCGATATACATTCCGAGCAGCGCTTCATGCAGCGCCTTGATCTCCTCGGGACTGATCTCGAACTCTTTGAAATATTCAGAATATATCTGTTTACTGGATTTCATCTTTCACCTTTATCAGTTATGCAATAGTTTCTTAAATACAAATCCTCTTAGTTTTCCCGGCATCATGGCCACGATGAACTGGATAATGATCGTCTTGTGATAATCCCATCCGCTGATAAAACCTGTCTTTTTCACCATCTTGCGGCCGGTTCTGTATTTCTTGAAGTAACTCCATCCACCGCGTCTCTCATACATATCATGGCCGATCCTGGCAAAAACGAGCGGCTCATCGATATTCATGCAATTAGCGCCGCTTTGGATCATCCTCACCCACAGATAAGTATCCTCCATAAGCGGACAAGACTCGTAGTTTCCTGCTTTTAAAACAGCCTCTTTCTTATACATGACCGTCATATGATTAAAAGCATCTCTCTTCTTCTGATATTGCACGATCTCATCATGCGTTACCGGTACTGTACGATGTGCCACGATCACTTCCGGAGAAGTCTCAAACTCATCGATCTGGGATCCGCAGATATCGATCTTCGGGTCCTTTTCAAAAGCACTTATCTGCTTCTCAAAACGATCTTTTCTGGCAATATCATCGGTATCCATTCTGGCAATGAGATCATAAGTGCACTCCGGAACACCAGCACGAAGAGCAAGACCGAGTCCTGAATTCTGCTTAAGAGGGACTCTCTTGATCAATCCCGGATATTTCTTCTCATATTCATCAAGAAGTGCATACAGATCCTCTGTCAATGGACCGTCTTCAACGATCAGCCATTCATCTGCTTTTACCGTCTGACTTAAAAGACTCTCGAAGCATTCTCGCGCATACTCGGGTTTTTCTTTCATGTATAAGGACATCAAAACACTGAATTTCGTCATTACTGATAATCCTTTCCAGCAACAGCAGCAACTGTACGGAACATGGTCATAATGTCACCGCCAAATGAAAAACCGGAGATACTCTTAAGATTCCACTTCATTTTGTCCGGGAGAACTCTCTCAAGATACACTTTATCGACATCGTCAGCCTCGTTTAAAAGCTTATCTTCATCTTTATAACGGATCGATGCCTCACTTGTAATACCAGCAGGCATCAAAAGAGTGGCATAATACTCCGGCTGATATTTCTCAACATATTTAACGGCTTCCGGACGGGTACCTACAAAACTCATATTTCCACTAAGGATATCAAGAACCTGCGGAAGCTCATCCAGTCGGCATCCGCGCAGTTTCGAACCGATCTTCGTGATACGGCTGTCGTTTCCGACAGTAACCGCGGAACCGATCTTATCTGCATTATTGACCATTGTTCTGAACTTATGGATGCGATAATGCTTACCGTATCTGGTGATACGTTCCTGGCGATAGAATACAGGTCCCTTGCTATCACACTTAATGAGAATAGCTATGATGATCATCGGAAGTGCAAGAAGCACCAAAAGGATGATTGCTGTAAAAACATCGAAAACACGCTTACAGCCTCTCTGAAATCCTTTTTTCTTCAGGGAATCATAGTATGGCTTAACTTCCGGGACTCTCATATATTCAGGAAGATCATTCCAATTCTTAAGCATCAGATATTTTCCCTCATAACAGTTCTCAAGGAAGAACAGATATATTCCACATCCTCATCGCTAAGTAAAGTATGCAAAGGAAGCGTGATCAGGTTTCTATAATAGTCGAACGAATTCGGGAAATCGTCTATATCCGCACCAAGCTCACGATATGCCGTCATCATCGGAAGCGGCTTGTAATGAACATTAGTTGTAACACCAAGTTCAGCAAGATCTGTGATGATCTTATTTCTTTTTTCCTCATCGATTCCGGGAATACGCATCAGATAAAGATGGTTGCTGCTGTCAATACCCGGAACATGATGATTCAGATGTGATATACCAAGTTCATCACATACAGCATCATACTTTCGGATGATCTCTTCTCTTTTCGCAAGAAGTCCCGGGTAACGGTCAAGCTGTCGCAAACCGATCGCAGCCATAATATCGGTCATATTACACTTATACCATGGCCCGATAATGTCGTATTCCCAAGCACCGACTTTCGTCTTTGCGAGGGCATCCTTATTCTGGCCGTGCAGGCTCAGAAGCTGGAAGAACTTATAGATCTCCGCATCATCAATGCCCGGTATGCTCTTCCAGGAAGAGGCTCCGCCTTCTGCGGTGGTGAAGTTCTTCACCGCATGAAAACTAAATCCGGTAAAATCAGCCAGTGCACCGCAATATGTCACTTTTCCATGAAAAGATCTGCTTCCACCAAGTCCGTGCGCACAATCTGATACAACAGCAACACGGCCCAGAGCATGCTGAATCCGGGAAGAAAACTCAGATAATGGAGATCCATCGCTCTCCATCGGGTGAAACAATGATTTCTTAGACTCAACTATGCTGAATACTTTTTCATAATCACAGACGATGCCGGCCAGATCGACGCAAACAACTGCTTTCGTTTTCTCCGTGATCGCATCGGCCAATTTACCATAATCCATTTCAGGCATATGGGTAGATGGCTCGCCATCCTTCTGAATATCCACAAACTTGACAGTTGCGCCACAATGGATAGCCGCAGAAGCTGACGCTGAATATGTATAAGCAGGAACAAGAACCTCATCCCCTTCAGAAACTCCGAGGATGCGAAGATTCAGTTCCTCAGCTGCAGTTGCAGAATTCAGGCAGGCAACGCGGTTCGACCATCTGGAAGGATCGGATTCTGTATCAATATCCACTCGGCCGGTCTCGATATAAGCTGCCAATCTTCTCTCTAACAACTTGGTTCGAGGTCCGGTTGTGATCCATCCGGAGCGCAGAGCTTCACATACTTCATTGATCTCTGACTCACTGATATCCGGCGGACTGAACTTAATAAATCTCTTTTCCATAAATAACCCAACTGTTCGTAAACATAGTATTTTACTTTATTATACACATCATGCTTTAAACTGTGTATTTCTTTTAAATACAATAAAATCACCCTAAAAAGGGTGATTCTATTGCACATTAACAAATATGGTGGGGCTGATGGGACTTGAACCCATACGATTTAAGGTCGGCAGATTTTGAGTCTGCTGCGTCTGCCATTCCGCCACAACCCCGCAAATGACGGAAATATATTAGCATAACGAAAATATCGTGTCAAACAAGAAACAAAGTGTCTAAGAGGCGAAGAAAGTCGTAATTACAGTGCTTTTTTCGCAAAGTTATACGAGTCTTTGCACATCTTCTCAAGATCATACTGTGCTTTCCATCCGAGTTCTTTTTCCGCCTTCGATGGATCTGAATAACATGCATCGATATCACCCGGACGACGTTCCACGATCTGATAAGGAATCTCGATTCCATTTGCTTTTCCAAAGGCATTAACTATATCCAGTACACTATATCCGATACCGGTGCCGAGGTTATAAATATATACGCCTGGAGCATCCTCAAATTTCTTCATTACAGCTACATGGCCTTTTGCAAGATCAACAACATGAATATAATCACGAACACCAGTACCGTCATGCGTTTTGTAGTCATTTCCAAACACACGCAGATACGGAAGTTTTCCCACCACGACCTGCATGATATACGGCATCAGATTGTTCGGGATACCATTGGGTTCTTCACCGAGCAGACCGCTCTCATGAGCACCGATCGGATTGAAATAACGAAGAAGCATTACATGCCAGTCCGGATTTGCTTTCTGGAAATCCGTGAAGATCCTTTCCAGCATCTTTTTCGTCTCGCCATATGGATTGGTCGTAGTGCCAAGCGGGCACTCTTCAGTAATCGGGATAATAACCGGATCGCCATAAACCGTTGCAGAGGAAGAAAAGACGAGTTTCTTTACATCAAACTCCTTCATAACAGACAGCAGATTCAAAGAACCTACAACATTGTTGTAATAGTATTCCCAAGGTTTTGACACACTTTCGCCAACAGCTTTTAAACCGGCAAAGTGAATAACAGCCTCGATTCTATTTTCCTGAAAGATCGGACGCATAGAATCAAGATCTCTCATATCCGCTTTATAGAACAGCGGACGCTTTCCGGTTATGTCATAGATGCGGTCAAGAGATGCTTCCGTAGAGTTGGAAAGATTATCGAAAATGACAACATCATGACCGGCATTGATGAGTTCAACACATGTATGTGAACCAATATAGCCCGTACCACCTGTAACAAGAATTTTCATATTTTTCTCCTTTTAAAATATATATTATCCGAGACGATTTCGCCGATCCAATTCCCTTTGCATTTCATCAAGGAAATCTTGCGGCCTGCATTCGGCATATGCATTCATATAATTTGCCCATTCCGCTTCAAAATTGCCTGAAAGAACAAGTTTAGGGAGCCATTCGTGCTTGCAGTCGCCCATTTTTGCCCAAGCTAACCCATAATTGGTAGTTGTATCCATCTGATTTGAGTAAGTATACATCGGATACCAAATACCATGCTCTTTAATATGTTCAGATCTAAGGAAGTCACCGTAAGATGTGTATCCATAAGCATCAAATGCCCTTCTAATCGGATCAGAGAGAGTAGCGAAGAACTCGGACTCCTGATCCCCAGGCTTCATAGCATTCTTACCATCATGGGAAGTACCGCTCCACTGAGGGAAGTAGGAGTATGTGCAGACGTGATTATATTGGTAATCATTGGACTGCCATTTCTGTCTCATTTCTTCAGTCCTGTAGTATAGACCGTTATCATCTATGAGATAGTCTATACCTTCGATACCCCAGAAACGGAGATCGTGGATATCCTGATCAAGGCAAGCATTCAGAAAATTAAATGCCTTATCCGGATCATCACACTTGGTCGTTACAGCAATACCGGAAGAAACGTTCGGAACGTCAGCGTAAGAGTGCCACTGATTCTTTGTCTGACCCTTCTGAGCAACGAGTCCGAGAGGCACATAGTTGTAACCCTTCTTATCGAAGCCCTTCTCGATGAAGGCGTTATTGATCTGAGCGAAGTCCCAGTTCTGGTCACACATACCAAGAACAGCTCCAGAAGCAAGTTTTGCAATATATGTATCATAATCCATATTCACAAACTCAGGATCCATGATGCCTGCGTGATAAGCTTCATTCAATTTCTTAAAATACATTTTTGCCGTCGGAGTCGTGTTATAATCAATGATCTTCGGATGACTCGGATCATCAATATTCACAATAACAGAGCCATCATTCGGATAACCATCAAGGTACTGAGGAGCATTCTCAATACAGAAATATCTCCATCCTTCGCAAAGCGCTGTATAAGGAATTACTTTAGTACCATCATCATTTCTCGGGTATTTCTTAGCATAATTATCGAGAAGTGCGAAATAATCGTCGAGAGTCTCGATTACCGGATAGTTAGCGTCCTCAAGAACACGAACCTGTACCCAGAAGGCTTCATCGTTGTGAGTTCTTGTGGTCGGCTCGCCATATGTACTACTGAAAACATTCGCCCAGTAGATGTGACCATCCGCTTGCCGAAAGAGTTCCCACTGCTTGTCTGAATACATTTCCTTAAGGTTCGCATAAGCAGGATCTTTGAGATAATCGTCCCAAGCTACGAGGCAATCATTCTCTGCGAGCATCTTACATCCGTTACCCCCATCGATAAAATCCGGAAGATCGCCGGAAGCAATCATGGTACCAACAACCTCAGATGCATCCTGGTTAACATTCCATGTCTCTTTAATGCGAACTCCCGTGCGCATTGCAATTTCTTCCTGAATATCGTTTCCGTCATTGATTTCCCTGTTAGCCATGAAAGCCAGGAAAGTATAATCGGAAATCTTATCTGTATATGCCGGTTTATCTGTATCTGTTGATGAAGAAAAATCATAAGCTGCTGCTGTTGTCGTGTGATCAGTATAATCCGTAAAGTACGTTTCGCTTTCAGTAACTTTACTAGAGGTTTCTCTTTTTGAGAACTTCGCCTTAGAAACATGCTCAACTTTCACCGCACATCCCGTCAACAAAGAAAAAACTACTAGAAAAGAAACAATTCTTGAAACTGAGCTCTTCATTTTGCTTATCCCCACAAATAAGATAATCAAATTATACTAAACAAACAAAAAAAAAGACAGACACAAGGTCTGTCTTGGTGGGAGAAGGTGGATTCGAACCACCGAAGTCGGTGACAACAGATTTACAGTCTGCCCCCTTTGGCCGCTCGGGAATTCTCCCTCGAAATATATATATTATGTATTGGCTTCAAAGTGGTGGGCCTTCAGGGACTCGAACCCAAGACCGACCGGTTATGAGCCGGTTGCTCTAACCAACTGAGCTAAAGGCCCGCTTGTTTGAGTTTGTACCCATTTCTCAAAGCGCAAGAAAGATTATAACGATAATAGCTGGTTTCGTCAACACCTTTTCAAAAAATCATTTTCCCGAAAACCAGATATAGAAAATGAACCCGACATACGATTCATCTGCACTTGATCGAACTGTAAGAAGTTCATCTTTACAGATGAGATCAGAATGCCGGATTCATTATCATTAATCTTTTGCTGTCAGATAACCCTTCTTATACAGAAGTTCTGCAGTAAGCATTGCCCCGCCGGCAGCTCCACGAAGAGTATTGTGAGAAAGGCAGGTAAACTTATAGTCGAAGATCGGATCTTCTCTAAGACGGCCGATCGATACGCCCATACCACCTTCAAACTTAGCGTCCAGAGCAGGCTGCGGACGATTGTCTTCATCGATATACTGCAGGAACTGCTTCGGCGCATGAGGAAGCTCAAGTTCCTGTGGGGCTCCCTTATAGTTCTTCCAAGCTTCGAGCATCTCTTCCTTTGTCGGTTTCTTATCAAACTTAACGGAAACTGCAGCAGTATGACCTTCCTGAACAGCGACACGATAACACTGTGCAGAGATGACCGGTGCTTCCGCCTTCACGATCTCATTGCCTTCGATATGGCCCCAGACCTTCAGCGGCTCCTGTTCACTCTTCTCTTCTTCTCCGCCGATATAAGGAATCATATTACCAACCATTTCCGGCCAGTCCTTAAAAGTCTTACCGGCACCGGAGATAGCCTGATAAGTACAAACATTGATGTACTTAATACCGAATCCGAGAAGCGGTGTCAGCGCCGGAACATAGCTCTGGATCGAGCAGTTAGGCTTAACAGCGATGAAACCGCGCTTGGTTCCAAGTCTTTCGCGCTGCTTCTCGATAATAGCTGCATGATCGGAATTGATCTCAGGGACCATCATCGGAACATCCGGAGTCCATCTATGAGCGGAGTTATTAGATACAACAGGAGTCTCGAGCTTCGCGATCTTTTCCTCAAGAGCACGGATCTCCTCTTTCTTCATATCAACAGCGCAGAAGACAAAATCAACCTTTTGGCAGACCTTTTCAATATCCTCAGTACTCTCAACGATCATATCCTTCACGTAAGCAGGCATCTCACAGTCGATCTTCCATCTGCCCTCTACTGCTTCAGCATAAGGCTTACCGGCAGAACGAGGAGAAGCAACTACTGCCACACACTCAAACCACGGATGATCATCCAGCAGAGAGATAAATCTCTGTCCCACATAACCTGTTGCGCCAATTACGCCAACTCTTAACTTAGCCATTTTATTTTCCTCTTTCATTGTCCGCGTGTCGTGGACATTTGTCTTTGATGGGTGTATTATAGCGCAACAGAAATCGGAAAGCAAGTCATTTTTTCGTTATTTATGATACTATTAATCTAAGAATATAAGTTTTGCTTAATCAGGAGTTGTTATGAGTCGTCCCAAAGGTAAATCTTCCGGTGAAAATGCTACATTTCCAATACTGGAGCAGTATTTGCGATATATGCAGGCGGTTCAGGAAAAATCTCCTCTTACAATAAAAGAATACAAATATGATCTGATTCTTCTATTCCGGTTTCTTAAGATGGATCGTGGTCTGGTCAAGCTCTCAGAGGATGTTTCCTTTGAAGATATCCCGATCAACGATATCGACGAAAAATTCTTAAACAGTATCACGTCAGATGATCTTTTCGCTTTTATGATCTTTCTTTCCCGCGAGCGAAAAGCATCTTCTGCTACAAGAGCCCGTAAAGTTGCTACCATCAAATCATTCTTTAAGTATCTTTTCCAAAAGAAACGTATAGTCAAAGATGATCCCTCGTATGACCTAGAAACTCCCCGTCGGGCAAAAAGACTGCCGAAATATCTCAATCTTGAGCAGAGCAAAAATCTACTCGAAGCAGCGGAAACTTCTCAAAGTGAATTTGCAAGCAGAGATTACTGCATTGTCACGCTGTTTCTTAACTGCGGCATGCGTCTTTCCGAGCTTCGGAATATCGATCTTTCCGACATTTCCGATGATACTCTTCGTGTTGTCGGTAAAGGCAATAAAGAACGCACGATATATCTCAACGATGCATGTTTACGTGCTCTGGATGATTATTATCCCGAGCGCGACAAAATGAAGAAAAAAGATAAAGAAGCATTGTTTCTCAGCAGCCGCGGAACAAGGATCAGTGCGCCGATGATTCAAAACATCATTAAGCGCTTGTTCACAGCATCCGGTATCGATGCTTCATCCTACTCGGTACATAAGCTTCGCCATACTTGTGCGACATTGATGTATAAATACGGTCAGGTCGATATCAGAACGCTTCAGGCGATCCTGGGACATCAGAGTGTAGCAACGACTCAGATCTACACACATGTTGATGAAGAATCGCTGCATGACGCGGTATCGAAAAACCCTTTGGCTGGAATAAAAAAGGACAGCTGATTTATTCGCTGTCCTCTTCTATTATTTTTCATTTTCAATATACTTTTCAAAAAATCTAAGTGCGACTTCCTTCTTATTCTGAGGATGCAGATCATTATAAAACCCGAGATCATAGGTCGGAATCAGATAACAGGAAGGTATCTGAGATTCAACCTCGTGCTGGACCTTACGCACTCCATCAAACGGATCCTCTTCATAGACCGGGCCATCTCCAAGCCAGTATGTGACCTCTGCCATATAAAATGGTGTTTTTTTCCCGAAGAGAGTTCTCCACTCTTTTACCATATCGATCAGTAAAGGAGCATAATACTGTGGATATTCACAGTTGGATTCTCCCTGATAGAAAAGGATCGCCTTACAGGAAAGACCACCTATCGGATATAACATGGAATTAAAAAGTGCGGTCGGTGACCAGATAAAGAATGTCTGTCCTTCCAACGGCTCCGAACTATATCCGAATCGCATATCCCAAGTACCGGAAAGATCGATCGTCTGATCCTTTAACTTCAGATAATACGGACACTCCTTCACTGCTCCGCCGATATTCGTATCAACGACCAGACGGATAGTGATCGTGTTTTCTCCTTCATGAAGAATTCCCGGCGCCAGGAAATACCGTCTCGGTGGATATTTAAATCCAAAGCCTCCAACATTCGTGCCATTTACATATGTTGTATCTCCATCCATTAATGTTCCCAGACGAAGTTCGACTTCCTGATCACACCAGGACGAAGGAATATTCACGGTCTTTTGGAGCCATACACTTCCCTTAAATGACTCATGCGCAGTCTGATAAAAGGTGGAAGGCATAACAAATGATTCATATTGACCAGCCGGCCACTTATTTTTCCAGCCAGAAGACAATCCGGGATCATGATCATCTACATTTTTGTGCCATGCTTCCTGACGCTTAAGATCCTCTGTCGCAACAGATTGCACGTAGTCCATATTACTGTACTTTTCGAGTTTTTCCTCATAGCACCAGAGACAGCCTTTGCTCTTATCTTTATTACATTCGCCCGAATGTATATAGTCAGGCTTGATCCGGCTGAAGGACTCTCGTAAATTCTCTTCGCTCATAAGACTTTCCACAGGAGCACCACCAACAGCTGTCTGAACAAGACCGACAGGAATATGATCTTTTAAATACTTTTCTTTCGCGAAGTAAAAACCAATCGCACTGAAATTATCAATATGCTTCTGATCAGCATTTACCCAGCATCCGCCGTTGAGAATGTTCTCTTTCTTCCCAAATAGCGGGATCTTCGGCACTTCGAACTGGCGGATCTCGGAAAAATCAGCACTTCTGATCTCATCATAATGGAAATCCGTTGTCCAGATCAGTGGAAGTTCCATATTCGACTGTCCGCCAAGAACATAGACATCACCAAATAGAATATCTGTGATCTCTTCCTTGTTTCCATTTACGGAAACGGATATCGTATGAGGTCCGCCGGCAGGCATTTCAGGAAGGGAAACACTCCATAAAAGATTGTCTTTATCATAATTGACAGTCATTTCCTGCCCGTCAAACAAAAAAGAAAGAACCTCTGATTCTTCAAATGAACCGCGAATCAGATTTTCTGATTCACGCTGCAAAATCATACCATTACTATAGATACTGGAGATTTTCATTTTCATTCCTCCTCTATGAGAATAAAAAATCTAACATCTTCTCATTCAATTCTCTGTGATCGTTTTTATTCACGAAACAAAGGTACACATCCTGCTGTCTTACGCCGAGTTTTTCCTTCATTTCATCTGAAAGGCGGATTGCTTCCGGCTGTCCTGTAAAATTATAAAGAATATCTTTTTGACTATAATTCTGAAAATTGGTCAACCCGGAGAGGTCAATGAAGATTTCATATGGCATAAAGTAAGTGTACTTTTCTTCAGTGATCAGAAGAAACTGGAACATGTCTGCCTCAAGCTGTGAAAAGAAAGCCATCTCTACAGAACTCTCGTTATACTCTCCACTTGTCGGTACGAAAAGCACATTACCGCCGTAGCCGATCTTTTTATTTGAATAACCGTCACCAAGATAATCAATAAAACCATTTTTCAGATATTCCGCTCCATTATCAGAAATATCTACACCGACCCCGGCACCGGAATAAACGATCTTCTTATTCTGGAATATATCGTGGATCAGCCATCCGGCCACAAGCAGAATTGCCAAGCCGATCAGTACTTTTATAAGATAGTAATCACGGAAATACTGGAGTTTCTCTTTAAGATCCATTTCCGAAAAGGATTTCTTCTTCGGTCTTACAGAAATCCCTCCATCACTATCCTTATCTTCGGGGACAGTTTTTACTTCCTCAATTTCATCAGCTGTTGCTTTATTAGATTCCTTATCTGACATGATTATTTCTCTGCCTCCTCAGAAGATTCTGCCTTCTCCTCTTCTGAATCATCAGTTTCTCCGAATCTTTCCTCAAGCTTCGAGAATCCGCGGACAAGTATCAGGCAGAGACAAAATACGATAATTACATGAGAAACTACCACCACAAGTGGAAGGAATCGTATATATTTTATGCACAGATATAAGGAAAAAGCCGAAATAATAGTTATGGAAAGCAGTCCGAGGAAATATACCATCGAGAAAAGCAAGGATGTCTTAAACGCTTCTCTTATCGTTACTTCAAATCTCGCGATAATAGGAAATATCGTCATAATGATAAAAGAAATGATTAATGTCGTCAGAATGGCTGCCATCAGATAAAACGGCGAGACATTTCCGATGCCATTTTGAAAAATCCAATACCAGTCGATATAAAGGAGAAAACACGCAACAAGCAGAACACTCCAAATTATGATCGACTGCTTAAAGTTATTCTTAAATGCTCTGAAAAAAGGACGAAAGATGGTTGGTTCCTCTTTTCTGACGATACGCATAGCCACATCATATTTTGCTGCAAGTGCAGGTCCGATCGTAACGATTGGAATACAGCAAATAAAACACAGTATATTTAGAAACATCAGATCAAAAACTGTATTTAAAAACGACATCAGCGGACTGTCGTACTTGAAAATATCCATTATCTCACTCCTTCGTCAAAGATTTTACGCAAAAAAATGCTACCTGTCCATATTAAATACAGACAGGTAGCAAAATATTTTGCAAGTATTACTCTTTTACACCACCGATCGTAAGACCAGTTACAAAGTATCTCTGCAGGAACGGATACAAGCAGATGATCGGGAGCATTGTCGCGATCGTTGCAGCAGCACGAACCTGAATCTCAGTGGTCATGTTCTCAGTCTTACCTTCAGAAGTTGTGGTAGGATTGAGCTGAGTCAAGCTGCTGAGGAGTTTCTGAAGCTCATACTGCAGTGTAGTATTCTTTTCCTTCAGTCTGTTATATACCATAGCATCGAACCAGGAGTTCCAATGTCCTACAGCAACGAACAGGAATACTGTCGCATAAACAGGCTTACACAGAGGAGAAATGATCCTTGTGAATACTGTCAAATGACCAGCGCCATCAAGCTGAGCAGACTCTTCATACGAATCCGGAAGAGAGTTCATGTAAGTACGGAGGACGAGAAGATTAAATGCACTTACAAGACCCGGGAAAATATATACCCAGAATGTTCCGGTGAGATGGAGATATCTCATCAAGATAACGGAAGGAATAAGACCGCCGCTGGCGTACATTGTGATTACCCAGAAAAGAGACAGGCTCTTCTTGAACAGGAAGTTCTTTCTGGAAACAATAAACGCAAGCAGAGCGTTTGCAAAGAGAGACAGGAAGGATCCAAGGACCGTACGGGAAACCGTAATGATAAGACCACGCTGGAAGCCCTTCATCTCGAATACCTGTTTGTACGCTGCTAAAGTTGGCTTTCTCGGAATCAGGTGAATGTTCTTAAGAATAGCCTCAGAACTATCCGTGAAAGAATAAGCCAGCGTATTTAATACAGGATAAAGAGTTACGATACAGAACAGGATAAGGAATATTGTATTACAGATAACAAATGCCCAATCCCATCTAGACATCTTGTGTTTTGTTTTACCTTTAAACATATGCTTTTACCTCCCTAGAACAGACGTTCATCGCCTGTTTTCTTGGCTATGAAGTTAAATAGCAAGATCAGGGTCATGGACACAAATGTCTTAAAAATACCTGCTGCTGTACCAAGAGAGTAGTTCTTCATACCGTAATTCAGTACGTAGATATCGATTGTCTCAGATACCGGCTTGAGAACACCAAGACCGAGCAGATACTGAACTTCGAAACCTGCATTGATAACATTACCGATATTCATGATCAAGAGAATGATGATCGTAGAACGAATACCCGGAATTGTAATATGCTTAATTCTTTGCCATCTGCCCGCACCATCCATAGCGGCCGCTTCGTACAGAGACGGATCGATCGCGGTAATAGTTGCGAGATAGATGATAGCATTCCAACCAGTCTCTTTCCAAACATTTGAGATAGCAACAATCGGCCAGAAATACTGTGTATGCATGAAAAAGCTTATAGGAGTCTTTATAATTCCTAAGCTTGTAAGCAGCTCATTGATCATTCCCTTTGTTGCGAAAGCATCTTTAACGATACTGGTAACAACGATCCAGGAAAGGAAGTGAGGCAGGTAAGAAATCGTCTGAACGATCTTCTTTCCCATCACATTTCGAACTTCACTTAACAGAATAGCAAAACCAATAGCAGTGACAGTTGTGGAAATCAGGTTAATAACACCCATTGCCAACGTGTTACGAATAATACGTAAAAAGGTCTTATCTTCGAAGAGAGTTTTAAACCATTTAAATCCGACTTTCTCAGAACCAAAGATACCATCTTTGAGTTTAAAGTTCTCGAAAGCCATAGTCCATCCGGCTAATGGAAGGTAGTAAAACACAATACCATAAATAACATACAGACCGGCGATAATAAGCAGAACGCTCTGACGGCGAAGCTCGGTCTTCGTTATTCTTTTCTTAAGAACGACGGATCCTGCTCCGCCGTTATTAGCAACCTTCATGTGTTAATTTCCCCCTAAACCTAGTGATGGCAACCACAGTCATACAACAGTGGTTGCCACCACGATCATTTAGTAAATAATCTTACTTGCTGAGTTCGATACGACGATCAAGCTCTTTCTGCATTTCTTCGAGGAATACTTCCGGCTTACAATCTTTGTAAGCTTTCTGGTACTTCTCCCAATCAGATTCGAAATCCTTAGAGATTACGACCTTCGGGAGCCACTCGTGCTTGCAGTCGCCCATTCTTGCCCAAGCCATACCATAATCGGTAGTTGTATCCATATCATTGGAGTGAGAATACATCGGATACCAGAAACCAAGCTCTGTGATGTGCTCAGATCTGAGGAAGTCACCGTAAGCGGTGTATCCATAAGCATCAAATGCCTTCTTAAGCGGATCAGAGAGAGTTGCGAAGAACTCGGACTCCTGATCACCCGGCTTCATAGCGTTCTTACCATCACGGGAAGTACCGCCCCACTGCGGGAAGTAGGAGTATGTGCAGACGTGCTTAGCGAGGTAAGCGTCGGACTGCCAGTTCTGTCTCATTTCTTCTGTTCTGTAGTACAGACCGTTGTCATCTACGAGATAGTCAGTACCTTCGATACCCCAGAAACGGAGATCGTGGATATCCTGATCAAGGCAGGTGTTCAGGAACTTAAATGCCTTATCCGGATCGTCGCACTTTGTTGTTACGCAAATACCGGAAGAAACGTTCGGTACGTCAGCGTAAGCGTGCCACTGGTTCTTTGTCTGACCCTTCTGAGCAACGAGTCCGAGAGGTACATAGTTGTAACCCTTCTTATCGAAGCCCTTCTCGATGAAGGTGTTGTTGATCTGAGCGAAGTCCCAGTTCTGGTCGCACATACCAAGTACAGCACCAGAAGCCAGCTTAGCAATGTATCCATCGTAATCCATTGTAGCGAACTCAGGATCCATGATGCCTGCGTTGTAAACTTCATTCAGTTTCTTGAAGTACATCTTAGCTGTCGGAGTTGTGTTGTAGTCAACGATTGTCGGCTTGTCAACACCCTCGAGCTGAACGATAACGGAACCGTCGTTCGGATAACCATCGAGGAACTCAGGAGCGTTCTCAATACAGAAATATCTCCAACCTTCGCAAAGAGCTGTGTAAGGAATTACTTCTGTACCATCTTCGTTCTTCGGATACTTCTTAGCATAGTTCTCAAGAAGTGCGAAGTACTCGTCGAGAGTCTCGATTACCGGATAGTTAGCGTCCTCAAGAACACGAACCTGTACCCAGAAAGCCTCATCGTTGTGAGTTCTTGTCTTCGGCTCGCCATATGTCTTACCGAATACGTTTGCCCAGTAGATGTGACCATCAGCCTGACGGAAGAGTTCCCACTGCTTGTCGGAGAACATTTCCTTAAGGTTTGCATAAGCAGGATCTTTGAGATAATCGTCCCAAGCTACGAGGCAATCATTCTCTGCGAGCATCTTACATCCGTTACCACCATCGATAAAGTCCGGAAGATCGCCGGAAGCAATCATGGTACCAACAGCCTCAGCTGCATCCTGGTTAGCATTCCATGTCTCTTTAATGCGGACACCTGTACGCTTTGCAAGTTCTTCCTGAATGTCATTTCCGTCATTAATTTCCTTGTTAGCCATGAAAGCCAGGAATGTGTAATCGGAAATTTCATCTGCGCCATAAGTGCTAGCTTCTGTAGCAGCTGTTGAGCCCTCAGTCTCTGTCGGGTCTGCAGCAGAATCAGATGCTGTCTGAGATGCTGTTGTGTCAGAACCGCTAGATGCTGTTGTAGAGCTGCTGTCGCTCTTTTTCTTACAGCCTGCGAAAGAACCAACTGTCATCATACATGCCAGTGCAACCGCAAAAATCTTCTTCGATTTCATTATATAACCTCCTTAAAATTGAGTTGCTTGTGCAACTTATTCTTTTTTAATTTTAGATTTCGTTATTATTTCAAACAACCCGAAAAACTCTTACTCATTCCATGAAAAAGTCTAGGCATGTTTCACAACGAAAATCCATCGAAACCGTTTGCGTTTTATGCTATATGCCTTTAAGCGCATGAAAACGCCCTATTTTTCGGCATGAGTCTTTCTATATTTTGACGGAGTACAGCCCATCGTCTCTATGAATTTACGGATAAAATAGTCACAATCACGGTAACCGACATCAGCGGCGATCTGATTGATCTTTTTATCTGAGCAGACTAATTGTTTCGCTGCTTCGTTAATTCTATAAGTTGTCAGGTAATCTTTAAATGACTGGTTGTATTTTTTCCGGAAGATCTGCCCAAGATAAGAACTGTTGATGAAATACTTCTCCCCTAAATTCCTCAAGCTTATATTCTCAGCATAGTGATCACGGATCTCCGCCTCGATGCTTGATAGTATTCCTCGGGAAACATTTTTGCGAAGTCCCATGAGATAATCTGCATATTCGATCGCAAAACGTTCCATATGCTGACGAGATCCTCTTTTAAAGGAGTTTTCAAATGATTTCTCCGAAATATACTGAATGACTTCCTCCTGATTCACATTATCATCCTGTTCGGATGCCAGGTGGATCAGCTGGAACATCAGATAGTTAATATTCAGATCGATAACATCATTATTCTGACCGGAGTTATTCATTTCTTCATACAGAGCCAGAACAGCGCTCTTGATCGCTTCCTCATTATTTGACTGAATGGCGCTGATCACCTCATCCAGGCTGTTTTTGCATAAAACGATGCCGCTTTGGCCAAACTGAATATCATCTTCATAAAAATACAGGTTCTTCTGTTTATGGAATCCCTTAATACTGCTGATACGAATGCATGAACTGTACGACTTGGAAAGGGATGCAACATCGGGAACAGTTTTTCCGCACATGATACGTACCGGCTTAATGAAAAGGACTTCCAGTTTCTTCAAGAACATCTCGAAGAACTCTTTTTCGGTCATATCCCTTCTTGTCGCCATATTCTCACAGTATATGAACCCGACATCATAATTATCCTTATCATAAGAAACATCAAAAATGAAATGGCTGGCATTTTCTTTGAGAATATCTTTACATGCAGCAAACATCTGCTTCTGCATTACTCGAAGGTCAAAGTCATCCTCTTCATCAGATGAATCTTCTGTCATCATCTCGATATCTACAAAACGGATCCCGCCGGCCAGCTGAAGATGATTATTCACAAAGTCAATATTGTTTTCATCAAATTTTCCTTTAATGATCGACATCAGATTAGACGCAAGAAAAGCATCTTCCAAGCTTTTCTGACTCTCACGGACCTTCTCCTTCTCTTCATTGAGATTTGATACCTTATGCAGAAGAGCAAGAAGATCTTCCTTACTGACAGGCTTCAGAATATAATCCAGACAGTTGTTTCGGATAGCTCTTTGAACAAAGGAAAAATCATCATAACCGGTAAGAAATACGAATTTTGCATCCGAAAGATGCTGTCTTTCAACCTCATCCAGGAAATCCAGGCCATTCATTACAGGCATTTTAATATCGGAAATGATCAGGTCGATCTTATGATCGGAAAGATAGTCAAGCGCTTCTTTACCATTACTCATAAGGGCATCGATCTCAAAACCCTCCTGATTCCAATCGATCAGAAGCTGCAGTCCCTGGAGGATATAAGGCTCATCATCTACGATCATTACTTTTAGCATATGATTCCCTCTCTTTACTTATTTCTACGAAGCCGTTTCATCGGAATGCGGATAAGAACACACATACCTACTCCGACTTCACTATCTATAGAAAATGACACATCGTTATTAGTATGTAGTTTCAATCGCAGGCATGCATTTAAAATACCTACATGCTTCTTCCCTTTTATCTGATCGATGCTGACTGAATCGATGCTTTTCAAAAGACTGGCAATCTCTTCATCTGTCATACCGCCACCGGTATCTTCGATCTCCATACAAAGATCATTTTCTTTCTGATACACGCGGACAAATATCCATCCGGCGGAAGATTTGGATTCAATTCCATGTACACAGGCATTTTCAACAAAGGTAACCAGTGTGAGTTTAGGAATCAAATAATCTTCGCAGGATTTATCAACATCAACATCAAAGGATAATCTGTCTCCGAAACGATAACTCTGCAAATACAGATATGCTTCTATGGATTCGGTTTCTTTTTTTACAGTGACCAGATCATTGCCCCATTCCACGTTCTGACGGGTCATAAGGGCAAGCTTTTCAACCATCTCAGCGGTTTCATCCTCTCCTTTAAGAATACTGTGCATTCTAATACTCTCAAGTGAATTAAAGAGGAAGTGCGGATTGATCTGGCTTTGAAGCGCCAGTAGCTCAGCATTCTTACGGGAAAGGTCATTTTCACGTTCTTTCAGCTTATCTTTATAAAGGGAATTAATAAGATCTTTATTGATCGACACGATATTATTGTAGTTATGCATCAGCGCGGAGATCTCGTCATTGCCCTCTACAGTTGAAATCGGCTGGAATTTATCGACCTGGCTTCCGTTAAAAGCATCGCCCAGTTTCACGATACGCATCGTTATGGATTTTTCTATGATCTTCATGATAAGGATCGGGAGGATCAAGGTAAAAAGCAGGAGAAAAATAATGATCCATCGATTGGCGAGAATGACTGAGTTTAACAAAAGCTCGTTACTGAATACATAGACATCGAGTTTTGCGCCATAAGCGTTGTACTCCTTATGGGACATGATCTTATATTCTTTTTTTACATTTTCGATCTTAATATTCAGTACAGCCGTACCATACTGGGTAAATGCAACATAATCATCGCTGCAAACGTACATTTTATACTCTTTAGAAGTACGCAGAAGCTGATTTCTGATTTCTTCGCTGTTCATATCAACGCGGATGATTTTCTCGCAGCTGGAATCAAATGACTGCATTTTCTTGACAAACATGAATCTTTTCCGGCTTTCGCCAAGTTCAACATTATCGTCATAAAACACCAGCAGGCACTCATCCAGCCCGGATTTTACGAAGCGCTGATACCATTCTTTATCTTTGATCTTCGACATCTGCTTAAATGTGGAGCTCTCAAAAATAGTAGGATTATCCACATAAATCATGATCTTACCGCTTCGGTCATTTACCAGACTGACGAGAGACTGAAAGTATGTCTTATTTACAAAATCATAGTACTTCTCATAATAGTCATTCAGGTTTTTATATCTCTTATTAAGAAATGAATTAAGCTGCTGGTTTCCGGCAACAGCTCTGGCAATGCGAGTATTATAATTCAGCGATGAATCGATGGTGGAAATATACTTGCTGGCGATATTATCCAGTTCATGTAAACGGTTATTATATTCTTTAGTATATATAGAATTGAAAATAATGGCATTCGCAATAATCAGCGGTATGATAACGCAAAAAAGATACATAATAAGAAACTTACTATGCAGCTTTATGTTATTTAGTAATTTGATCAAGTACTTACGAATCAAGTTTTCTACTCTCTCTTATATTAATTCCTATATTATAACAGAAAAGGACTGCCCCCGCATCTTACATGCAGGGGCAGTCCCGCTTGTTCATTAATTCAGATCAAAGATCAGCAGAACGGGTTCTCTGTTGCATAGAGATCACCGGCCGGCTTATTGTAGCCGATCTTGCACGGGCAGAGTCCGAGGAGCTTAAATGTCTCGAACATCAGCTTTCCGTAATGACCAAATGCTACAGCACCATGGTGCGGGAATCTTCCCTGGATAAGAACGTGACGATAGAATCTAGCCATCTCAGGAATAGCGAAGATAGCGATACCACCGAAGGAACGTGTCTTAACATCGAGGATCTCACCTTCTGCGATGTAAGAAACGAGTTCTCCGTCACTGTTGCACTGCAGACGATAGAATGTGATATCGGAAGCAGCGATGTCACCCTCAAGAGTACCACGTGTGAAATCCGGATCAGAACCAGCAGGCTCAAGGAGTCTGTGCTGGATCAGCTGATACTTGATCGCACGGTCGGAGCACATCTTGCAGGAAGGTGTATTACCGCAATGGAAGCCCATGAATGTGTCTGTGAGCTTGTAGTTCTTGAACTTGTCCTTCTCCTCGTCGTAGATATACTGCGGAACGGAGTTGTTGATGTCAAGAAGAGTAACTGTATCGCCGCTGATGCAGATGCCGATGTACTCGGAAAGAGCACCGTAGATATCAACTTCACAGGATACCGGAATACCACGGGAAGCCAGACGGCTGTTTACATAGCAAGGCTCAAAACCGAACTGGGACGGGAATGCCGGCCAGCACTTATCAGCAAATGCTACATACTTTCTTGCACCCTTGTGCTTCTCTGCCCAGTCAAGCAGTGTGAGCTCGAACTGAGCCATACGAGCACTCATCTCAGGATAGTACTTGCCTTCGCCCATTTCCTTTGCCATGTCAGCGCATACATCAGGAATACGCGGGTCATTCTCGTGCTCTTTGTAAGAAACGAGAAGATCGAGCTCAGAGTTCTCTTCGATCTCTACGCCAAGCTCATAGAGGCCTTTGATCGGAGCGTTACAAGCGAAGAAGTCCTGCGGACGAGGTCCGAATGTAATGATCTTGAGATTCTTAACGCCGACAACTGCACGAGCGATCGGTACGAAATCAGCGATCATCTTAGCGATATCTTCAGCTGTGCCGACAGGATATTCAGGAATATATCCGTCAAGATGTCTCATACCGAGGTTGTATGAGCAGTTGAGCATACCACAGTAAGCATCGCCACGGCCATTGACCATGTCTCCGTCACCTTCTGCTGCAGCCACGAACATGCAAGGACCATCAAAATTCTTCGCAATCAGTGTCTCAGGTGTTTCAGGACCGAAGTTGCCGAGGAAAACAACCAGTGCATTGCACTCTGCCTTCTTTACATCTTCCACTGCCTTGAGCATATCGAGCTCGTTTTCAACAGTGACCGGGCACTCATAAAGATCGCCCTTATAAGCTGCCTTGATAGCACTTCTTCTCTTCTCGGAGAGCGCGATCGGGAAACAGTCACGGGAAACAGCAACGATACCTAATTTAATTTCTGGAATGTTGTTCATGTCTTAAATCCTCCTTAATTGGTTATTACATTATAGCATTATTCTTGTCCATAATAAGCATTTTTTCCATGTTTTCTGAAATAATGTTTATCCTGTAGTTCAGATGGTGCCGGAAGCACTTCTTTATTGATCAGTTCCGTGCGGTAAGCCATTTTTGCGACCTCTTCGAGAACGACTGCATTATGGACGGCCTCATGTGCATCTTTTCCCCATGTGAAAGGTCCGTGGTTCTTACAGAGCACGCCCGGAACCGCTTCATAATCAAGATTTTCCTTCTCAAAAGAATCCGCGATAAGAATACCGGTATTGGTCTCATAATCCGCTTCGATCTCTTCTTTTGTCAGGCAGCGGACACATGGGATCGCACCGTAAAAATAGTCCGCATGTGTGGTTCCATAACACGGAATGCTTCTTCCGCTCTGCGCCCAGGATGTGGCATAAGAAGAATGAGTATGTACCACACCGCCGATATTTGGGAAACGTTTATACAGGATCAGATGTGTCGGAGTATCGGAAGACGGTTTATACCTGCCCTCCACACGATTTCCCTCGAGATCCATAACGACCATATCTTCCACAGTCATCGTCTCATACGGAACCCCGCTCGGCTTGATGACGAAAAGTCCGCTTTCACGGTCGATCGCGCTGACATTTCCCCAGGTAAAGGTTACCAGTCCGTGTTTTGGAAGAAGCATATTCGCTTCAAAGACTTCTTGTTTCAGTTGTTCTAACATGTTACCGCCTCGAATCACATGATCTCGACTGCTGCTTTTTCAACAGCAAGACCATCCACATATTTTTTCATAAATGTATTAAATCCATCGATATCGGCTTGATCTGCCAGCAGTTCGGATCCCGTGGAACCTGCGAAGATCACATCTTCCAGATAAGCATCGAGTTTCTGGGATTCGGCTTTACTGATCATATAAAGAGCCAGGACTGCAATGCCCCAGGCACCACCCTCGCCTGCAGTTTCCATGACACAAACCGGAGAACCGATAGCTGCTGAAGCGATCGTCTGACCGGCTTTCGGTGTCTTGAAGAAACCGCCATGGCCATACATCTTCTTAACAGATACTTTTTCCTCAACGGTAAGAATATCCAGTCCGACCTTCAGCGCAGCAAGTGCGGAGTAAAGATGCATCCTCATAAAATTCGGAAGAGTAAACGAATCTTCTGCACTTCTGAAGAACAGCGGGCTTCCCTTGGAGAAACCGGTCACCGGTTCTCCGGAAAAATAGTTGTAGGAAACCAGGCCGCCACAGTCCTTATCTCCGGAAAGAGCTATTCCATAAAGCTTCTCGAAAAGCACTCCACGATCGAAGTCCTGTCCCATCAGCTTTCCGAACTCGTCAAAAAGACGTACCCAGGCATTGATCTCGGAGGTGCAGTTATTGCAGTGAACCATAGCCACAGGATCACCTGTCGGAGTCGTTACCATATCAATTTCCTTATGAAGATTTTTCATATTCTCTTTCAGAACGATCATCGCAAATACAGATGTTCCGGCCGAGATATTACCGGTCTCGACTTTTACGGAATTTGTAGCAACCATTCCGGTTCCGGCATCACCTTCCGGCGGACACATCGGAATACCGGAAGCAAGATCACCGTCTTTATCAAGAAGTTTCGCACCTTCCGCTGTCAGGCTTCCTGCACTCTCCCCGGCAGAAAGGACTTCCGGAAGGATATCCCTGATTTTCCACGGGAAATTCTTATCCTCGATCATACTCTCAAATGTGGAGAGCATCGCATCGTCATAAGTACCGGTCTTCGAATCGATCGGGAACATACCGGATGCATCACCGACACCTAATACTTTTCTGCCGGAGAGCTTGAAGTGAACAAAACCGGCCAGCGTTGTGAAGTGACGGATCGAAGGAACATGGGCTTCACCGTTTAAGATCGCCTGATAAAGATGCGAGATGCTCCATCTCTGAGGAATATTGAAATTCAGGGCATCCGTAAGCTTATCTGCCGCTTCTTCCGTGATGGTATTTCTCCAGGTACGGAACGGCACCAGAAGAGTATCATTCGCATCAAAAGGCAGGTAGCCGTGCATCATCGCAGAAAAACCGATCGCACCGAGATTTTTGATGGTCACACCATACTGTTCTTTAACATTTTTCTTAAGGTCGGAATAGCATTCGGAAAGTCCGTTCCAGATCGCATCTTCCGAATACGTCCAGATGCCGTCCAGAAGCTCATTCTCCCATTCATGACTTCCGGAAGCGATCGGATTTCCATTAAGATCGACCAGTACTGCTTTTATACGTGTCGAACCAAACTCGATACCAAGTACGCTCTTCCCCTCGTCAATCAGTGTTTTCGCATCCATCTTTTTCACCTCACCATTTTCTCTCAGGACATCTGCCCTGTTTGATTGCTGCACGTATCTCGACATAACATCCGCATGAGAGACACGTTCCACTTAATAAGTTATCACAAGAACGGCAAATAGATAACCGATCCCCGTAAACTTTTTCATCACATCTGTCCCGATCGAGTATATCGCTGATTCCTTTCTTTACGATCTCATTTGCCGCATCATCATTCATCTCCGAAAGGAGACACCTGCGGCAAGGTTTCGGAACACTCATTAGAGCTCGACCTCGATGTGCATCACGCTGTTCTTCGGAATAGTAAAGGAGATCTTATCCTCACTCAAAGTAAGAGCATCAAATGCCTTGACCTTTACATTATCCGGCGCATCAAACGTATTCTTCGCATCCATTTCACCGGTAAGGATCTCTGCTTTGGCGGACTTGATTTTATTTCCCAGAAGATCCGTCATGATCTCATAGGACTCATCGATGGAAAGATTGGCCAGAGTAATATGATACTTTCCGTCTTTTCCCTTCGAGCAGGACTCATGGAGATTCGGAACCTGATACTCATCTTCGCGGCCGATCATCTTGTTATCGACGAAGCTCTTGATCAAAGTTGCGTCCTGATGATGCTTATACATAGAGAATACATAGTATGTAGGCGTTTTGATCATCTGATCGCCCTCTGTCAGGATCACTGCCTGAAGAACGTTCACCAGCTGCGCAATGTTCGCCATCTTTACACGGTCACAGTGCTTATTGAAAATATTGAGGTTGATCGCGGCTACCAGCGCATCACGGATCGTATTCTGCTGATAAAGGAATCCCGGATTCGTACCTTCTTCGACATCATACCAGGTTCCCCACTCATCTACGATCAAGGCGATATTATGATCCGGATCATACCGGTCAATAATAGCGGAATGCTTCGTGACCAATTCTTCCATGAACAGCGTCTTGTTGAGAGTCATATACCACTCTTTATCGTTAAAGCCGGTTGCCGCGCCTTTCTTTGCCCAGTCATACGGAAGCGTGTAGTAATGCAATGAAATGCCATCCATAAATCCATGGGAATTATTCCACGAGCCGGACAGTTTATGGCACTGATTCAGCACAGTCTCCGTCCACTCATAGTCCTGCGCATTGGGACCGCATGCGATCTTATTGATCTTCTTATTCGGATCATACTGTTTTACATAGGACTGATACTGACGGAAGAGATTTGCGTAATACTCCGGAACCATGTTTCCGCCGCATCCCCAGTTCTCATTACCAATACCGAAGTAGTCAACCGTCCACGGGCCCTCATGACCGTTAGCCTTACGAAGTTCAGCCATCGGAGAAACACCGTCAAAAGTCATATATTCGATCCATTCACTCATCTCCTGCACAGTGCCGGATCCGACATTACCGTTGATATATGTCTTACAGCCCAGCTGGCGGCAAAGTTCCATATATTCATGCGTTCCAAAGCTGTTATCCTCGACAACACCGCCCCAGTTAGTGTTGATCATCTTTTTTCTCTTGGATTTATCTCCGATGCCATCCTTCCAGTGATACTCGTCAGCGAAGCATCCGCCCGGCCAGCGAAGAACAGGAATAGAGATATCTTTCAGTGCAGAAACAACATCATTGCGGATTCCATTAGTATTCGGAATGTTTGAGTCTTCTCCGACAAAAACACCACCATAGATACAGCGGCCGAGATGTTCGGAGAAATGGCCCTGGAGTTCCGGATTGATATGACCCAGTTCTTTTTGAGGATCGACAATAAGCTTAAACATAAAACCTCCTACGCTTGTTGCGGGAAATATTTCATTAAAGCTACCACGCAAAAAGCACTTGAATACATAAGATAAAGTTACAAGACGGAAAAAGAAAAATCAACATAGCATTTTACAGTTATGAAATTTTAGGGGACGAGAACTAGACTTTATCATGTTGAAGTAAATCGCAAACTTTTTTAAGATTAAATAAGTATAAATATATATTCCCAGTGGAGGCTATAATGCTTAAATTAGTTAAAACCGAGAATGGTCTCGTACGTGGTTTTCAGGGTAATAATACCCGGATCTCCGTATTCAAAGGTATTCCTTTTGCCGCACCGCCGGTTGGTGAAAACAGATGGAAGGCTCCCCAGCCCTGCCAGAACTGGGAGGGAGTTCGCGAATGCAGTAAGTTTGCACCTATCTCCGTACAGGATCAGCCTGGAGTAGGAACAGATATATATTGCCGTGAATGGCACGTGGATAAAGATATCGAGATGGATGAAGATTGCCTGTATCTCAACGTCTGGACACCGGCAAATTCTGAAAATGATGATCTTCCCGTCTTTATCTGGTTCTTTGGCGGCGGATTCCAATGGGGATACCCGCGTGAAATGGAATTCAACGGCGAAAATATGGCAAAGCGCGGCATTATCGTCGTAAGCGTCAATTATCGTCTTGGTGCTCTGGGATTTCTCTCCCATCCGGATCTGATCAAAGAATCTCCGGACGCACCGGCTAACTTTGGTAACCTCGATCAACAGGCCGGAATAAAATGGGTCATCCGCAACATCCGAAACTTCGGCGGAAACCCTGAGAATATCACGATCGCCGGTCAGTCAGCAGGAGGTGGTTCCGTCCTCACCCACCTCACTTCCGAGTCCAGCATCGGGCTGTACCAGAAGGCGATCGTGTATTCCGGCATTATCGAAAGCCCATATATTCAGGATAATGTCATTACTCCGAAGCCGATCGAAGAAACCTGCAAGATGGGAGAGAAATTCCTCGAGTCACTGGGTGTTTCCACCATCGAAGAAGCAAGAAAGATCGATGCTGCTACCATCCGATCCAAATATGCGGAGTTCAGAGAGAAGAACATGTTCTTCTTTACCCCCTGTATCGACCATGTATATTTGAAAGATGAACCCTTCAAGCTGATGCTTCAGGGAAAGCAGGCAAATGTTCCGATCATCGCCGGTAATACATTTGATGAATTCAAGAGCTATATTTATGCCGATTCAAAGGAAAGCTTTGAAGAACAGGCCAGAAATACATTCGGCTCACGCGCAGATCAGTTCCTCTCCTTCCCGGAATCGTACGAAGTCGAGAACGGAAATCAGTATGCCGGTGTCCGTGGTATCGAGTGTTCCGTAAAAGCAGCACTGGATAAGACGGCTGCTCCCTGCTTCTACTACAGTTTCGAAGTCGATATCCCCGGTGAAGATAACCCGGGAACATTCCACTCTGTGGATCTCTGGTTCTTCTTTGAGACTCTGGCGGCATGCTGGAGACCTTTTGTCGGACGTCACTACGATATCGCCAGAAAGATGACGAATTATATCACGAATTTCGTCAAGTCCGGAAACCCGAACGGCGAAGATATTACCGGTGAAGTAATGCCGAACTGGATCGCTTATTCTGATGCGGAGAGAAATGAGATGCACTTCACTGCCGATGGTTGTATCCCGAAGGTGCAGGATTCTGATTATGTTCAGTTCTTTGTTGATTGGCTGAGGGACAGAACTCTTGGCAATATCGAAGCTGCACCACGTGCCAGTGCAAGTATTGCCGCACTGGCTGTCCCGCCGAAAAAGCAGGCCTTCAACCCATACCTTCCTTCCTGGGAATATATCCCGGATGGCGAGCCGTATGTTTTCGGAGACCGCATCTATATCTACGGGTCCCACGATTATTACAACTGCTCCTTCTTCTGCCCCGGCGACTATGTCTCCTGGTCGGCACCAGTGAATGATCTAGGCTCTTGGAGATATGAAGGTGTTTCCTATAAGCGTACCGATGATCCGGATAATAAAGAGAATAAAGGATGCCTGTATGCACCGGATGTCACACAGGGACCGGATGGAAACTATTACCTCTTCTATGTTCTCGACAACCAGAGCGTTGTTGCTGTAGCTAAGAGTGATAAACCTCAGGGACCGTTCCATTTCTACGGGCACGTTCACTACGAAGACGGTACTCTTCTTGGAAAGAAAGAAGGAAATGAACCTCAGTTCGATCCGGGCGTGATCACGATCGGAGATACGACATATCTCTACACGGGTTTCTGCGGTCAGACAGATGCTTCCCGTCATGGAGCCATGGTCACCGTAATCGGTCCGGATATGCTGACGATCAAAAAAGGTCCGGAATTCATCGTTCCCGGAAAGGTTTACTCGGAAGGCTCCGGTTTCGAAGGCCATGCATTCTTTGAAGCTCCTTCTATCCGTGAGAGAAACGGTATCTTCTATTTCGTATATTCCTCTGAAGTCATGCATGAACTCTGCTATGCGACATCCACATCTCCAGAGGGCCCGTTCACATACGGCGGCGTGATCATCAGCAACTGCGACCTCGGCATAGATTCCTACAAAGACGCAGATAAGTACTCCTGCTATGGCGCGAATAACCATGGAAGCATTGTTGAGATCAACGGTGACTGGTATATCTTCTATCACAGACATACGAACAACACCTGGTATTCCAGACAGGGCTGTGCAGAAAAGATCGAATTCGCTGAAGACGGAAGCATCAAGCAAGCTGAGATCACTTCCTGCGGTCTTAATGGCGGTCCGCTCCGTGACACATGCGAATATCCTTCCTATATCGCCTGCAACATCTTCTCTGAACAGGATGACCCGAAGAATCCATATGTCGGTCAGCATAATGTTGCGCGCGTGATCCAGGACGGTCGAGACGGAGATCACGAAGTAGCATATATCACCTCGATCCGGGAAGGAACAACGATCGGATACAAGTATTTCGATCTGAAGAATGCCAAAGGTCTGATCCTTTACGTTCGCGGATATGGTAACGGAACATTTGAGGTCAGAACATCTATTAACGGACCTGTTCTTGCTGAAATACCTGTACGGTTCATGACGGTATGGGAGAAATATGAAGCTGCCTTCGCCTCTGAGATCACCGATGCGAGAGCTCCCCTTTATCTTACCTACCGTGGCGGCGGCGATGTACAGCTCAAATCGCTGTCATTTACTCACTAAGTCTTCGATTCATTACAATTTTTTCTACCTCATCCTCATTAGAAAAGGACGGCCCACGGACCGTCCTTTTCTAATAGTTAACGAATGATACGAAAAATCAGAACATACCCTTGATTTTTCCGATGATTCCGCCTGCTTTATCTCCAGAGAGCTTTGCCTTAACACCATCAACAACATTGTTGATAACATCATCCGGAAGATCCACACCGATAATGCCTTCAACTGTCTTGACCGGCTCTTTTTCAAAGTTCTTCGCAACATCCGGATCAGACTGTACCTTCTTTACGACTTCATCAACTTTTCCTTTAATATCCATGATTTCACCTCCTTGATATATTAATTATATTGTATCACAATTTGGAAAAAGCGCTGTCGATCAAGGCCAAATCAAATCAAGGAAAGTTTTTGTAAAATGACCTTGCATTTTTGATTATCTTTTAGTATTATATTTAAGCACTTGCGGATATGGCGGAATTGGCAGACGCGCTAGCTTCAGGTGCTAGTGATCGCAAGGTCATACAGGTTCAAGTCCTGCTATCCGCACCAGACCGGGAATTTAAGTTCCCGGTCTTTTTGTTTTACCGCCGCAACATCCTAAATATGTTAAAGAAACTGCCCCGAATTTTCGAGGCAGTTTCCAAGTGCAACAAAATATCTTCGGGCCTATATCAGACCAGTGTCTTTCTCAGTTCATCATCGGACAGCGGGCTCAGGTACGAAGGAGCAATATCCAGAACGGTCTTGCATCCTGTTACGCCTTCCTTGGAAAGACGGGCGATCGCACGAGCATATGCAACAAGTACACCCGCAGTAAACTCAGGGTTCGAGTCGAGCTTGAGGCTGTACTCGATAATGTGCTTATTCTCTTTATTGAAACCGGAAACACCGGAACGGAAGCAGAAACCACCATGCGGAATACCGCTGTGATTCTTCTGAAGTTCTTCCTCAGTAATAAAGTGAACGGTCGTATCGTAGTCTGCAAAGTAGTTCGGCATGGTCTTGATATCATTTTCGATCTGCTTAAGATCTGCTCCCTCTTCCGGAACTACGAAGCACTCTCTTGTATGCTTCTGACGTGTGGTCAGCTCAGGCTGGGAACCGGAACGTACTGCTTCCAGTGCACTTTCTACCGGGATCGTGTACTGCTTGCCGTTTTTTACGCCCTTTACGCGGCGGATCGCATCAGAATGACCCTGGTTGACGCCCTTACCCCAGAATGTATAGCTCTCACCTTCCGGAAGAATGCTGCAGGAATAGATTCTAGCCAGAGAGAACATACCCGGATCCCAGCCAACGGAGATCGCACCGACAGTGCCGGCAGCTTTAGCAGCTGCATCGACCTCAGCAAAGTGCTGCGGGATCGTAGCATGTGTATCGAAACTATCCACAATATTAAACATAGAAGCAAGCTGCGGACCCTGAACAGGAAGATCAGTAGCGCTGCCGCCGCAGAGGATCATAACGTCGATCGCATCTTTCATCGAAGCAACATCATTTACCGACATAACTTTTGCGGATTCCGTCTGGATCTTCAATGTAGAAGGATCACGACGGGTAAAAACGGCGACAAGTTCCATATCCGGATTCTGACGGATGCTGGCCTCTACACCTCTACCCAGGTTACCATAACCATAAATACCAATTCGAATTGCCATTTTGCAACTTTCTCCTTTCATTCTTTCATATCTGAAATCAACAACTTGAAGTATAGCACTCCATTATTGTCTATTCAACGTATTTATGAATAATTTTGCTTATGATGTTGCATAATTTAAAAATATAAGGGAGCACTGCTTTTGATATAATAATTGTATGGAAAAAGCACTTCACAAAATCTCCGTTCGCGCGCTCAGTGAGCGCATCTACCGCTCCGGTTCTCTTCTTGGTGCCGGATATGGCGGCGTGTCCGGACTCGATGGCACAAGGATGCACCAGCGTGTATTTCAGGATATAAAGAAAGAATATGGCGAAGAAGGTGTTTTTTCCGAGTATTCTCTTGGTACGACTCTGGAGTATGAACTCTTCACTATCCAGATTTCCGGACGCGCGGACTGTATTATTGAAGATACTAATACTTCTTCTATTAATATAATAGAGATAAAGACGCACAACCGGGTTGCGGAAAAGGTCGAATCCCTCATACTTCCGACACACGAGGCACAGGTCAAGATATATGCTTATCTGTACTATCTTTCTCATGCGGAAGCGGAAGATATAACGATCACGCTCCGCTATGTATCTTTCCTGAATTATCAGTTTCTAGAGAAAAGCCGTGTTTTCACCCGTGAAGAAGCTTCGGAGTTTTTCGACAACACGATGGCGCTTTATCTGTCGGAAGCAACCAGAATCAGTAATTATCAGAATGCGAGAAATGAATCCATTGCCGCGATGAAATTCCCATATACTGTGGTAAGAAGCGGTCAGAAAGACTTCATGAAAGCCGTTCTTTCCTCACTAAAGCATAAAGAGACACTGATTGCAGAGGCGCCGACCGGAATCGGAAAGACGATCAGTACCCTGTATCCTTCTATAAAATGGCTGCCCAATGCCGAAGGCGGTAAGATCTTCTATGCTACCGCCAAGCTTGCGACTCGAGAAGTCGCGGACAAAGCTCTTATCGATATGAGAAATCAGGGACTGGTCCTAAAGTCGATCCAGCTGGCGCCAAAGGAACAGATGTGCACTGCCAAGGAAGAGTTCTGCGACAGCCGCTTCTGCCCTTTTGCCGATGGATACTATTCCCGCTTGAACGCTGCTCTCGAAGAACTTCACGGACTGGACGCCATTTACCCGGAAGATATAAGACGCGTTGCCGAAAAGCACCGTATCTGTGCGCATGAACTCCAGCTGGATGCTTCGAATTTCTGCGATGTCATTATCTGCGACTATAATCACATCTTCCACCCCAGGATCCGCCTGCAGCGATACTTTGCGGTGAACGAGTTCTGCCACACCATATTGATCGATGAGGCGCATAACATGATTTCCCGATCCAGAGATATGTTCAGTGCAACGCTTTCCAGAAGTACGTTACTGACCGCACTTCCCGTCTTATCGACGATTTCCCAGAAGACTGAGAAATACAGCCATCAGCTTGTAGATTACTTCACGCTTCTTGACTATGCATTTGAGAAAGATTCCGCAGGACTTAATATGGCGGAGCCTTCGATCAAAGAAAGCGAGGTCGTCATCGGAGAGGATTTCCGTGCGACCAGAACCGTTCCCAAGAATCTCTATCAGCTGCTCTGGGCACTATGCTTCCATATCGCGAATATTCTTGCAGATCTGGAAGACCGTGAGAAACGAAGGATCCTCTCCGAGTTCTATTTTGAAGCCAGGTTCTTCCTGACAATTATCGAACTGTATTTCGATAATGCCTATATTATCGAGGTCACGCGCTCCGGTGCCTGCAGCAACGGCCAGTACGATATTTCGATCACACTGGACTGTTTGGATGCTTCGGACAAACTGGCTTCTATTCTCAAGGACAATCACAATGCTGTCTTCTTCTCTGCGACGATGTCTCCTTCCCAGTACTACAGAAGCATGATCGTCGGGAAAGAGACGACCTTTTCCAGAATGATCCAGCTTCCGAGTCCTTTTCCGCCGGAGAATCTTCAGGTGCTTATCCTGAAAGACATTAAGACCACTTATCAGGAGCGGAATTTCACCTGTGATATGATCGCCAGGACGATCCTTCGTATGATCTCGGGACATAAGGAGAACTTCATGGTCTTCTTCCCGTCTTTTGCATATATGGAGATGATCTATTCCCGGCTTTCAAAGGCGACGCAGCAGGATCCGGATATCGAGCTGATGATCCAGACGCAGGGAATGGGCGCGGAGGATAAGAAACACTATCTCGACCGTTTTAACCGTCACGGCGATAAGACTCTTTTGGGACTGGCCGTTCTTGGCGGTCATTTCGGAGAAGGCATCGATCTGGTCGGAGACCGTCTGAAGGGTGCATTTATCGTTGGTGTCGGACTTCCGCAGATCAGTAAGGAACGCGAGATCCTAAGCCAGTACTTCCAGAATAAATTCGGAGACGGCTTCTCATTCGCTTACAAATTCCCAGGCTGGGAGAAAGTCCTTCAGGCGGCAGGACGTGTAATACGTGACGAAAACGATAAAGGCTTTATTGTTCTGATGGATGAGAGATATGCACGCGAGGATTATAGAGTTTTATGGCCGGATCACTGGAAAGCTACCGAATACCTGTCCGATGAGGCTGAGATCTTCTGGGATGATCTTTAATCCTTCATAGGCGGCAGGGTATCAAGGATATCCAACTTATCATAGTTCTTTTCCAGCCGGTCACAAAGATACCGGTGTGTCACTGAGCACAGGTCATCGAGAACGTATTTTTCCGCGCGAAAAGCACTGAGCCTCTCCAGCGGGGCTTCTCGAATATACTTCAGTGCTTCCACGCAGCCAAGTGATACAAACTGATAGTCCTTTGCTTTTGCCACACACCCGATCGATGAACAGTACAGGCGGCATTTGCTAAACGAAAAAGCACGCGTCGGCATCTTGTCCGGGTTTCCGCAGTCACATTCACTGAGGTCAAATCCAAATCCCAGTGCATCCATCACCCGCCACTCAAAGGCGGCAACGATCTGCCGGTATTTATCCGGATGCTTGGAAAGATCATATAAGACATATACCAGAAGCGGAAACAGTGACTGTGAAGATTCAGGATCTACCGCTGTATCCTTGACGACCTCAAGGATATGTGAGGCACAGGTAAGTGCTTCAAAAGAATCATAAAGACCACGGAAACTCTCGACAGTCTCGCCTTCCTTGAGATAATAGAAACCTTTACTCTCACTTAGCATGAAGTCTGCAAGAAGCGGTGGAGTCGCAAGCGGCGCAAGCCGGGAGGAATGCTTCTTGGCACCCGGCACCATTACGGAGATCAATCCCTGCTGCGGCGTAAAGATCGTGATAATAGCGTCCTGATTACGATGCGGTCTGGAAGCGATCACGATCCCACGTATGGAAAAACTCGCTCCCATTCTCAATCATCCTTCTTTTTATAGCCAAACTCGTCGAGGAAAACCTGACGATTCTTCCAATCTTTTCTAACTTTTACATGAAGATCGAGGAAAACCTTACATTCCGTCATTTTCTCAATATTCTCACGGGCTGCTGTTCCGATCCTCTTGATCATCTGTCCGTTCCTACCGAGAAGAATGCTCTTATGAGAGTCCTTCTCACAGATGATCGAGGCATGGATGCGGATCAGGCTTCTGTCATAGCTGTCCAGAGCATCATCCTTTAAAACTTCTTCAAATGAATCTATCTCGACGGCGGTACCATGAGGGATCTCTTCATTCGTATAATGCAGGATCTGCTCACGGATAAGCTCGGAAGAGATCTCTCTTTCCGACTGGTCCGTCACTTCTTCGATCGGGAAATATCTCGGCTGAGATGGCAGGAGCCGGATGATCGCATTCATCAGCTCATCCACACCATCGTCTTTCAGCGCAGAGATCGGAACAATATCGGAAAACTCTGCGATCTTCGAGTAGTTCGCAATCAGCGGGAGAAGGGATTCTTTCGAGACTGCATCGGCTTTATTCACCGCCAGGATCATCGGCTTTTTCAGTTTTTTCGCCATCTCCGCGGCACGGATCTCAACAGACGCAGGCTTCTCAAATCTTCCGTCGGCCATAAGAACGACGACATCCGCACCTTTGGCAGCACGGAATGAAGAATCCACCATAAACTCGGACAGCTTTGACTGCGGCTTATGGATACCGGGAGTATCCACGAAGATCACCTGAGCATCATCGCGGTTATAGATCGCCTGGATATTATTTCTCGTTGTCTGCGGCTTATGTGAAACGATCGCCAGCTTCATTCCGGAGATCGTATTCAGAAGCGTGGATTTGCCGACATTCGGACGTCCGACCAGCGCACAATATCCACAGTGCGCAAGCATCTCTCCTACCGGATGCTCATCGTCTGAAGCAGGAAGTACATCCGACGATCTGGGAAGGCCGATCTCATTCATGATCTCGTCCTGTTTACTGAACATGATGCCCTCATCTCTTCCGTTCTCATGATCGAAACCGAGAAGATGCAGGAAAGAATGCACGGCTAGGAAAACCATCTCCCTTAACATGGAGTGACCATATTCTTCTGCCTGTTTTCTGGCCTTTTCCGGACAGATAACCACATCTCCGATCGGAAGGAGCTTCTTTTCTTCAAGATAAGTGAAGTCATACGGCATCAGTTTTTCCGAGAGTCTCCCGTCCATCATGTCGAGGATCGGGAAAGACAGGACATCTGTTACGCGGTCTTTTTCACGGTATTCGGCATTCAGCTTGCGGATCGCATCTTCACCGACCAGACGGACATCCACAGAGATCTCCGCATCAGATCCGGAGAGCGCAGGATCGATATATTCTTTCGAGATCAGAAGTGCCAGTGCTTTTTCCAAATAAGAAGAAAACTCATTTACATCGTCTTTCTGAAAAGAACGCGTCTTATTCTCAATATTAATCATCATTCCGGATATTTCACCCTTTCATGGAAGAAGCCGGCATATACCTGAATAAACGCCCGGATCATCTTCTCGATATCATCGAACGACAAGCCGGAGTGTACCAGCTGATCCTCGTCGATCTTCTGCTTTATGATCTGACGGAAAAGCACTTCCGCCTCTTCTACTTCGTGTACTCCACGGGAACGGACGGCCGCCTCACATGAGTCAGCGATCATAATGATGGCGGATTCACGGGTAGATGGCACAGAACCCTTATATGCGAAATTCTCCTTGGCAGGTTCCGGAAGGCCTTTCTCCTGTGCCTCTTTCTTTGCCTTAAGATAGAAATATCCGGGACATGTCGTACCGTGATGCTCAAGGATAATATTCTGGATCGCAAGAGGCAGACGGAACTTCTTCGCAAGTTTCAGGCCGTCAGACGGGTGCGATGTAATGATCGCTACACTCTCCTCGATACTGAGATTATCGTGCGGATTTACCTTATCCTGCTGGTTCTCGGTAAAGTATTCCGGTCTTTCGAGTTTGCCGATATCGTGATAGTAGGAGCCGACCTTCGCAAGCAGTGCATTTGCGCCGATCGCCTCGGCAGCGGCGTCCGCAAGGTTTGCCACCATCATACTGTGCTGGGATGTACCCGGAGCTTCCAGAAAGAGTCTCTTCTGAAGCGGATGGCTCTGCTGGGCAAGATCCAGAAGACGCATCGGAGATGCGGAATTGGAAATCAGTTCGAACAGCGGCTGGAAACCGATCGCCGCGACAACGGAGCATCCTGTACTGATAACGCTCCAAAGCGCGGAATTAAAGGTGTCCGTTGTCGATGACTGTGTAACGAGATTATAGCCGAGAGAGGACATCAGCGATGCCACACATGAAAGAATGATCAAGGTGGCTGCATTGAATTTATGATTTCTCTGTCCGGCAACAACAGAGCAGACAAAAATCGAGATCGCCGAAACAAAGATAAGTTCAGTATTAAAGGCACTCATCGGAAGTACAACGAGAAGAGAAAGCCAGCTCATCGTGATGCCGCCCTGGATGCCAAGATAGATCGCAAAAATGACTGCCGTAAACATGATCGTCGAGAACAACGGCGAGATCGATGTCAGATAGCGGCTGCTGATCAGTGGCACGATAAAAGCAAGCATCAGTGCGATAAATGTCTTCGAATCGATATTCTCCTTCTCATCATAACGGGAAAGATAAAAGGCGCCCGCCGCAACAATAATGCACATATACACGATGATGCCCAGAAGGAGCATATAGTTAAAGGAATTCGTCGGAAGAAGGTTCAGATCCTGAAGCTGACTATATACATGCGGTGTGACCGTCTCACCGACACTGATAATACGGTTACCTTTCTGGATCATAACGGGTTCGCTGATCGCATTCTTATAAGCAGCAACGCGGGCGTTCTCCGTAGCTTTTTCATCATAAACCGCATTCGGCTTGAGAAGCTGATTCAGGAGAATACGGACGAGTTCTTTTTGAGAAACATACTCGATACTGTCATGAGTACGGCTGTCCTCCATATAGGATACGTAATTGCTGATCTCCTGCTGGAGAGACTGCGAATCAAGAGTATTCATCGTGATCATACCGGTGATCTCATTCGCTTCGAATTTCACATAGGAATAATCCACAAATGATATATTCGCCAGAGTATATGCCACGTCTTCGGAAAGATCGATCTGATAGGATTCTTTCACCGCTTTCTGAAGAAGCGTGCCCATCTCGGCTTTATTACGGATCACGACACCGACATCATCAATATTCGCTTTACGGAGTTCCTCACAATAATTAAAGAAATCCTCGACCAGTTCCTCATTCTCAGCTGTGATATCGGAAGAAATAACATAGATCGGAGAGACAGATGATCTCGCAATACGTGCACGTCTTTCCGTCTCATAGGAATCCGTCACGGTTCTTGTTGCAGTAATATCGTACTCGCTTATCTGTCCCTGATAGACATCATACTGCTTCGGAAGAGAACCAAAGTAAACGATCGCCACCATCAGTACTGCAAGAAGCACGATGGCAATGATACGGATCACTTTAAACAATTTCTGGTTCTTCTTCGAACTGCGCATGGTCAGGATCTTCTCCTTTCCCTTGCATTATAAGCCATTATGATCTTTTGTACCAACGGATTTCTGACAATATCCGTCTCCTGTAATGAAACTGTAGAAATACCGGAGATATCACGGAGAACACGCATCGCATCATCCAGACCGTTCGGATATCCGGAAGGAAGATCGATCTGCGTTGTATCGCCACATACACAGACACGGGAATTCATACCCATACGCGTCAGGAACATCATCATCTGTTCGATCGTAGTATTCTGCGCTTCATCCAGCAAAATGAAGGAATCATCGAGGTTTCTTCCTCGCATATATGCAAGAGGAGAAACTTCGATAATGCCACGCTCCAGATTACGCTCAAAAGCATCCCGCCCCATGAGTTCAAGAAGCGCGTCATAGATCGGACGCATATAAGGATCTACTTTTTCTTCGATATCTCCAGGGAGATATCCGAGCTTCTCACCTGCTTCGACGGCAGGACGTGTCAGAATAATACGGGATACGGAACGGTTCCGAAGTGCCAGGACAGCCATAGCCACACCGAGAAAAGTCTTTCCGGATCCAGCCGGGCCCTTACAGATGACCACATCATTTTTCGACATGGCATCCACATATACACGCTGTCCCAGAGTCTTTGCCCGGACAGATCTTCCGGCCGGCGTGGTCAGAATGACCGGGTCTTCGTCCGCCATAAACTCAGCAAGACGCTTTTCTTCTTCCAGAAGGCAAAGATACCGGACTGAAAGGAAATCCAGCTGTTCTTCCTTTCCGATGATCTTATCCATTGCTTTCAGGACATTTTCCGCTTTATGGACAGCCTCGTCATTTCCTTTGATAGAGATACCGGAATCCAGAGCAACGACTTCCGTGCCGAACATCTCGGCAACGGCCTTCAGCCAGGCACAGTTGCTGGAAGCTATCTCAAAAAGGTGATCAACATGCAAAACCAATTCTTCGTTCAAAGCCGTTCCTCCCTTATGCATCATTTCTCAAAAGATCCAGGAGAACCTTATAATGCTCCGGAATATCCACCTTAAAATCCATAATTTCTTCTGTACGCGGATGAACAAAGCGGATCGATGTACTGTGAAGCGCCTGTCCTTGCAGATTATATTTCTCGCGTTTCGGTGCATACAGCGGGTCTCCGATACATGGATGCCCGATATACGTCATATGTGCGCGGATCTGATGCGTACGGCCTGTCTCGAGCCGGCAGAGGAGATCCGTTCCTTTTCTAAATCTTTCAAGCACCTCAAAATGCGTGATGGAGTCTTTTCCTCCTTCACAGACAGTCATCTTTCTTCTGTCATTTTGGGCTCTGCCGATCGGCGCATGGATCGTTCCTTTATCCGAATCGACGATGCCATACACGCAGGCACGATATTCTCTGACAACCTCGTGATTTGCGATCATCTCTGCCATCGCCAGATGCGTCTCATTATTCTTTACCGCGACCATCAGTCCGGATGTATCCATATCGATACGATGCACGATTCCCGGTCGGATGACACCGTTAATATCAGAGAGTTTTCCTGCGCAATGGTAAAGGAGTGCATTGACCAGCGTACCGGAATAATGTCCCGGAGCCGGATGTACGACCATTCCCTGCGGCTTATTGATGATAATCAGATCATCATCCTCATAGACGATATCCAGAGGAATATCCTCAGGCTTCGCATCAGTATCTACCGGCGGCGGGAAATCGATATCGATCTTCTCTCCGCCCTGAACCTTAAAAGAGGCCTTGACCGGCTTACCATCGATCAGAACAGCTCCATCCGCGATCAGCTGTGCTGCACGGGATCTCGTCAGATCAGGGCATGCCTTCGGAATATATGCATCTACTCTTCCAGTGTAATTTTCGACAATAAAAGACTCGATCATTATCTATCCTCACGAGAGCGGATATCCGCATCATTATCTTCTTTCGGGAAAAGATTACCGGATTCCGCTTGTTCTTCGTCTTTTTTCGAAGAAAACGGGATCTCGGGAATAAACTTCTCGTTAAAAAACAGCATTACTGCCAACGCGATGCAGGACAATGTAACATATATATCCGCAACATTAAAGATCGGGAAAGTATAGGATCCGAAATCGAAGCGGATGAAGTCAATAACGTATTTCAGACGGATCCTGTCGATGAGATTACCGAGCGTTCCCGCAGAAAGGAAGATCAGTACGATCGACAAGCGTCTGCTTCTGAATCGGGCAAGAACGAAGAACGCAAGGAAAAGAAGCACGACCAGCGCAATAGCAGAGATCACCGACAGCATGGTCACGCCCCAGGATTTATTGGAAAACATGCTAAAAGCACTACCGGTATTTCTCACATACATCAGCGAGAGGAAATTCTTGATGATCGGATCGACCTGCGAAAGTGCAAGGGATTTGGAAATAATATCCTTTGTATATTGATCGATAAAGACAAGAACGACAAAGATTTCAGAAAAGATAACATATGTCATCCATGTAGGTTTACGCAGTTCACTATTCATATACTTTTACCCTTTCTATTTTCAGGCACTTTCCATTATTGGTATCAAGATCAGCAAGGATCGCATGCATCACAGCAGGGCCTTCCGCAGGCTGGTATCTTGCCGGGAGTTTATCTGAAAGCCGGCGGATCGATGCTTCTGCATCCATGCCGAGGATCCCGCTCGTTGTTCCGGTCATACCGACATCGCTGATATACCCGGTGCCACAGGGAAGGATCGTTTCATCCGCAGTCTGTACATGCGTATGTGTACCAAGAACCAGAGAAACTCTTCCATCGCTGAAATAACCCATGGCTCCCTTCTCACTGGTCGTTTCCGCATGAAAATCAATGAGAATGTTTGTTGGTTTATATTCCGACTTCCATCGGTCGATATTTGACTTAAAATATTCAAAAGGAGAGTCCGCTAACGGTGTGACAAAGACCTGTCCCATGACCGGAACGACTAAAAGACGCCCTTTTTCTCCAAGATCGATCAGATATTCGGGGAAACCCGGCCAGGAGGAACTGACATTTCCGGGTCGGATGACCTTCTTCTCAGACTCCGCAAACTGAAGATAACCGGGGCAGGAAAAAGCGTGATTCCCTAAGGTAATACAGTCTGCGCCAAAGGAAAAGATCTCTTTCGCCGAAGCGTAATTGATACCGAGACCGGCCGCCACATTTTCCGCGTTAACAACACAAGCATCCACCTGGTGTTCATCCAGGAAAGATCTAAGTTTATTCTTCAAAATGCGTTTTCCCGGATGGGCAACCACATCACCTACAAAAAGGACCCGCAAGATATACTCCTCTATTCTAAATACTGTCCCTTATTTTACCATAAAAAAGAGCCTATTCCGTAATGAAATAGACTCTTTTTTTGTTTCGGTTTACTTTGCTACATCCGAGGCACGTGTTTCACGGATTATATTGACCTTGATCTGTCCCGGATAATCGAGTTCTTCCTCGATCCTCTTACAGATATCACGGGCTCTTAAGATCATATCGTCATCGGATACTTTATCCGGGCTGACGATAACACGCACTTCACGACCTGCCTGGATCGCAAAGGCTTTCTCGACACCATCAAAACTGGTAGCGATTTCTTCAAGCTTCTGGATTCTCTTGACATAAGTTTCCATGTTCTCACGACGGGCACCCGGTCTTGCCGCAGAAATCGCATCCGCTGCTGCAACCAGAACAGCGATTTCTGTTGTAGGCTCGACGTCACCGTGGTGGGACATGATCGCATTAATTACCGTATCGTTTTCTTTATAACGGCGGGCAATATCTGCACCTAACTCTATATGAGAACCCTCAAGTTCAAAGTCAGCAGCCTTTCCGATATCATGCAACAAGCCTGCTCTACGAGCAAGCATCTCATCCAGACCTAATTCAGCCGCCATCATGCTGGCAAGCCAGGCGACTTCAATTGAATGCTGCAACACATTCTGCCCGTAACTTGTACGATAACGCAAACGTCCGAGATACTTGATGATCTCAGGATTCAGTCCGACGATTCCTGTGTCAAAAGCGGCTCTTTCACCCTCTTGCTTGATCGTCTGGTTGACTTCTTTACGGGCTTTGTGAGACATCTCTTCGATTCTCGCAGGATGGATACGTCCATCCAAAATCAATCTTTCAATTGTCAATCGGGCGATCTCACGCCGGATTGGGTCAAAACTCGATAGAATAACAGCTTCAGGAGTATCGTCGATGATAATATCAACACCTGTGCTGGTTTCGATCGCACGGATATTTCTTCCTTCACGACCAATAATACGTCCCTTCATCTCATCATTCGGCAGGGACACGACCGAAACGGTCACTTCGGACACATAGTCTGAAGCATAGCGCTGGATCGCATTCACGACGATCTCACGGGACTTCTTGTCCGCTTCAGCCTTGGCCTGTTCTTCCATCTGCTTGAGCATCACTGCCATATCATGGCTGTATTCACGCTGAGCAGCATCAAGAACAAGATTTCGAGCATCACTTACAGATAAACCGGATACTTTCTCCAGTTCGATCACTTTCTGACGTTCCAGTTCCTTTGCCTTTTCTTCCATGGCCATTACATCACTGACACGGGATTCAAGAGCACTCTCTTTCTGTTCCATCGCTTCGATCTTACGGTTTAAAGATTCCTCTTTCTGCTCGAGACGGTTTCTTTCTCTGGCAATCTCGGATTTTCTCTCTCTAACGTCTTTCTCAAGATCGAGTTTCGCGTTAGTTATCTCCTCTTTCGCCTGTAAAAGAAGTTCCCTCTTTCTGCTTTCAGCATTCTTCTGCGCCTCACCAATCACTCTTTCTGCATCTTCTTCTGCTTTAGCCACATCTGCTTCCAGCTTCTGCTGTTTTGCGGACATACCCTTGCGGTAATATAATACGGAAAAACATACACTGATGAGAGCACCGACTGCGAAAGCAATTACAATCAATAGAATTGCTAACCAAAGTTCTATGGTACTCACCTCCAATATTTAGTTTTCAAGATTCAAAAATACGTTCGATGATTCGAACCCATATAATTTTAATGAATAATTACTTCGATTGTCAACTTAATTCATTTATTTACTCTTTATTTTTTGTTACTCTTCTTTGTCTTTTTCGGGGGCATCCTTCTTCTGAGCGCTTCTTTTGAAGCGACGGAATAACCGAAGAACCCGAGCATCCTCCCGATCGAGTAGTAATCCCCGTGACAATATGTCACAAGATGCGCCTTTTCCAGGCAGATTTTGCCTTTGCTGTTAAGAAGGCGCTCATCGACAGAAACGCCGACAACTTCGGCGAGAAACATATCATGAGATCCCAGCTCAAGGATGTCCTTGAGTTTACAAGAGATCGAGAGCGGAGCTTCCTCGATCATCGGAGCATAACTCAGCTTCGGAGCAGGGACTGCATGAAGCTCCATTTTTTCAAACTTATCTTCATTCGCTCCGGATCTGACTCCGCAGTAATCACATGCTTTTGCAAGATCTTCCGTAACCAGATTGATGACAAACTCCTGCGTCTCGCAGATCAGGTCATGGGAATGACGGGATTTACGGATCGATACCGAAACCATCGGAGGCTCGGAATTGACGGTCCCCGCCCATGCGCACGTGATGATATTCGGCCTCTTATCGATCTTTGCGGGTTCTTTTCCCGCACAGGACACCATCACTACCGGAACAGGATTGAGCATAGTAGAGGGTGGCATATCTATTTTCATATTGTATTCTCCTTTAAGATAAGCATTTACGCCAGATGGATCCCGAACATTTCGTGGTTCAGAAGAAATTCCTTGATCTCAAGGCCGCCGGAAAAGCCCACAAGACGTCCGTCTTTACCGATGATACGGTGACACGGCACCAGGATCGGGAGCGGATTATCACCACAGGCAGCACCTACGGCACGAGTCAGATTCCTGGCCGAAACCTTATCCCCGCCGGTAAGATCCAGTGCGATATCTTCATAGCTTCTGGTGACGCCATACGGAATCGTGCTTACTTGATCCCATACTTTTTTCTGAAAATCACTGCCGTGCAGCGGCTTGGCATGTATCGTAAAAGCGGTTCTTCTCTTCATAAAGTATTCATTGAGTTCTGTCATACAGCGCATGACTTCTTTCGGAAACTCCATATCGAAAAGATCCTTATATTCCGGTGAACCTTCTTCTTTTAGTATTCCCAGGTTATCGGCAATACCGGTGCGAATGGCGACATTTCTCTCCAGGTTCCCTTCAACCGGTTTTCCGTACGAGAAGAATCTGGTCATCTCTATGACCTCATTATCACCACGGATCGCAACAACACCTTTCCGGAACGGAACAAATCCGACAGAATAATCCGGATACTCGGAATCAAGAAGCGAAAACAAAGCGCCATCACAGTATGCACCATGAACATACAGAGCTTCATCCAGTACCGCTTCCTGTTTCATATGGCAGGCAAGAAGGATCTTCTCGGAAGTTTCATCCGTTACCGGAATAAGTACGGATATACGGTGGATCTGCTGATCAAAAAACGCATATCTCAAAAGACTGTCAAAGGCCGCTTTTCGGTCATCTTCGGTTTTTATCGGAGCTTCATCAGATAAAGATGATTCAGGGAAATACATCACAGCATCCGCACTTCTGTTCTTTTCCGAGTAGTTCTCAAGTCCCAATACGCCAAACAGCTGTTCTTTTCCATCCGATACAAAAGAAGCGGTGAAGTATTTCCGGTTCGTATCTGCAAGCACTGAACGGATAAAAGAAGGCACATCATCCGTCACGGGATCAAGAATCCTCTGATCCCGGATCTTTGCGGAATCCAATATACGAATTGGCGATAATCGAATGTCAGCCACGTTACGCTCCTCTATTATGTATCTGTGCCGTCTTCTTCCCTAACCTTTTTAATATTCAGTTTTTCAATATAGTCACTTACAAACTCCTGATCCTGCATATATCCGGCACTACCGGAAACTGCGGGGATCATGATCGCTTTTGTCATCAGAGGCTGATACTGTTCCAGATAATCTCCGTATTTCTGTGTCTTAACATAGCTTTTCCAAACAGAAGGAGATGAAACAGAAGGCAGATAGCCGAGTCTTGGCTGAAGCCTGGATGTAAGGAGCAGCGCATCTTCGTCAAATGCCAGGAAGCAGGCAAGATCACAGGCTTCTTTCGGATGTTCACAGGAAGATGAAACCAGAAGCGGATAGCTGATCAGAAGCGGAGATGTATATTCATCTTCCCGAAGACCAGGATACTGCATCAGGCAAAGAGTGTGCGGCATATAGTTATCATAGATCATCAGATCATCCGTCGTTCCCGACCACACACCGAGTTTTCTTGAAAGGAGCGGAGAAACGCCGGAAAAGAGCTCCGTGCTCTGCTCTTCTGTAAGACTCTCATAGGAATAGCCCGAGCGGATGATCGATTCCACATAAGACATAGAGTCACGATATGCCTGTTCCGTCCGATCCTTAGGATCCGAAGCCGAAAGGTATTCTTTGTTAAACATGGCAGAAGGCAGGAAAGGCATCATATTACCTGCAAGATAAAAAGGAAGCACCGTCTGCTCTTCTACATTCAGTTTTTCAAGTTCTGACAGCATCTGCATGAGCGAGCTTCGTGTCTGGCGGAAGCTCACGGAAGAGATGCCTCCCTGGCGCATTACTTCCATATCACAGAAAAGCACTGCCGCGGATGTCTGGTACGGAATACCGTACTGTTTACCATCCAGACTGAAGGGCGTAAGCAATCCGGGATATATACGGTCAGCGGAAAGAAGCGGGTTTTCGGCCAGATACTCAGAGATCGGAGCGGCTAATGACTCGCCGATCACCTGATCAAAAGAATCCGTAAGGAAGATATCGGGCATGTCACCACTTGTTTTCCACTGATTCAGCGTAGTCGTATTACATCCGTTTTCAGACGTGCTGTACACGTTAACTACAAAAGGAATATCTATCGAATCCAGAAAAGCCAGATCTACATTATCACCGGTGACGCCATCCCCGAGCATTCCCTCGGATTTAGCATAATAGAGCTTTGCCAGATACTGACAGGTCTCATAAGACAGCGGAGATGCAATCTTGATCTCCAAGGACTTCGTCTCCGGAACACTTTCATTTCCGGACGTCTGCGTCGTTTGCTGGGATTCCGTTACCGGAATTGAGGGAAAATCATTATGAACTTTCTTACATGCGGAAAAACACGATACAAATGTAAGGATCATAAAAAGCGCAAAAGGTCTTCTTAAGCGCCGAAATCGTGTATTATGAATCTTTTCCGAATCTCTGGTCAAAGAAAGCATACCGTTCCTGAATCCTGATTTGTATCTTTTTTCATTATACAATAAAACTTCAGAAAAAAAGAACCGTCTCTTCGCGATATGAAACGCATCAAAGACAGTTCTTCTGGAGCCAATGGTGGGAATCGAACCCACGACCTATTCATTACGAGTGAATTGCTCTACCCCTGAGCCACATTGGCATTGCTTTCAAAGCACAACAAATATACCGATAATTTAAAGTTATGTCAAGTTGGAACAACATATAAGCGGCATCTTTTATCCGGATGCCGCTTATATGAATGTGCAGTTATTATGCTTAAAACAGCCTCACTCATGTTCCATGCGCCAATCGATACAGCGCTGGAGATAGTGAACATAGTCAGGGTTCTTACACATTCCCTTTCCAGCCACATCTGAGATCTTCGCAACATCCTGCCCGTTACAAAGTGTCGTCTTCATAACGATATTTAGCGCCGGTACACAGGTATCGTTTGCTATATATGTTCCTATACCAAAGGCCACCTTCGCGCGATCACGGAAATGACGATAGATTTTGTCCGCTTTCTCAAAGTTCAGGCTGTCCGAGAAAAGAAGAGTCTTGGTCCTGGAATCGATTCCGAGAGAAGTGTAGTGCGCAATCATCTTCTCTCCCCACTCGATCGGATCGCCCGAATCATGACGCACGCCGGAAAACAGCGTCGAATACGTCAACTGGAAGTCTCTTAAGAAACAGTCGGTAGTAATAGTATCGGTCAGGGCAGTTCCATTTAAGACTCCGTATTCATCGACCCACGCACGTAGCGCATACCAGTTCGAATAAGCTGGATTATGCTTATGATCTCCCTGTCCGATACACATGATCCATTCATGAGCCATCGTACCTACCGGAGTCAGATTATACTTTTTCGCCAGATAGACATTGGATGTACCGACAAACTTACTCTCCGAAAGATCAGCCTCAGCCAGTGCTTTTACTGCCATATCCTGTGCATGCGCGGAAAGACGACGTCTCATGCCAAATTCACTAAATGAGGAGATACAGTATTTACCGGACTGAAGCCATCCGATCTTCTCTTTCAGACGATCTTCAAAGCTTTTGATCAGTTCATCGTAGTTATATGCCATCCGGAAATAAACTTCGTTAACGATGGCAAGAGTTGGGATCTCATACATCGACGTATTCAGCCATGTGCCGCGCGTCTCGATCGAAAGGCCGCAATCCGCATCCGTGGTGATCTCAAAGTCTTCAAATCTCGGCTGCCACAGTCTCAAAAAATCGATATAGGAACCCTTGATCCATTTGATCTGATCAAGATAAGCAAGTTCTTCTTCCGTAAAACGCAGTTCACAGTAAGCCATGAGCTGATCCTTGATTTCCTGGATCATTTCGGAAGTAAAATGCACATCGGTATTTCTGCAGCGGAAAGTCCATGTCGTCTTATACGATGGATACTGGTGATAGATCGCCTGTCCCATCGAGAACTTATACATATCCGTCTCAAGTAAACTTGTGATGATTCGATCCAATTTCATATTAAGCTTTCCTCCAGGGTTCTTTTCCTTCATGCAGAATATCGATCTGACAGCTCTTCATCGTCTGGATGGCACTGTCATGGGATGCGGGAGAAACGCCGGCGCAGCAGGCACTATCAACAACAATATCTCTTTCCGGGAACAGATTCTTGATCGTAAGAGCATTAGAAACAACACAGATATCCGTGCAAAGCCCGATCAGTTCGACCGGATCGGTTTCACCTTTAAGGATGCTTTTCCATCCGGTATAGCCGAAGGACGGTTTCTCAACAACAAGCGCATCTTCCGGTGCCGCTTTACGGATCTTCTCCGGGATCAGCCATCCGTCAGTCCCTTTCACACAGTGAATGACCGGAAGGTATTTTCCCTCACGCGTCTTTAGATAATTCTTTTTATGAGTATCCTGCGTAAAGATCACACGATCGCCGTTTTTTACATAAGTCTTGATCTTTTTGACTACATTGGAAACGATCTTTTCGGCTTCTTTTGAACCGAGTGCGCCATCAATAAAATCCGTCTGCATATCAACAACAATCAGTGTTTTCATAAGATATCCTCCGATGATTCAGTTTAAATCATTATAAATCAATAATCTTATAAAATGAAAGACTCCCCGTATCAGATACAGGGAGTTTTTCTGGCGTCCACGAGGGGATTCGAACCTCCGGCCTACCGCTTAGGAGGCGGTCGCTCTATCCTGCTGAGCTACGTGGACATATGAAAAGGCCGGATCAGCCGTTTTCATTCAACTTATTTAAGGCGTTCCATCGTCTTCTTTGTTTCGGCTTTGACCTTGTCCAGATCGATCGTCTTAAGTTCATGATTATATAAGACAAACTGTCCATCGATCATAACAGACTCGACACACTTCGGGCTGCAAGAATAAACGAGAGCGGAAAGCGGATTTCCGAGAGGCCACATCTGAGGGCAATCATAGTCGATCACCTGAAGGTCAGCGGTCATGCCTTGTTCTATAATACCACAATCATCAAATCCACAAGCAAGATAACCATTTCTGGTTGACATAGTAAAGACGTCTTCAGCTTTCAGGACCGTAGGATCGAGAGTACTTCCCTTCGCCATAAGAGAAGCAAGACGCATCTCCAAATACATATCCTGGTTATTGTTGCTGGCAGCACCATCCGAACCGATACAGAGACGGACACCGTTCTGCTGCATATTGACCATATCGGCAAACCCGGAAGCAAGCTTCATGTTGCTTGACGGATTATGAGCAACCCATACTTTTCGATTGGCGAGGATCTTTATATCTTCGTCACTTAAATGAACGCAGTGAGCAGCAACTGTAGTATCCGTCAGAAGTCCGACGGAATCGAGTTTCTGAACCGGAGAACAGCCATAGTTCTTCTGACAATTCTCGTTTTCCGTTATCGTCTCAGACACATGTACACTTACAGGTATTCCATACTCCTTTGCAAGTTCAGAAAGGGGCTGATAGAAGTATTCCGGATACAGATAGATCGAGTGGACAAGAAGACTATGCGTAACAAGTCCTTTTCCCTCGGTACAGATAAAGTCGTTCAGTTCATCAACGCTTGTTCTGTCGATCAGCCACTTCCCGTCTATGCACTTCTTTCCCATAGAGGTCTGCTGTACTCGGAAACCGGATTCAACCGCACCTTTGGCGATCAGAAGCGCTCCATCGTACATATTCGCAGCACAAGCTGTTCCACCTTCGATCATCTCCGCAAGTGTCAGAAGATTTCCGTAATAGAAATCATCCGGGATCATCTTATCTTCTCTTGGAATGATCTCTCCGAAAAGCCAGTCCTGAAGGGCTCTATCGTCTGCAATATTACGGAAGATAGACATCGGTGTATGCGCATGCGCATTTGCAAAGGTCGGACAGAGGATCTTATTCTTCCCGCTATAAGTGAAATAATCCTCGCCTGCTGCTGTTTTTATAACACTGACTGCCTCTTCCTCGGAATTACCGGCGTATAAGATCTTTTTATCCGCAACAGCACAATATCCATGTTCGATGATAGAAACAGGTGCATGATCATGCGCACTGACGATAGTAATATCAGAAAAAAGAACAGCTTTACTCATATTACTCCTCCAGATCCCAGGAATGAATGTATTTTTCCTGTTCCGGGGTCAACGTATCGATCGAATATCCCTTAGACTGAAGAAGGAACTCGCCGACACGGTCATCAATAACAGTCGGTGTGTCATAAACATGCTTATCCAGTTCTTTTCCATGCTCTGCAATATAACGTGCACTCTGTGCCTGAAGCGCAAAGCTCATGTCCATGATCTCCACCGGATGACCATCTCCGGAGGCAAGGTTGACCAGTCTTCCCTCTGCAAGAATACAGATCGTTCTACCATCCGGAAGAACAAATCCCTCAATATTCTTACGAAGTTCTTTTCGTTCTGAAGCCATCTCAGAGAGCTGTACGAGATTGATCTCGACATCAAAATGGCCGGCATTACAGCAGATAGCGCCATCCTTCATCTTCTCGAAATGCTTCTTCGTAATTACATCCTTACAGCCGGTAACTGTTACGAACACATCTCCCAAAGGAGCCGCTTCGTCCATGGTCATGACATCATAGCCTTCCATGATCGCTTCACAAGCCTTGACTGGGTCGATCTCGGTAACGATAACGCGGGCACCCATGCCTTTCGCACGAAGAGCAACGCCCTTTCCGCACATACCGAAACCTGCCACAACAACGTATTTACCTGCAACAATAAGGTTTGTCGTCGCCATAATTGCTGTCCATACAGATTGACCTGTACCGAAACGGTTATCAAAGAGATGTTTGCAACGTGCGTCATTTACCGCTATAACAGGGTATGCGAGTCTGCCCTCTTCCTCTAAGATCTTCAGACGGTGCACACCTGTCGTGGTCTCTTCACATGCGCCGAGCATGCCGGAAACCAGGTGCTTGTGTGTGGAATGAAGTAGCATAGCAAGGTCGCCGCCATCGTCGATCACGATATCCGGACCAAATGCCAGCGTCATCTCAAGATGTCTTCTGTATGTCTCAGGATCCGCGCCATGAATGCAATAGACCTTCATGCCACGCTCAACCAGAGCCGCAGCAACATCATCCTGTGTAGATAAAGGATTACAGCCTGTAAGAGCAACATCCGCACCGCCTTCACGAAGCACGAGCGCGAGATTTGCAGTCTTTGCTTCAACATGAACGCTGACAGAGATCTTCAGCCCTTCAAAGGGGCGTGTCTCCTTTAATTCTTTTTCGATAATACGAAGAACAGGCATATTTCTGTATGCCCAATCGATCTTATGGTGTCCTTCCGGAGCCAGTGAGATATCTTTGATTTCATAACGGGGAAATTCGCTCATAACTTACCTCCTTATAATTTGGAGAAGAACTTCTCCATTAATGCGATACTGTTTTTAGACGATGCATTGGCATTCTGCATCACTTCATCATGGGAAAGCGGCTGACCGGAAATTCCAGCGGCATAATTTGTAATACAGGATACAGCGAGTACTTTCATTCCACTATGGCTAGCAGCAATTGCTTCTGCTACTGTGGACATCCCGACTGCATCACCGCCAAGAGTCTTCAGCGCGCGGATCTCCGCAGGTGTCTCATACTGCGGGCCTCTGGTATATACATATACTCCCTGATGAAGAGGGATCTGGAGTTCTTCGGCAGCTTCAATAATCTTATTCCGAAGAGAAACATCATATACCTGTGTCTGATCCGGGAAACGTGGACCAAATTCATCGAGATTTGCACCACGGAGAGGCGAATCACAGAAAAGGCCGATATGATCCGTGATCACCATCAGTTCACTCGGCTTCATTTTCTCATTGATACCGCCCGCGGCATTGGTCATAACCAGAGTTTTCACTCCTAGGCTTGCCATGACGCGCACATAGAAAGTCGCATCCTTGGTGGAATAACCTTCATAGTAATGGAAACGGCCTTTCATAATAAATGTAAGGCGCCCGGAAAGCTTTGCCACAAGAAGCATCCCCTCGTGTCCCGCAACTGTTGTTCTCGGGAAATGAGGGATCTTCTCATAAGGGATCGTTGAAATGCTCGAAACACGGTCTGTCAAGGGACCAAGGCCGGAGCCGAGAACCAGACACACATCCGGTATATCCGTCACTTGCGAGCGGATATATTCAGCGGCTTCAAGAACATTTGAATAATAATCCGGATCAGTCATTGGAATCCTTTCCACAGCAGTTCTTATACTTCTTGCCACTGCCACACGGACACGGATCATTACGGCCAACCTTCTTAGCATCGCGCTTTACCGGCTGATTCTGTGTGATACCGGCCTGCTGATGTGCTTTTGCATCTTCGCCGGACTGTGCACGCTTAGCAACAGAATCAAGCTGTGCATTACCATGGCCTTCCTGAAGTTTTCTAACAGAATTCTTTCTCTCGATACGCTGACCTGCTTCGATATTCGCTTTCATGATCAGACGGACTGTATCATTCTGAATGAGCATATTCATCTCATCGAACATCTCGGAGCCTTCAATACGGTACTCAACGACCGGATCCTTCTGACCGACACTTCTCATACCGATCGCATTACGGAGCTGATCCATTGCATCGATGTGATCCATCCACTTCTGGTCAACATTGAAAAGAAGGATCTGACGCTCTGCTTCACGGAAGATCTCGGAGGTCAGCTCCTCATCACGCTTCTCAAGTTTCTCCAGAGCCTGTTCTTCGAGCTTATCGGAGATATCCTCTGCATCAGCAGACTCTTTCGCAGAAATCTTCTTTGAGAGCTCTTCAACCACCGGAAGATCACCGAACACATCTGAAATAGATGCTTTTAATCCGACACACTCTTCTGTATCGATCTTACCATCGAGGTCCACACGTTCGACGATTCTCTCTGCAACAGCAGAAGTCATCTTCTTGATCGTATCGTGAATATCCACACCGTCAAGAACCTTACGGCGCTGTTCGTAGATAAGGTTTCTCTGAACATTCATAACATCATCGTACTCAAGAACGTGACGTCTGGTGCTGAAGTTCATACCCTCGACTTTCTTCTGGGCACTCTCGATCTGCTTGGAAAGGAGACCATTCTGGATCTCTACAGTCTCATCCACACCAAGTCTTTCAAATGCAGCAGTTGCGCGATCGCCACCGAAGAGACGCATCAGATCATCATCGAGTGCCAGGAAGAATTTCGTACGTCCCGGGTCACCCTGACGTCCGGCACGACCTCTTAACTGGTTATCGATACGACGGGATTCATGACGCTCAGTACCAACAATGAAGAGACCGCCGGCTTCTCTTACCTTTGCAGTTTCTTCCTTGATCTCCTCTTTGAACTTTTTCTCAAGAGTAGAGAATCTCTCACGAGCTTCGAGAATTACTTCATCTTCAGTCTCATTGTAAGCTGTCGATGCATCAATAAGTTCCTCGGTATAGCCGAGTTTTCTCATTTCCTGTTTCGCCATGAACTCGGGGTTACCACCGAGCAGAATATCGGTACCACGGCCAGCCATGTTCGTAGCGATCGTTACAGCACCGTAACGTCCGGCCTGAGCAACGATCTCAGCCTCTCTTAAATGATTCTTCGCATTGAGAACATCATGCTTGATACCCGCACGTGTGAAGATCTTAGAAAGGAATTCAGATTTGCTTACTTCAACGGTACCAACAAGAACCGGCTGTCCTTTCTCATGAGCTTCCTTGACCTGACGGAGAACAGCCGCATACTTACCGCTCTGATTCTTATAGATAGCATCATGCTCATCAACACGGGCAATCGGCTTATTTGTCGGGATCTGGATAACATCAAGAGAATAGATCTGACGGAATTCGGACTCTTCTGTAAAAGCTGTACCGGTCATACCGGCGAGCTTTTCATACATACGGAAGTAATTCTGGAAAGTAATGGTAGCAAGAGTCTTGGACTCTCTTTCGACCTTAACGCCTTCTTTTGCTTCAATCGCCTGATGCAGACCATCGCTGAAGCGGCGTCCATACATGAGACGGCCGGTAAAGTCGTCAACGATAATGACTTCACCATTCGTTACAACGTATTTCTGGTCACGTTCCATTGTACCGTTAGCTTTCAGCGCATTATTGATATAGTGCTGCAGATCGAAGTTCTCCGGATCTGAGAGGTTATTGACACCGAAATGCTTCTCAGCCTTCTCGATACCCTTTGCCGTAAGAACAGCTGTTCTTGCTTTTTCATCAACAACATAGTCGCAGTCGCCACTGACATCATCAATATCGACTTTTTCGTCTGTTTCTACTACGACAAACTTCTTCAGAGTTTTAACGAAGCGGTCCGCCTTAGTGTACATATCGGAAGATTCGCCACCCATACCGGAAATAATAAGAGGAGTTCTGGCTTCATCGATAAGGATACTATCGACCTCATCGACGATTGCGTAAACAAGATCACGCTGAACCATCTTCTCTTTTCTATCGACCATGTTATCACGAAGATAATCGAATCCGAATTCATTGTTAGTTCCGTATGTAATATCGGAATTATATGCTTTACGACGGTCGGAATTATCCATATCGTGCACGATCAGTCCGACACTAAGTCCGAGATAACGGTAAACCTTACCCATCCACTCACTATCTCGGCGAGCAAGGTAATCGTTAACGGTTACTACGTGAACTCCGCGGCCTGTCAGAGCATTAAGATAAACAGGAAGTGTAGCAACGAGTGTCTTACCTTCACCGGTCTTCATCTCGGCGATTCGGCCCTGATGAAGAATAATACCACCGATAAGCTGTACCTGATAAGGACGAAGTCCCAAAACTCTCCAGGCTGCCTCGCGGATCGTCGCAAATGCATCCGGAAGAATATCATCCAAGGACTCTCCGTCAGCAAGGCGCTTTTTCAAGACATCTGTCATACCTTTCAGTTCTTTTTCCGACATATTCTTGTACTTATCGGACCGGCTCTCGATTGCCTCCACGATCGGCATGATGTGTTTGATCTCGTGATCGCTGTGCGTACCGAAGATCTTGCTAATAATGCTCATTTCTTTCCTTTTCCTTCCGTTTTTCCTTTTTCTGACTTTTCAGCCTGTATATTCATTCTGTCAAGCACTGTCCTGTAGCCATCGGCTCCATAATCCAGACAACGCTTCACACGACTGATCGTAGCTGTACTGACACCGGTTTTCTCAAATATTTCGGTATAGGTATATCCTTTTGCAAGAAGGATCGCGACCTGAAACCTGGAAGCAAGCGACTTGATCTCAGAAATCGTGCAAAGATCCTCAAAAAGAGAATAGCATTCTTCCGTTGTCTCCAAAGTCAGTATTGCTTTGAAGAGATCATCCATATGCTCATCTTTTAACTTATCGTTTACCATCGTTTCATTCCGCGAGACTGATCAAATAATCGGCCAGACGCTCGAAATAGCCGGTCGCAGCAAAAAACACAATTAAAGTAACCAGAAGGATCACCACAATAGCAATCAAAATGCGCTTGGTCATCAATTGTCTGTTTGCTCTACGAAGAACATCGCCAATGGATAACTCTTTGTTACCCACCGTCGAAGCTTGTTTTGTAGAACCGACTTCTCTAACCTGCTCGATATTCTGTTTCAATCTCTTTCCTCCGAAAACACAGTAACTCAAAATATCAGCTCCTAATACTATACCGCAAGGATGGAAATGTGACAACAACTTTTTTATTATATATATAATATATAAACGGTCAGTATCATCCGTTATCGATATCAGGATCTGATCCTCCTGTCACTTCATTATAACGGAAAGACTTTTCATACTTCACCACTTTCAGTTCTATCCCCTTATCTTCCGCATACCCCGTCATTTCCGATATATATAGATCACCCTCCTTCGAGCCGTTTTCAGGGATCACCAGTAATAAAACCTTCTTCGTAGTATCCGAAACCGAGACAGATATCCCGGACGATTCTGCTCCGGAGAACTTCTGAAGGTCATTTATATAAGATTTCAGTCTTCTGTTGGCATTATTCCGGTCCAGATAATATGGAGATGTCGTATCCATACTCTTAATTGAAACAATTTCGTCTTCATTATAAGAGCTGATCACCGGGAAATTGTAAGGAAGATTCCCTCCATACTTCTCACGAATCACCGTTCCACGCTCAAAATTGTCCTTGCTCCATACAGTATCCACGTTTTCCGAAGAATCCTGATCCTCGCTTCCCAACGCGAACATTTCAGAGTATAGAGCCACGGAAGTACAGTAGGATCTAGGGATCTTAATATGTCCGGCAGATATGTCGTAATATACATTAATGTAGATGCTACGGTCTTTTCTTTCATAATCGATGTAAACAGAAACATTTTGCACGATATCTTCATATACCCATTCGCTATTCACAAGCTTATGGTATTCGGTAACAATGCGATCCCTTACATATCTGCCGAAGACCGCAGTACCGGCAACATCTTCCAAATCTACACCGGTCGCTCCACCGACACTTCCGAACACTCCGAGAACTTCATCCAGCTTATCGGTATCTATAGAAGATCTATCAGAGATACCAAACGAGGAAACAACCTCATCTATACTTTGAACCCCATTGGTCACAAAGGGAATCGCCACATTTAGCTCCGCAACGACATTTTCGGAAGCTCTTTGCATATAAAGCTCAGCATTGACCGCTGTGATCGAGGATATAGCCGCACAGATAAGAACCAGAAACGAAGACATTCCTATAGCGGCTTCAAGGACGATCGAGCCGCATTTCCTGCACTTTTTATTCTCGATTCTCATATAGTTCAAACCTCCTTTTTACCGAATATGTGTCTTCTCTTAGTTTTCCTTTAGCATCTACGCCAGTATAAAGATGTTCTCCACAGTCTCTTGATATGACATCATGCATCCGACCCAAGAGCGTATCCTCAGACACAAAAAGAAGAAAGACTCTGAAATAGTCGCGATAGTATGTATTAGCAAAATCCCCGGCTGCAGATGTAAAAGTATCATTGTAAAAAAGTGTTACAGGTTTACCTGCTACTAGTTTTCCGGAATCTTCCACTGCCTTGATAAAAGCCATAAAGAAAATGATCGCGTATTGAATGGAAACCGGATCCACATTGATTATCAAAAGCGAAAAAACGGAAACCATCACGGAAATCACCGTAGCTATTGCGTAAGCGATATTTCTTATCGTGTCATCCATCATATAGGCACAGAAATCCAAAATAAGTCTTGTTCCAAGGATCATGGCATATGATCCGACTTTATTCACGGTTTTCGAATCATTTCCGATCAGGAGATATTCCAGGTCACAAGTATTCTCATCCCCATGCACCTCCGAAAAAGGTATGCCTATAATGTTACTTTCTTCAACCTTACCGTCATCTTTTTCATATGCCGTTACTCTGGAATCAAATGAAAAAGCGGCGTATTCGTTGATCAAGAGCCTGTCAACGATCGAAGGAAGCTTAACATCCATATATTGGTCCATAGCAGATGACAATGTATTCACACACGTAGGATCAAATAATGATACTGTGACGTTTGTATCTCCGATCTGCATCACTGAACTGAAGTTTCTTTTCATCACATCTTCAAGATCATCTACAAATGAATAGAAATAGGGCAGTTTATCTTCTACTCCATATTCTCTGCATTTATCCTCCACCTTATCCCACATACCTGCATACTCATCCCGATTGGAAAGATATTCTTTAAACGTCGGAAGCCAGGCACCAATACCACTTCCGGCATCTGTTCCGGAGATTTTAGAAAATGAGAACCCAAGCCGGTCGATGATTCCGGAACCTTCAAATGCAAGTCCGCGAAGTCTCATAAACTCAGAAATAGACACGCGAAGATCCTCGTCCGAAAACTCATCCGTAAGTTCGTATTCAAAGGACATATCTGTGTGCCCTTTTGTCATTTCATCAAATACAGCGTGATCTGATGCAATCTCATCAAGCACGTAGATTCCGTACCAATCAAGGTATTTTCGATCAAACTGCGAAAGGATGTGCTCCGTCTGATGGGAAGCCGCTCTTGTAAGGAGAACTTCTTCTTTACGCTGATATGCGCCCCGGATATAAATACTCTCAAGGAAAATAGCCGCTGAAAGAATAATACAAAGGAATAGCGTTATCGATCCTTTACGTCCGCATAATCTCTTTCTCATAAGCAGTCTCCTAACCCATCAGGATACGAACAGAATCCCGGACTCCGCGGCTGAAACGATACGCTTTTTCCGGACAGCTTTCTGCAACTTGCCAGTCGTTGTTGTCACTTTGCCTTGTTGATACTGAATAGATAACTTTCTTGTCGTTATCTTCATCCTGACATGATACGGATAGAACAGATATTTCTTCTGTTCTTGAATAAATGGTCGGACAAAGAGACAAAACAGCGCAAAGCACTGCAAACACGAGAGAAAACACTATTGCTGTTTGAGTTGTATGCATTATGATCACCTCCAGCCTCAATATAGCAGGAAGTGAAAAATAAATACTTGATTTTATTCGACAAATGATTGCAAAAGTACCAGCCGTAGTACTTTTATATCAAAAATACGGATTCATCTGCTTTTCCGAAAGCAGATCTGTCTTCGGACCATGTCCAGGATAGCACTCGATAGCATCGTCCATCCCCTTCAAGAGCTCAATAGAATCATTCATCTGAAGATCAGATCCGCCGAGGTCGGTGCGTCCGATACTGCGCCTAAATAACATATCTCCGGTAAACATTACTTTTCTGTGCTCATTCTTTAAATCAAAAAGAAAACATACAGAACCCGATGTATGCCCCGGAGTAGGAACGATCTGAAGATCAAACTCTTCTGTCTGTATTCCTAATTCTTCAGGCAAAAAATGTTCTTTTGCAAAAGAAACAGCTGGAACATCTACAGTAACACGGATACCAAAACTCATCGAATGGTTTAATTCAGGATCTGATAGCATATCACGATCTTCTTCCGCTATATATAAAGGACAGGAAAAACGTGACAGAATATCATCCGCCTCAGAGATATGATCAAAATGGCCATGTGTACAAAGGATCGCTTTTACAGTTATATCTGAAAGACCTGTCTCCTCCCACGGACAGCATGGATCGATGACTATTGCTTCATTTCCAAAGCATAAGACATACATATTGGCACCAACCATTCCATACTGAAAACAAAGGATATTCATAAAAACTGTCAGAACGAAGAATCGCGGACAAGATCACGCCAGTCAAGATCTCCGCGGTCGATCGCAAGGATCAAAATCTCGGCGCTCGCCAGATTGGTTGCATACGGAATGCTGTTGTAATCGCAAGCCTTAAGCAGTGGATTGATCTCATTATAATTTGCAAGCTGTGTATCTCTCAAATAGATAACAGAGTCGATCTCGTTATATTCTGCTCTGGATGCAAGCTGATCAAATCCGCCGGAATAATCCGTAGATAGACCGACAACATTTAATTCCGCAGCAGATTCAAGTAAAGTGGCAGTATTATGCAGCGAAATCAAAGTATGTTTTGAAAGAAGCTGACGATATGCTATACAAAAATTTACGAGAAGCTCATTTTTACGATTATCAGCCATTATAACGATCTTCATTCTCGCTGCCTCCAAGAAAGTATATATATATTCTACTAACAGAAGTAGAAATCTGCAACTAAAATTTACTATTTTGCATAAAAAGTGCTATTGCGCATATCCTTACGCAGCATTATCCTCTTCTGACGATGTTTCCTCAGGAGATACATCGCCGAGCGGTGGATAAGTCCTAACAGGAACTTCGTCTGAAGGATCTATATGATCAAAATATGCCATCATAAGTTTTTCAGCAATTTCAATGGTATTAGAGCCCCACTCACCTTTTTCAATACAAAGTGCGATACATATCTCCGGATCTTCATAAGGAGCATAACAAACAAATACTCCGTTAGAATACTCTTTTTTGATTTCCTCAAATCCGGTCTCCGCCGTTCCCGTTTTGCAAGCAACTTTGATTGGAAAATCACGAAGATATTCATGTGCTGTTCCTTGATTACTTGTGACAACAGCTCTCATTCCAACATGGATCGCATTAAGGTAATCCTCATCATATCCCAAGGGGATTGCTTGTGTCGAACCGTTATAAAGAATTGACCCATCTGCCGCCACTACTCTTCTAACCACATGTGGAGTGACTAAATTATTGGTAGCAATAGCAGCCGTATATCTTGCCAGCTGAATAACTGTAAAGCAATTGTCGAACTGACCGATAGCCGTCTGAGCTGTGTCCGCTACGTGCCAGTCTTTATCCTCATCTGTACTAGTCTCTCGCAGCAGACGCTTATTCGTACGATTGGCACGAACACCACGGATCTCACCCGGAAGATCGATACCGGTCAGTTTTCCAAGGCCAAGAGATTCACCGATACGGTCGATTTCATTGATTGTAGTATCAATACCCAGTCTCGCGAAATAAATATTGCATGAAGTTGCAAGACCAGACGTCAGATCCAACAATCCATGACCTGTTAGCGGTCTCTCGAGGCACTTCCAAGGCATTCCACCGAAATCTGTCGGACTTACGCACCGGACTTCACTGTTTTCAGGCGTGATCTTGCCGCTGTTTAGAGCAGCAAGAGCCGTAACCATCTTAAAAGTCGATCCAGGCGGATACATTGACATGATCGCACGATTATAAAGAGGCATGTCAACGGCTGTAATATCCTGATATTCGTCTATTCCAAGATAATACTTTACCTGGACCTTTGCCTGGGCATCGCCCTCTCTGGAAAGAACAAAATCATTCGGATCAAAATCCGGATATGATCCCAAGGCAATGATCTCGCCGTTTTTTACGTTCATCACGACAAAAGAACCGGCAGATGCAGTCTTTTTCCTCTCATCCTCAGGCTTTTTCTGTTCTTCAAGCGCATGAGATGCGATCAGATCCTTGATCGCGTTGATTCCCACCTGCTGAACGTTTGAATCAATCGTAAGTTCAACGGTTGCTCCCGGAACCGGGTCGATACCGAGCTCAGAGTTATAGAAGAAACCGTTTTCTTCATCCATCGACCATATATTGTACGGTTTTTCACCATACTGGCCATGGAGATATCGCTCCATCTGAGCTTCAACTCCACCCTGGCCTACCAGGTCAGATGCCTGATATCCGACCGGGGCAAGTTCCGTAAGTCTCTCCTGGGAGATCGGCCATATATATCCGATTACATGAGAAGAATACTTTGCCAAAGGCGTATATACTCTTCTATACTCTTTATTTGCAAGAATGCCCATATAGTGATAATTCTGCTCTAATAGCATACGTATCAGTTCTTCCGGAACATCTTTAGCAATCATTACCGGAGTACCGGTCTGGAACGACCAGTTATCCTTAAAGATCTGATATCTTATACGAATAATACGGTAAGCTTCATCCTCATTATAGTTTTCATCGAGTTTGAACTGTCTGCGAAGATAAAGGAAAAAGACCTTCGGATCGCTTTTAACATAAAGATCGCTGTAAGTTACGACTGTATTGGGGTTGGGTTCTTTTAATGCGAAAATATTCCTATTGGTCTGCCACAAAGCTATTTCTTCATCTTTCTTCAGGAACCTGTACGGCTCCACTGCAAAATACTCATCGAGATCTGCCACCGGCACACAATTGTACTCATCAAACAAATAAGATAACTCAAGACACATACTGTTAAGTTTATCATCCGGAAGCCCGGAGTTTGCGATCATGAGGACATTGATTTCCTGACTGGTGGCTATAACGCGGCCATTGCCGTCGATAATATCTCCTCTTGGGGCAGGAACGACATATTGATGAGATACACCGACGGAGTCAGCGGAAATCTTCTTTGAATAATCCGAAAACTGAAGTGAAACAGTCCGGATAAGGATCAAAAGGCCAAAAATACAGAAAACAAGACCGAGCACAAAATAACGGCTGGTAAAAAAGCCGATCAGACGCTGGGGAAAACCGCCATTATTCGATACCGGTTTGGAAGAAATATGGTCCTCATCGAATACATATATATTTTCGTCTTTTATATTTTTTGCCATCTTCGATCCTCCATACTGTATCCGTCAACAAGGCCGGCACGTATGCCTTTCTTGTAGGGGCCCGCAAATCGAAGAAGTAAAAGCAGCGGCAATGCAGCTATTACATTTACAAGGATCTGCGGCAAAATACTTGAGAAAAGAATATATTTGAGAGAATGGTATGTCTGAATATTCTTCGACACCTTCAGATAGACCATCGAACAGATGTGTCCGAGCGAATAATACATCGCAGAGATGAATATGACCTGAAGAACAGCCTGATTATACTTTCTTCTGAATCTTTTACGGAAAAGAACAGAAGACAAAAGACCGACATAAAAGAATGCAAGAAGGCCAATTCCCAAGACAGCTACAGGAGCTCTGTTGATCCCGGATATAACCGGTCCGGAAAAATAGTCACGGAGCATACCGACGAAAAGGCCGACGACGATCCCATCCTTTGTACCAAATAAGTAGCCGGAAAGCACGACAAAAACGAGCATCAGATCACAGGTTCGTCCGAAAAGGCGAAACACATCAGGGAAAGTGACCTGCAAACAGCATACACTTGTTATATACACAGCGTACACTATAATCTGTCTGGCTCTCTCTTTCTTATTCATGCAGCACCTTCTCCGGATTCCTGCGGATCTGACCCAGCCTGAGACTCTTTAGGATCGACCGACTCCGGCGGAACAGCGGTTGTAGGCGTTGGAAGAGATGTCTGCTGGCTTTCAGAGCTCTCGGTATCGTCTTCAGTATTCGGAACCATAATAAAAACGTCTTTAATATCGGATATCGATACATACGGACGCATGGTCGCTTTCAGATTATCCGGATCAGAATCATCAAAACTTTCAATAGTACCGATAGGAATGCCCGCAGGGAAAAGGCCTCCTTCTCCGCTCGTAACCAACTCTGTTCCAGGCTTTAGCACTGCATTTGAAGGAATTCTGGAAACCACGCACAGACCCTTATTCTTTAGGATAATGTCACCGGAAACGATTACAGTTGCACCGTTCACCTCATTTACCTTGGCACTTACAGTAAAACCTTCATGAAGAAGCGGAAGGATTTTCGAAGAGTCAAGGTCTGTTGACATAACACGTCCAACAAGGTTCATTCGAGCATCTACTACTGCATAAGACCCGGTAGATGTATCGATGCCGGAATGCGTACCTACATTAATTCTAATGACAGAGAACCACTCATCCGATTCACGTGTCAAAACGGATGCTCCACGGATATGATAATTCTCGAAAGTATCCTGGATTTGAAATGCGCTCTTAAGTTCCTCCCAACGAATACGGGCTTCTTCACCCTGCTGGACTTTATATTCCAGTTCAGCGATCTCTTCCTTCAATTCCTCATTTTCTTTTCGGATCTCCATACCATCAGCAATAGCAGCATAAAAATCCGATAATTTGGTTCCGATCTTCTGGAATACAGACTGGATAGGGTCAACGATAAATGACAGGGGCTTTGTGGCTCCGGCAAGCGGACTACCCGGAATAGCACTGAGAATGATGAAAGAAAGAAGCAAAATGGTAGCTAGAACCAGTACCAGCACTTTATTTTCGAATAATCGTCTCAATCCGGGCATCCTCCACAACAAACTTTTGTAAAGTATACCACAATTTCCCCTGCCATGTTCAATGAACAACAAACTAGGCACACGGATCCATCATCAGAAGCTCTTTTCCACCAAGGAGATATTCAATATTGTCAGCTTTCCGGTCAAGATAGAAAACCTCATCAGAAAGCATATTATCCGAAAGATTCTTATCGGAATTGATGCCGTGAAGCATGCCAAATAGCATATCATCAACGATTTCTTTATTCTTCTGAATCAGAAGGACCTCATGGACAGAGACCGGAAGCACATAAAAATCAGCATCTTTCATCGTAGCAAAGGTCTTAAAATACTGTGTTTGGAGCAATGCTGACGCTCCCGGAAACGGGGCATCATAAGAAACCACATAGATATCAGGTGCTTCTTGATTATTGATCTTCTCCTCAATATCAAAATCAAGAAGATTAATCGCTTTGATTCTATACTTTTTCATGTTCTCAAAAGCGACATCAAACAGTTCCTCCGTATCTTTCTTCCATATATCCAAAAGAGTTCTATCTACCATGACCGCTCCTTTACCTATAGAAGGATCATCAAGATAGATTTGAACAACTACGGCCATATCCCCAAATACCCGGTATGGAACTTTCATCAGCTGCTCTCTGTTTTTATTGAAATTAATAAGCTTTACGATCAGCTGATCCTTTACTTTTTCCCATGATGAGAATACTTCTCCCAAACACTCATTCGTAAAGTCTCTATCCATTACAAAAGAAGTCATCTTCATTATGCATTCCTCTATCGTTGCGCCGTTTTTATACGCATCATAGAAATCCTCATAATAGAAGACTGGCGCGATCCTTGTCCCCGGTCTTCTGATAATGATGCCATGCAGGTTCCTGTTATTCTTGTGAACGACCTGTTCAGAGATCATAAAGTTCTTAAGATCCGGCATACCATACGTATATTGGGCGTGGAACGCTTTCATAAAGTCCGCAAAGTTCAGTTTATTTACGACGGTTTTATTACCTGTTGTCATATTATTTTTCCTCCATTAATCCATTTTTCAGCATGCTGAAAGAAATACCCCGGCCGATTATGATGTGATCGACCACACTGATTCCGATCAATTCTCCGCTTTTTTTCAAATTCAAAGTCGTTTCGATATCTTCTTCACTCGGAGTCGGATCTCCGCTCGGATGATTGTGTGCAAGGATCAAACCTGTTGCATTTGCCTTAACTGCCATACGGAAAAGCTCGCGGAAACAAAGTCCGACACCATTTACACTGCCCTTGCATATCACGTGATGCGATATAAGACTCTGCTGGTTATCAAGAAGTGCTACATGTACCTCTTCTGTTTCCAAAAAAGCCATCTTTTCCTCAAAATATCCGGACGCAACGTCACTTGTGAGCAGCCGGATCCTGCTCTGAGATCCGTATCTCATATAACTTCGTCTCCCCAGTTCAAGGCAAGCCTTCAGTACGATCGCTTTTACTCTGCCGACACCTTCCTGATCTGCCAGTTCTTTTAAAGTGAGCTTATATAAGCCGCACAAGCCGTCCGGATTATCTATATTGGATAGAAGCTGGGATGCTATATCTTTTGATGACTTTCCTTTTGTTCCGCTTCGAATCACGATGGCGAGAAGTTCTTCATCCGAGAGCGACTCAGCGCCATAAGATTCAAGTCTTTCATAAGGTCTTACAGATGGATGCAGTTCGCTGATTTTCATTTTTTCACCTCCTTTACGCAAAAAAATCCCGACTATGAGAATTGAATGTCATACAATTCGATCTCATAGTCGGGTCAAAACCGATACTAACGGGCCATAAGCCCCAATATCAACATATTAAGTTGTCATAAAGAAAAAGATCAGTTCTCTTTCTTACCGCAGCACTTCTTATATTTTTTGCCGCTTCCGCACGGACACGGATCATTTCTGCCGATCTTCTCGACATGTGCGATATTATCTTCACGATACTTCTTCGTGATCTCCTGCATTTTCTCCTCAGTAAGAACATTATTCCAACTCTTCAGGGAATACAGCCACTCAGCCTTCGCATCACGCATGTTGTAATAAAGCTTCTCATAGTCGATCTTCAAAGAAACATCAGACTCATCTGTGACAGACTTATAGTCATATTCTTCTGTCAAACTTGTGCTGACTCCTTCAAGGAATCCGACAAAGATCTCCATCTCGCTCTTACCGAAGCCCAGTTTCTCAGCAAGCTCGATCGCCTTGCCATTGAGAAGATCCTCATTATCCGGATACTTTGTAAGAATAGCATCATATGCATTCTTTTCCAGTTCGTAGTACTTAGAAATATACGCCTTATAATCGTTTTCATTTTCGACCGTCTCAGAATGTTTGGTCCAGTCTTCAAAATAGCTCATAAAAGAATCCTCCAGATCAGTTTAATTTGTCAGCAATGGCATGCAGAAATGCCTCTGTATCAACTACTTTTTTGTTCGGGTGATCCATCAGCGCATTGAGATCACCGGTAATAACGCCTTCTTCGATCGTATCGATCGATGCCTTTTCCAGACGATCAGCAAAATCCACAAGATCCGGAAGATCATCCAGCTGACCTCTCTTTCTAAGAGCACCGGTCCATGCGAAAAGCGTCGCCATCGGGTTTGTAGAAGTCGTTTCGCCCTTGAGATAACGGTAATAGTGTCTGGTTACTGTACCATGAGCAGCTTCGTACTCATACTTTCCGGAAGGAGAAACAAGTACAGAAGTCATCATTGCAAGGCTTCCACAAGCAGAAGCTACCATGTCGGACATAACATCGCCATCATAGTTCTTGCAAGCCCAGAGAATACCGCCTTCAGAACGCATCACACGAGCAACCGCATCGTCGATGAGCGTATAAAAATAGGTTATTCCAGCTTCTTCAAACTTCGTTTTAAATTCATTATCATAGATTTCCTGGAAAATATCCTTGAAACGATGATCATATACTTTAGAGATAGTGTCCTTGGTTGCAAACCACAGATCCTGCTTGATATCAAGGGCATACATAAAGCATGAACGGGCAAAAGCTTCGATCGAAGCATCCAGATTATGCATGCCTTCGATTACACCCGGTCCTTTGAATTCGTGGATCTTCTTAACTTCTTTTCTTCCGTCCTCATAGGTGACTACAAGTTCTGCAGTCGCTTTGCCGGAAACATACATCTCCACATCACGGTACACATCACCGTAAGCATGACGGGCAAGCGTGATCGGCTTCTTCCAGCAGGAAACAAAAGGACTAATGCCCTTTACCAGGATCGGAGCACGGAAAACGGTACCATCAAGAATAGCACGGATCGTTCCGTTCGGGCTCTTCCACATCTGCTTAAGATGATACTCATCCATACGCTGTGCATTCGGCGTGATCGTAGCACATTTTACGGCTACACCAAGTTCTGCGGCACGGTTCGCTGCGTCAATCGTAACCTGATCATCTGTTTCATCACGATGAGGCAGTCCCAGATCAAAATATTCCGTCTTCAGATCAACAAAAGGTTCAATGACGATATCCTTGATCTGCTTCCAGATGATTCGTGTCATTTCATCGCCATCCATTTCGACGAGTGGCGTTTTCATTTGAATTTTGCTCATCTTATCCTCCGCATTCTTAAAATACCAAGATATTCTATCTTAATTCCTATTTTCCGTCAATTATAAATCACACCTGACTACAGGCCGAAAGCAACACTTCCATAGACATCCGGTCCTCCATTTTACCGGTCTTTACCCACTGATCTGACTCAAAGCACAGGAAGTATATCTTCTCCAACTGTTGAATCGTAAACCCTCTTGACTGGGAAACGAGGTTTTTCGCTACAAAAGGGTGTACCTTCAGTCTCGAAGCGATTTCAGAAGCATTTCCGATTTCCTTGGCACAGATCAGATGGCGGATATGTCTTGCCATCATTAATCGTATCTTCGGGATCGCCTCTTTTAGGATGATCAGATCATTCAATATCTCCAGGGCTCGTCCGGGCTGTTTCTGTCCGATCGCATCCGTCATATTAAAAACTGACGCATGGACATCCGGAATGGAAAGCCGGTTCAGAAGGCTCAGATCAAGTTGCTGAACTCTGGTATTTTCACAATACAGCATGATTTTCGTGACTTCGTTCTCGATCATCCGCATAGAAGAGTCCGTACGGCTGATCAGACTGGATATACAGTTTGACGGGATGGCAATATTTTTTCTTGCCAGAGATGACTTGATCCATTTGGCCAGCATATCCTCATCCTGATAATTAAACTCCGCCAGAGTTCCAACACCGGAAACCGCATCCAGAAGCTGCTTTTTTCTCTTATCAACTTTATCTTCAACAAAAACGACCAGCGCAAATTCAGGAACAGCACCGATAGCCGCCTTCCATTTTTCGGCTTCAGCCGGCTGCGATGGTGCTTTTGTGGAAAACAGGCCGGTATTACGGATCACTGTCATTCGATACCTGGATAGGAATGGCGGGGTACCGGCAAGCGACTGAAATTCGTCAAGAGGCATATCCGCATTCGCCTGATCTTTTAGATAAAAATCCAGCGTTTCCGCTCCGGGCGCGATCCATTTTTTCTTCATTTCAGCAATTGCTTTATCTACCAGATACTTCTCTTCACCGGACAAAAGATAGATCCTGGAAGGCGTATCATTTTTCACGTCAGTAACAATATCAGCATAATTCTTCCAATTGCTGCTTTTTTCCTGTCTTGCCATAAATATCCTCGCATTAGAAGTAGTAATCCATCTGCCATGTATCCTTTGTGACCTTCAAAACCACACAACCGCGCTCATCTGTTCTAAAGAAGCGGATCTTATGTGACCGTAACCGGTCAAGGACTTCTTTGGATGGATGCCCATAATGATTATACCCCACACTGATAAGTGCCGCATCAGTTTTCATTCTATTTAATAACATATCTGATGTGGAAAACCTGCTGCCATGATGTGCCACTTTTAGAACATTAATATGCTCCGGTACGGTGATTTCCCGTGTTTTCTCAACATTTTCGGAAATATCCCCGGTAAAGAGTATACGGGTGTCATAAAGAGCACAAAGCAGGACCATGGAGTCATCATTTCCGCCATCTGTAGCAGATTCCGGCCAGAGCACCTCAAAGTACAGATCTTGATCTACCGTTATTCTATTTCCCTTTTTAAGAGTATCTACTGCATCAGGAAGAGCAAGACCAGAGAGCTTAAGCTGATCCATCTCACTGCTATCTCCCCAAAACGAAGCATACAGCTTATTTACACGCTCATTCTGCCAAAGTTCCAGGATCCCGGAAATATGATCCGTATCAAGGTGGGAGATAAAGGCTATATCGATCCTGGAAATATCCAGATGATCCATCGCGCTTTGGATCGTCTCGCCATTTCCCATATTCCCGCCATCGATCAGTATAGAATAACCGTTATGGACAACGAGCGCACTATCCCCCTGACCTACATCGAGGAAATACACATACGAATGGTTCTTAGGGAAAAGCACTGATCCTGCAACAAAGCCGCTAATAGAACACATGGACAAAAAGAGAGCTATCTTCCTTTTTAACCCACTATGGATCAGGAGCGACAGAAAAAAGCAAACGATCGCTATCAGTATCACGATCGGGATACGGCGCAGATACAGCCGTCCAAAACTATCCAACGCTCCGAAATCTGCCATTTTCTTTAGTAATCTGACTTCTCCAAAAACCGGTGAAAACAGCAATCTGTGAATTCCTGCAGGCAAAGCCATACAGATAACCGTAATTACGAACCCTAAACTGCATATCAATTCAGAAGGAAAGCCTGCGAATATAACAACAATGACAGAATTTATCGATAGTGTTCCACTCAGGCAGAAAAGCACCGGCAACATACCGATCTGCGCGCAGACAAAACATGAGATCGCAGTACATAGTTCATTGGGGAAAAAGGCAAATCGTTTTCTCACCTTTCGGAAAACTCTTTGCTGGAATAGCATAATGGAAAATGTTGCTCCAAATGAAAGAAGGATCCCCCAGGAGAATACCGCAAACGGGTCTAAAACCATGATGATCAGAGCACTGAGCGCACAGGCGGATAATCGATCAATGGCTCTTTCTTCAAAGGAAAGAAATCCTACGATTATGTACGTTAATATGCTTCGCGAAGCCGATCCGCCCCATCCGGTCACAAAGCCGAAAAGAATCAGAGAAAACGCAATCATGATCATTTTCTTTCTGCTCTTAAATAGGAGCGAACAAAGAGTGCCAACCGTAGCTGAGAAATATCCGACATGAGCTCCGGAAACGACCAGAATATGCGATAAATTACTCTTCTTAAATGATTCCTTAACATCACTCGTCAGATGAGAATCATCTCCTACGATGACTGCAGACAAAAGTGCGGCAGTATCATCATCTGTCGCGTTAAGCCAGATGCTATAAAAGCATCTCCTGACTCTTGCACCGACACGATAGCCAATATTGATAAAAGAAAACCTTCCGGAGTTAGCATCCACTACCTCTGCATAAGCCGCTTCTCGAACGATACCTTTGCGAAAATAATAAGCACGAACGTCAAAGTCGCCCGGATTCCCATGCGAAGTAATCGGTTTAAGCGTGCATCTTAAAGTAAGTTCGTCTCCATAGTCATATACTGAATCTGTTTTCAGAATCACCTTCTCACCTGTTTCCAGTCTCAGAAGTATGCTTTTTACGCCGTCATTAGACGCATTTACTGATATGACTTTGGCATTTCCTTGAAAATAGGATGTTTGTGGATCAGATAGTATGCTTTTCCACATGATGAATGCTGTAGTAAATACGGCAAACCCGATCACACTCATGAAGATCACAAGGATCTCTCGGAATACAGGTGTTCTCCAGGTCAATGAAACAAGAATGATTACACTATAAAGGAGGATCGAGACCGTGCGCAAAGCGTCTGAGCAGTAGAATCCGAGATATGCACCGGTCACGCAGGAGAATAACAAACAGATAAATGGTCTCATCAGAGCGGCTGAAACATTAAGATCCAGCCACTTAAACACAGAAAATCCTCTGTTTGAGCTTCTTTTCAAGATTTCCGGCGAATAATCATTCATCAGGAATACTCCTTTTCGCAATATAAAGAGAGTCTATCGCGTCTTGGAGAAAACTTGGTGTATGATTTTTCGACAAATGATGGCAAAACGACGAAGATTCGTCGTTTTTAACTAAATATGCACGATTTACTGATCATTCAGTTCGCCGCTTAAGAATTCTTCGATTCCATTACGAAGGTCATCCAGTCCGATCTTCTTTTCCGCAGAAACTGCATAACATCTGGCATCTTCGTGGAAATCAAGGATCTTGGCAAATTCATTAAGCTGCTTCCGGATCTGCGCTTTCGAAAGCTTATCGCACTTCGTAAATACCAGGAAATAAGGGATTTCCTGCTGATTCATATATTCGAGCATGCGGACATCATCCGCAGATGGAGCGTGCCGGATATCGATAAGGTGAAGGACTAAGGAGAATCTCCGTCCCGAGGTAAAATACTGATCACAGAGTTTATTGAATTTCTCTTTAACATCTTTCGCTGCCTTGGCATATCCATATCCCGGAAGGTCTGCAAAATAAAGCTTATCGTCCACATTAAAGTAAATGACAAGTCTTGTTTTCCCGGGAGTGGCGCTGACTCTTGCCAGTTTCCTGTTATCGGCCAGCGCATTGATCAGGGATGATTTTCCGACATTTGACTTTCCGGAAAGCACTATCTCCGGGCGGTCCTGTGGCGGACAGGAAGCAAGATCAGCCGCTGCTCCCCAATAATTTGTCTTTCGAAACTGTATGCTCATACTTTTCCTCCCTGATATTTCATACATAATACCATACAGTCCGCTTTTTCTAAAAGAAAAGCACAGATTCGCAAATGATTTTTATATGCATTTTACCCATATACGATGAATTTTTTTCCGATAATTCACAAAAGATAACAGTACCAAAATAAAAAGATTAGGGTTATACTAATTCTGTAGCGAGTTGCTATATTGCTTTTGTGGAGGATTCTATGCCGGAGAATATGTCAACACCGAGTCCTGTTGATTCTTTTGACTATCGTGGCTACCTTTTGGAACCTTTCGGACCGATCGGGATCATTTCCCATACCTCAAATGAGGCCTTTGTCCGTCAGGTAAATGATATCTTATACGAAAAAAGGCTTCTTAAGCAGCAAAACAACTATAGTCCTTATGTAAACAGCGCCGGCTACTTACGTAGGGATTTTACTATTTCCGCTACGATCACCCGTTTCGCCACCGGCGAGGGTAAAGTATCGCTGAACCAGACCGTAAGAGGTCATGATATCTATATCATCACTGATGTTCTTTCTCACGATGAGCAGTTCACACTTTCCGGACAGCCGCACTTTAAGAGCCCGGATGATCATTTCAGAGATCTTCTCCGTATCATCATGGCTGTCAGTGGCAAAGCCCGCCGTATCAATGTAATCATGCCTTTCCTGTATGAAGGCCGTCAGGACCACTCCATTACAAGAGAGTCCCTTGACTGTGCCCAGATGCTGAAAGACCTGTATAATCTCGGAGTTGCGAACCTGATCGTCTTTGATCCGCATGATCCCCGTATTATCAATGCTGTTCCTCTGATGGGAATCGAAATGCCGAAATCCGCATATAAGATCATCAGCACCCTGATCTCCAAGAATCCGGGACTTCATATCAACAAAGATAACATGATGATCGTAAGCCCTGATGAAACAGCTGTTTCCAGAGCGATTTTCTACTCTTCCATGCTGGAGCTTCCTCTGGGAATGTTCTATCGTGACCGTGATTACACGAAGGTAGATGATGAAGGCAATCATCCGATCAAATCCTTCCGTTTCCTGGGCGATGACCCGAAAGGAAAGGATATCCTGATCGTCGATGATATGATCAATTCCGGCAACACCATGATCCGTACCGCAACATATATGCATGAACGTGGCGCCGGCAACATCTTCTGCGCAGCTCCTTTCGGCCTGTTTACCGATGGTCTTGAGCCTTTTGACCGCGCATATAACGATGGAATCATTAAACAGGTCTACTGCACGAACCTGACATACCGTCCGAAGGCGCTTTTCGAGAAGCCCTGGTATGTGGATGTAAATATGACACCTTTCGTAGCTCGTATCATCGATGCACTTAATGTTGACGAATCAATAGGAAAACTGATCAGTCCGATCGAGAAATATGACTCTCTGCTCGGGCAAGTCCGAATCGAAGAATTGATGGGGTAATGTAAAAATGAGTGAATCAGAAGCAAAGAATCCGATTTTGGAACAGCTGGGACAGGGTCCTGATGAAGGTGCTTATTCCCGTTATAACCAGTATGGTGATAACCCGATGGCTCCTGTTGGACCAATTGCTCTTGTACCGCTGAAGGGCAGCGTGGAATTTACGGATAAAGTTAACTGGTACCTCAATAAGCGCAGATCCGAGTATCAGGAACAGGAGTTTATCAGCAAATACCCGGGATTCTATCGTCAGGACTATCGTATCGCCGTTGAGAACACCCGTTTCTCTTCCGGTGAAGGTAAGGCAGTTATCCAGAGTTCTGTCCGTGGACATGACCTGTTTATTATCAGTGATGTAACGAATTTCTCCTGCACATATAAGATGTTCGGTCAGGAGAACCACATGAGCCCGGACGATCACTACCAGGATCTCAAGCGTGTTATCCTCGCCTGCTCCGGTAAAGCCCGCCGAATCAATGTGATCATGCCGTTCCTCTATGAAGGACGCCAGCATAAGAGAAACTCCCGTGAGTCCCTCGACTGCGCTTTTGCACTTGAAGAGATCTACAATCTCGGTGTTGAAAACATTATCACCTTTGATGCACACGATGAGCGAGTAGCCAATGCTATCCCGACATCCGGGTTTGAGAGCCTGTCTGCTACTTATCAGATCATCAAAGAGATGTACCGTTCCATTCCGGATCTTCACTTTACTGAGGACAAGTTCATGGTCATCAGCCCGGATGAAGGCGGTATCTCCCGTGCTATGTACTTTGCTTCCATGCTCGGCGTTCCGCTGGGAACATTCTATAAGAGAAGAGACTATACCCGCGTAGTTAACGGTAGAAACCCGATCGTTGCTCATGAGTTCCTCGGTGATTCCGTTGAAGGCCTGGATATCCTGATCGTCGATGACATGATCTCTTCCGGCGATTCCATGCTTGATATCGCCCGCGAGATGAAGAACCGTGGTGCAAGAAACATCTACTGTGCCGTTACTTTCGGTCTTTTCACCGAAGGTGTCGAGCACTTCGACAGAGCATATGAGGAAGGCATCATCTCAAAGGTATTTGCGACCAACCTGATCTACAGAAGACCGGAACTCCTTGCAGCTCCGTGGTTTGCGGATGTTAATATGAGTAAGTTCGTCGCTCTTCTTATCGATGCGATCAACCACGACTCTTCCCTGTCGAACCTTATCAAGCCTACCGACAAGATCAAGAAGCTCCTTGCCAGCAAGGGGGATCTGAAGGACATGTCCGGTAATTCCTAACAGGCGTAACTATGGCACAGCGCAAGACGACCACGAGTAATCGTTCTTCCCGTTCCGGCAGTTCTTCCAAGAAGCCGGCAGCTTCTTCGCGTGCCACCAAGCAGCCTGCCCGCCGCGTCGAGCCTGTTGTCGAGAAGGAACCTCTCTATTCCGTGATCTGGTCCTATTCCTGGGGAAAAGCACTTTACCTTCTTCTTGCTATCCTGGTCCTTATCGGTCTGGATCTTCTTATCGCCATGAACCACTATCACCTGTTCTTTACAGTACTTGGTGTGGAGATCATCGCGGCGATGCTGATCGGCTGGATCGCTTTTATCATCATAGATCGGATGAAACAGAGAGATAATCTCGAGCCGGTCGAGTCAGATCCCGAAGCCGAGGAATAATATATGCCTTTGGACGGGATCTCCACTCATCTTCTAGCTCACGAACTGAATGAAGCGCTGCATGATGCGCGTATTGACAAGATCTACCAGCCTTCCCGCTTTGATGTTTTCTTTATCGTCCGGGCCAAAAACGGCAATAACAAGCTTCTTTTGAGCTGCGATCCGCAGAGTCCCAGAGTTCAGCTTACAGAATATATGCGTGAAAATCCTCAGATGCCTCCGAATTTCTGTATGCTGCTTCGCAAGCATCTCCAGGGATCCCGGATCATCAGCATCTCCTGCCCGCATTACGAGCGTATCATCGAGATTTCGCTCTCTGTAACCGACGAACTTCACGATACTTCCACCAAGAGACTCATCATCGAGATGATGGGCCGCTACAGTAATATCATCTTTCTTAATTCGGAAAACCGTATTATCGATGCGCTTGTCCATGTTGACAGCAGCACCAGCCGCGTCCGTGAGATCATGCCGGCAAGAATATACGAAGCACCGCCGGTCCAGGGAAAGATCGCCCCGGACGATGCTCTTTCGATGGTAAATAAAGGAGAATTACCGATCCTTTCCGACTCCATGCACCGTCCTTTGGCAAAAGCACTTTTAGATTCCCTTCTCGGGTTTTCTCCTCTACTGGCAAATGATATCTGTTTCCAGTCGAAAAACGATCCCAGATGCGCCATATCTTCTCTTTCGGATTCTCAGAAGGATGCTCTTCTTTCCGTCTGCCGGAATATTCTTTCTTCTATCTGTGATCTGAAAGCCCGTCCGACCGTCTTTTATATCGACGGGGAACCGAAGGACTGGCATGCTCTTTCCCTTCAGGACGCAGGGATCAGCAGAAACTCCGATACTATCTCGGAAGCGATGGATACTGTCCAGCATTTTTCCGACCAGCGGGCAGGCTTTGAAGCCAAGCGAAGGTCGATCCGCGCGATATTAACGAACGCCTTTAATCACGCTTCCAAAAAGCTTTCCATCCATGAGACCGATCTGCGGGAGACCAGGAATGCCGAGAAACTCAAGCTCGAGGGCGAACTGGTCCTGGCTTACCAGTACCTGATCAAGCCGGATGATACAGAGCTTACGATCCCGGATTATCCTGATTTCGGGCAATCCACCACGCTTTCGCTGGAACCCGGCATGACGCCTTCCGAGCAGGGACAGCTGTACCTTAAGCGTTACCGTAAAGAAATCAGCAGAAGAGAGTCTGCGCAGCGCTTTATTGAAACGGAAAAGGATGAGGTCGCATATCTTGATTCTCTTCTCAAAGCAGTAGATGCTGCCAGTGAACCGGATGATCTCTCCGCGATCGAGTATGAGATACGAACCTCGCTGGTATCCGATAAAGAAAATACCTCGAGAAACACCGATTCCAGGCAGGTATATCACCCCGGTAAATCCAAATCCGGTAAGGTATCTTCCCGAAATCTACGTCAGGCGGCCAAAGCAGCCCAGTCCAAGAAGAATAAGAATACCACCGCGAAGAAGGCGGAGGATCCTTCCCTTCCCCGCAAATATACTGTAGATGGCGGTTTTGAGGTTCTATCCGGAAGAAATAACATCCAGAATGATAACCTCACTTTCCATGTCGCATCCAAGGACGATCTCTGGTTCCATGCCAAGAATATCCCGGGAACGCACGTGATTCTGCGCACCTATGGAAAAGCACCCTCCGACAAGGCAATTACTGAGGCCGCCTCTATTGCAGCCTACTATTCACGAAGCAATAAGCCTTTTGCCAATGAGATGACGGAATCCAAGACCGAATATGATGTCCGTGTGGAGATCGATTACTGTCCGGTAAGCCATGTGAAGAAGATCCCGAAAGCCAAGCCTGGCATGGTGATCTATGAAGAATACAGCACGCTTCTGGTCAGCGCGAAACTTCCCAGGAGTCAGGAAAAGACGCAATGATCTTTTCTTTAAAATCAGAGTCTTCCAGAGAATAGATACATCCGCAGTACTTCTGGCGATAAAGACCATGCTCACGTGCCATATTCTGTCCTTCCCGGAAATGCGGTCTCCAGTCGAAATACTCAAATCTGACGCCATATTTCTCTGCACTTGCCGAAGCGATCTCCGCTATAAAATCATGCTGCTGATATGGGCTTACAAGAAGGCTGGTGCTAAAAGCATCATACCCGTGTTCACTCGCATATTTCGCCACATAGTCCATACGGATCGAATAGCACATTTCACAGCGGGAAGCATACTGTCCTTCCCAGGATCGGGAAAGCCAGTCATCCATACGGAAATCCTCTGAATACAGGCAGGAGAGGTCATAGAGCTGTCCGAGTTTAACGATCTGCTCTTTTCTTCTATCAAATTCGAACTTCGGATGAATATTCGGATTATAGTAAAGGATATCCGGCCGGATCCCTAATGACAGAAGATCCGAAACGGGATATTCCGCGCATGGTGCGCAACAGGCATGAAGAAGCATCCTGCCTTCGGTCTTCGGCTCCATCTTCTTAATTCTCCTTCTTATCGATCATCTCATCGATCGTGATCTGGGAAGGATCCGCGCCGCCCTTCATGGATACGCCCATACCGGTGAGACGTTTATCGAGATCCTGCGGGCAGGTAAGTCCGAGATGTTTCCATCCGGCGGGGGCCAGAACACGGCCTCTCGGAGTTTTTGCAATAAATCCGCACTGCATCAGGAATGGCTCATACACATCTTCGATCGTGCCGGCATCTTCTCCGGTACATGCAGCAAGTGTTTCGAGTCCAACAGGGCCTCCGAGGAACTTCTCGGCAATCGTGCTCATGATCCTTCTGTCCGTAAGGTCGAGCCCCATCTCATCGATCGCCAGCTGCTCGAGACCGAATTCAGCAATATCCCGATCGATCACACCGCCGCCGCGAACCTCAGCGTAGTCACGGAGACGTTTCAGCAGGCGGATCGCAATACGCGGTGTTCCGCGGGATCTTCTCGCCAGGCAGTCAAGGCCGTCTTCATCGATTCCGATATTCAGGATCTCGGCATCTCTCTTCAGGATCACTTTCAGTTCTTCCGGTTTATAGAGCTCCAGACGATGCACCATACCGAAGCGGTCTCGTAGAGGTGCGGAAAGCATACCGGCGCGAGTGGTCGCTCCGATAAGCGTAAATCTCGGAAGATCCAGACGGATCGATCTGGCCGCAGGACCTTTTCCGATCATAATATCTAAGGCAAAGTCTTCCATCGCAGGATAGAGAACTTCCTCCACGCTTCTATTTAAGCGGTGGATCTCATCAATGAAGAGTACTTCTCTTTCCTGAAGGCTGGTAAGAAGTGCAGCAAGATCGCCTGCTTTCTCGATCGCAGGACCAGTCGTAATACGAAGATTCACGCCCATTTCATTGGCAATAATACCGGCAAGCGTCGTCTTACCAAGACCCGGAGGTCCATAGAGCAGACAGTGATCGAGAGCCTCTCCACGGCGCATCGCCGCTTCGATAAAGATCTTCAGATTATCGGTAACCTGCTTCTGGCCGGAATAATCCGCCCAGGTCAAAGGACGAAGGCTCTTCTCATCACGATCTTCCGGGAGCCGTTCCCTCGCGATCATACGCTCGTCATGTTCAAAATCCGTAAACTCCATACTATCCTGCCAATTTCCTGAAAGATGCGTCCTATCCGACGTCTTTCATATTATACTCTACTATTTTGCAAGTAAACGAAGAGATCTCCTGATCAGTTCATCCACACCAAGGCCATCCTCATAAGCGGAACGGGCTGCTTTATTCGCCTCAGAAGCGGGATAACCGAGAACGACAAGGGCGGAAATACAGTCTTCCAGCTCACTCTGCGCCGGACCGGATATTACAACGGAAGGATCACCGAGATCCTCAACGGAACTCATATCAAAGCCCTTCAGCTTATCCTTCAGTTCCAGAACGATCCTCTCGGCGGACTTTTTCCCCAGTCCTTTTACCGTGCAGATCTTCTTAATATCGCCCTGAAGAACTGCCATGGCGAGTTCGGAAGGACGAAGGACCTCCACGATTCCGATCGCACTCTTCGGGCCGACTCCGCTTACGGTCAGCAGCAGCTCGAACATATCCTGGTCTTCCGGCTCCGGGAAACCATAAAGAGCGATCACATCTTCACGGACATAATGATAGGTATATACACATACCTCATCACCGATATGACCGATCCTTCCCTGAAGCAGCATCGGCATATAGATCTTATATCCGATCCCGTTATTCTCAACAACGATATTATCTCCGCGTACGGAAACGAAAGTACCCTTGATATATGCGTACATTAAATATCCCACTCCTTCTTGCCATAACGGCCGTATTGATATCCGGAAACCGCCTTGAATGCGGCATTTACTCCTGTATGTGCCTGACAGATACAGATCGCCAGAGCATCCGTCACGTCATCCGGCTTCGGAAGCTCTTTTAAGTTCAGCAGCATCTTTACCATCTGTGAGACCTGATTCTTGTCGGCTCTTCCATACCCTGTCACCGCCTGCTTGATCTGCATCGGAGTATATTCATAGACAGGAACATTTGCCTCCGCAGCCGCTAAGATCTCGACACCTCTGGCCTGCGCTGTTCCGATCGCGGTAGTCGTATTTCTCTCGAAAAAGAGCTCCTCGATCGCCATCACATCCGGATGATGCCGCTCCATCAGGACATCCATCTGCTGATGCAGTGTCAGAAGCCGCTGTTCAAAAGGAGTGTGCGCTTTTGTCGTGATGGCACCGTAATCCAGAACAGTAAAGTGGTTCTTCTCATAAGACACCACGCCGTATCCCGTGATCGCATATCCCGGATCGATACCTAGAATAATCATGTCACTGCTCCTTTTTCAAAATCTGAACATTCGTTCTTTTCGATTATAACAATCATTTTTTGACTTCGCAACTACCTCTGTGAAATCACTTCCAGGATCTCTTTCGGCGCATTAACAGGCGAATCCGAGATCACATACGCATCCTGCATACGGAAAAGAGCTTCATCGATCCGATCGTCACCGACAGGTGCTTTTGTACCGGTATAAAGAGTGAAAAGCTCTTCTCCACGCGATACTTTCTCCCCGATCTTTTTATATAGACGGATGCCGGCACCCATATCGATCACGTCTTCCTTTTCCATACGGCCCGCGCCGAGAAGACAGGAAGCTTCACCGACAGACAGCGCGTCGCAGGAAGAAATATATCCGTCTTTTTCAGCATACACAGTCATGACCTCAAAAGGCTGATCGACATATACCGGAGTTCCGTCGGACTGTAGGATACCGCCCTGGGAGAGCACGAGTTCGCCGAATTTCTCGAAGGCTTCACCGTTTTCCAGTTTCTCATTACAGAGTTTCTTCAGTTCTTCGATATCTTTTCCTTCACCGGCAGGAGTCATCTTCAGCATCTCGGAAGCCATTGTCAGAACAACGTTTTTCACATCTTCGCGGCCTCTGCCCTGAAGTACACTCACCGCTTCCTGCATCTCAAGGATGTTTCCGACCATGATACCCAGCGGCTGCTCCATCGAGGACATCACGCAGGTAACCGGTTTTCCGGCGAGTTTTCCGATCGCGATCATTCTTCTTGCCAGTTCTCTGGCAGATTCGGTATCCTTCATAAAAGCACCGCTGCCGCAGGTGATATCAAGGACGATCGCATCCGATCCTCCCGCAATCTTCTTGCTCATGATACTCGAAGCGATCAAGGGGATCGACGGGACGGTACCTGTAACGTCGCGAAGAGCATACAGATACTTGTCACAGGGAGCAAGATCTGCTGTCTGTCCTCCTAAGAGAAGGCCGAACTTCTCGATCTTGCTCTTAAATTCGGATGGTTCGACGGATGTGCAGAATCCCTCGATAGACTCAAACTTATCGATCGTACCGCCGGTGAAGCCGAGGCCGCGTCCGGAGAGCTTGACGCACGGGACGCCGAAAGAAGCGACGATCGGAAGAAGGATCGGCGTTACTTTATCTCCGACACCGCCGGTACTGTGTTTATCTACTTTTACTCCGGGGATATCCGACAGATCGCAGATCTTTCCGGAATTTGCCATGCTGATCGTAAGATCCGCCGTCTCTTCATCGTTCATCCCCCTCCACAGAACAGCCATGAGGAAGGCCGAGATCTGGTAATCCGGGATCGTTTTTTCCGTCACTCCGCGGACAAAAAACTCTATCTCTTCTTTACTGATGACACCACCATCACGTTTCTTTTCGATCAACTCAAGCATATTCATGAAAAGAAGCCTCCTTCATAAGCAACCTATTGTTATTGTACCATTTTATGTTGGTTTCTCTTTCTATTATGTTAGAATATCGATAGACAAATCACAAAGCGAGGACAGGACATGTCGCAGGAAGCTATAACAAATAAATCGAAAGTCGCCATCATCGGCTGTGGCAGGGTAAGCGAGAAGCACATCCGGGCCGTTACCGGGCTTTCTGACCGACTCTCTCTCTGTGCACTCGTGGATACTAACCCGGACGCCCCTTCCCATCTTCTTTCCGCATGCAAAAAGAAGATCAAGAAATATAAGGACGTGTGCGCTTCCCTGAAAACATATATCGACTATAAGCAGATGCTTAACGATCTACATCCTGATATCGTAGCGATCACGGTCCCTTCCGGACTGCACTTTCAGATCGCAAAGGACTGCCTCGAAGCCAATGCGAATATTCTTCTGGAAAAGCCGATGACGATGAGCAACAAGTCCTCAAGAGAACTCTATGAACTTGCCGCAAGCAAGGGACTTCGCATCGCGATGGGCCATATCTACAGGTATTTCCCGATCGTATCCCTTCTGCACGAGGATATGGTCAGCGGTGCTTTTGGAAAAGCAGGACACGGTTCCGTCATCGTCCGCTGGGGACATGAGAACGAGTATTATCAGCAGGCCGCCTGGAGAGGCACCTGGAAAAGCGACGGCGGCGCACTGATGAACCAGACTGTCCATGCACTGGATCTGATGTGCTATCTGATGAACTCAGAAGCCGTTTCCGTAAACGGCATGATCGCCAGAAGATTCCGCGATATGGAAGCGGAAGATACGGCTATGGGCGTCTATACCTTCGCCAATGGAGCACTTTGCCAGGTCGAGGGTACGACAGCCACCTTCCCGAAGGAGCACGAAGCCTCATTTTTTATCAATACGGAAAAAGCAGCGATCCGCATCTCGCTTTATAAAGGAAAACCATCCTATTCGATCCGTACACCGAAGGGAAAGAACCTGGCATTTAAGTATCTGCGCAGATATATCAAGCAGAACGGTCTTTCCTACCTGATCTCTGTTGCGAAAAACCCGCACTACGGTATCTATACAGATCTTTATCGTGCCATCACCACATCGTCTTCCCCGATCGCGGATGGACGATCCGGCTATCTTGCTGTGGACATGGTACTTGGCTTCTATCGTTCCGTACTGAAAAAGACGGAAATAGAATTGCCACTTCCCGGCGAATTTAAAATCGAGGAAATGGCAAAATTTGAGCTTTAATTAATCCTGTTACGAAAAACAGAAATACTTACGCCGGATCTCCCGGAGCAGGTGTTTCAGAGGAAGTCGCTTCCGTATCCGATGATGTCTCCTCCGAAGAAGACTCAGAGGACGACTCGCTTGACGGTTCCTCCGACGAAGGTGCCGGAGTCTCCGAGGACTCGCTGCTCTCACTGGATTCAGGAGATGTTTCCGAAGAGTTTTCCGGTGCGGATGTTGCTTCCGAAGAGGACTCCGGCGGAGTGATCTCGGATGTGGTATCGGAAGGCTCGGAAGTAGGCTCTGTCTCTTCCTGTTTAGAGGTAGGTTTAGTGATCTCCGTAGGTGTTGTCGGAATCGGAGTCGGATCGATAAATTCCGTCTCACTCTTCTCACCGATCGTCGGGTCTTCTTCAGAGATCATCTCTAGCGGTACATAACCCATCAGGCCGTTCTCTTTACGTACTTTCGCGAAATTACCGTTGGACGCAAGAAGTGTAACTGCCTCACCTCTGGCCAGGGTATCGATCGCCTGGCTATCCAGAGACTCTTCCACATAAAGTGCTGTATCATCATAAAGAGCATACATAACCTGATCCAGTTCCTCATAAGACTGTTCAGAGGTCTCGATCGGTTTAAGATCGCCATTCCAGTGTGCAATATTAAAGAGGACATACATACCGAAATATCCGACAACGCCGCAGATCAGGAAAACCAGCAGTCCGATAAGAATATTCTTCAATGCCGAACCCTTCTTCTCTTTTTTCTTTTTCTTCTCCGAGGAACGGGCACGTGCTGGTGCTTCATATTCCTCGTCATCATAATCGTCCTCTTCTTCATCACCAAAGGAAGGAATAGGAGGTTCCTGGAACTGCTGATTCATGCGGAAACGCAGTTCATCCGACTGAATCGTCGGTGCATCACTTGCCGCAACCGGCTGCTGGGCCTGGGAAATCGGAGCAACAGGAGTTGCCGCAACGATTGGCTTGGAGGCAACAGAAAGATCATTAGTAACCGCGGCCTCTTCGATCTTTGCATCTCCCGGAAGTAAGAGCGTACTCTCGATACGAACGACCAGTGCGGTAAGTCCGGACTTAACACCCTGTTCCGTAGCACAGGAAATGAGCTCGGAAGCCTTGGTCTCCGGCTGTGTCGGGCGTGCAATAACGACTCCGAGTTTCTGGATCGGGACTTCCTGATCCAGACCGGTACCGATCATGATAAGCTCGTCTCCATCCATCAGTTTCAGATGAACTTTCTTATCCGGAAGCACCTCGCCGTCCTGAGCAAATCTGCCCAGATACTGGGTCAATTCATTTCTTCCTTCGTGCGTATATTCCGCTTCTTTCGGGATAGCGCCCATCTGTACATATCGATGTGCTACTGTCTGGTTCTCTGTAAGGGAGATCAGTTTCCCCTGGCGGAACATCCAGATGTGCGTATTACCGATATTCAGCACGCGGAGAGTATCTCCTTCGATAATGATCATCGACATGGAGACTCGGATATTCGCACCATTGTGCTTGATCGATTCATTGCAGACCGTGTTATTCAGTACGTTAACGACCTGAGTCGTGAAACTCTCGTAATCCAGAACACTCATCTGCTGCGTAGTTGCAGTGATCTCCTGCATCTTGGCAAGAACGGCCTGAAGGGTCATTGCAGCAAGTGTATCCTCTCCCTGCGCTGAGAAAAGAGCACAGATCTGGATCGGAGCAGTGGACTTCGCCGAGCGGATATAACTGGATCCGAATTCTTCCGGAACACGGTAAAGGCTATGGAAATATACATTCTCCTGGTTTTTTCCCAGGACCTGATTTGTCTCGCAAACAACTGCGGATGAAGTTTTACTCATGTTACTCCTCCTCCCAGATGAATCGGTGCAGATCAGGAAGCTGCTTATTCCAGTCAACGATCATCATCCAAGGTTTGTCCTGAACCTTGAACATACCATCGGCCGGAGCACGGTATTCTTTCACTTCTCCGAGAACATCGACAGCATCAGTAGCAAGACGCATCATGTCTTTCGAGTTCATATTCGTCTCGAACATGCCGGCAGAGTCCTCAAGAAGCGCGATCTTCGCTGTCCACTTGTAACTTGCGACCTTATGCATCAGAGAGATCGCAAGGGTACGCTGACGTCCGGAACGGACATAATCGGAGTCGAGACTTCTGATTCTTGCCCAGGATGTAGCCTGTACACCACTAAGTGTCTGGCGTCCTCCATGAGTAAGAAGCGGAACATTGGTTCCGAGAAGCGCATTTTCCTCATTGATATTCTGGTTGGCGAACTTTACTTCACCTGCTGTGACATCGATATCAATACCGCCGACCATATCGATCAGGTTGGAAGAACTTCCGAAGTCAAGCATTACAAAGCGCTGGATATCCAGTCCGAAATTATCATTGATCGTATTGATCAGCAGACCGACACCGCCGTAAGCATAAGCATGTGTGAGCTTATCCGTTGAGGATTTTCCCTCGATCTTAACTCCGGTATCACGCATCAGAGAGATCATCTTAACGCAGTCTCTTCTCTTATCGATAGAAACGATCAAGATAGCATCCGCGCGGCAGGTAACATCGTTGGTTCCACGGGAATCGACACCGAATACCAGAATATTCTCGACCTTGCTATCTTTCTGGGAGACTTTCTTAATAGGATACTTCTTATTAACATATACACGAGTGTGACCGCCATCTTTCCAGGAAGACGCAACATCACCGGATTCCAGATCGATATCATCGAGATTATCAAAATCTATTGTCTCATACTGGCTGGCACTTACAAAAGGTGTATTAACGAAGCCTACGGCACCGAGAGTCTTATATACATATATAAAAGCACCTACGCCGAGGCCAAGGACGGCACAAAGAATAAAGCACAGGACCTTGATCAGGATCTTGACTGCGGACTTTTTCTGTGGTGCCTTATTATTTGAATCGGCTTTCGCCTGATCTTTCTTTTTAGAAGGCATAATAATCCCCTTTCTTGACATGGAACATATTAACCGATTTTCTATTACTTTTCAATGTCGTGCTTGATATTTGGAAGGTTATGTTACAATAGAGTCATATTACAAACAAGGAGAGAGAAAATGAAAAAGCAGATACTTAAACTAGTGGCTCTTTCGATGTCACTTATGCTTTTCGCATCACCTCTTACTGCATGCGGTAAAAAGAAACAAGAATCCCTGAGCTATGAAACATGGTGGACATCCGAAGGCGAAACGACATCTGAATCAACAGTGCCGTCCACGACTCCTGCAGAGACACAGACCTCTGAAACAACTGAGCCATCAGCGACCACACCTGTAGGGATGATCGAAAACCCGTTTACCGGGCTCTATGAAGTAGATGAAGCAAACAAAGGCAAAAAAGGAATCGGCATCACGGTCAATAACTGTAAGGTTGCTAATCCTCAGCGCGGTACGACCGAAGCTTCGGTTATTTTCGAATACGAGACCGAAGGAGGACAGACAAGACTTCTCTGTATGTACCCTGATGTCTCTAAGATTCCGCTGGTCGGCGCGGTTCGAAGCGGTCGTGTAGGTGCGGCGGATATGTGTGCCGGCACAGGTGCTGTTTTCGTATGCTGGGGTGCTGACTACACAGCTGTTCCCGCACATGTCAAGAACAACAACATCGTATGGTTCGACTTGAACAATTACATCTATGATTCCCTCCGCGGCCATGATGCGGAAGATGTTCCGGAAGGACGCTACTGCTGGCGTGACCGTGAGTGGATGAACGAGCCCGGTCATCGTACAGGCGTTGAGCATTGCGGTGTTACCCGTGGTGATTTTATCTTGAAGGCTTTTGAGAAGAACAATATCGATCTTACCGGTGAGATGCCGAAGATGTTTAACTTCGTAGAGACCGGAAAAGCGAAGATGACCGATGCGGTTCCATGTTCCGAGATCAACGTATACTTCTCTTCCATGAACGATGACGGCCTCTTCGTATATAACTCCGCTGAAAAAGTGTACTACAAGAGCCAGTACAATGGCGAGCCTCAGATGGACTGCAACGTAGATAAGCAGATCAGTTTCACAAACGTATTCGTTCTCTTCTGCCCTATCGCTGCCCGTCCGAATGACAGAAGTTCCGAACGTCATAAGGATATCCACTTTGAAGAAGGCGGTTCCGGCTATTACATTTCCAATGGTAATCTTATGAATATCACTTGGACAAAGCCTACACCGAACGATCCGATCAAGTGCTTTGACAGCAACGGAAAAGAGATCGAAGTCAATGCAGGTAAGTCTTACATCTGTGTCGTAGATAACGATTACACCAGTAAGACGACCTACAAATAATAGGATCTAAAAACCAGCACACAAAAATGGAGCGGAAATCCGCTCCATTTTTTATGTCTCGATTCTGCTTTAACTAAACAGAAGATCAGCCCTTCAAAAGTCCGGTAAGCTCGGAATAGGTCAAAGGACGGATGATCACTTCTTCCTTTGTCTCCTCGAGCTTATACGGCTCAAGCATCTTCATTGCTTTATCATATGGAAGAGTTCCCAGGATCTTCTTATCCGTAGAACTGATAAGGAGAAGCAGAAAACGCTCCGTATCCTCGTAAAAATCACGAGGTTTCTTCAGGAACCTGGTGGCAATACCTTCATTCAGAGTGAAGGATGCAGCTGCATTGCCATTACTGTCCGACTGATAATTATATGCCGGCATATACGCATTTTTCCATAATGGAGATTCTTTATCACTTTCTTTACGGCGATCAAAAATACCCATATATCACATCTCCTCAACATTCGCTTCCTGAGTGATCAGGGAAACGTTCTCTTTTTTATTTTTCACATATACATAGATCGAAACAACGATACGGATGATAACCATTACAACGACCGCACCGCACAGATCAAGGAAAACATCAAACAAACTGGAAGAACGTCCATCGACAAAGATCTGGTGATATTCATCCGCAGATGCGGAAAGTGCCGTGATCCAAAGAGAAACGGCAATATACACCTCATTGTCATTTTTGAATTTTTCGAGAAACTTTATTCCAGGCTGGTCAAAACGAGTCTGAATGTGATTGGTGGCAAACATCGCGATATATGCCAGTACCGAAAGGACGGTAAACTCGAAGATGTGTGCACAGCTTCTTACAAAATCCTCATTGACATTGGCATGGAAGAATTCGGAGAATTTCCGGATCAGTTCCTGCGAACGAAGCGTGGATGCATCGCCTGTCTCTGCAGAAAGAGAAAAGATCACCGCAAGCCAGCCGACCACCAGGATCCACATGATGAACGCGAAAAGAAAATATAAAGGATGAAATACCGCTTTCTTTTTTTCCTGATCCAGTCCCATTCCTATCTTCTCCATTAGATATACAACAAGAGTATACTACAAATGCGGGAACTTCTCAAAATAATTAGTGAAAAGAAAAGGATCAGGAGCGATTCCGCTGATCCTTCATCGCGCGGTCAATATCACGTTTTGCCGTCTTTTCCGCCGCTGAATCACGTTTATCGAAGTTTTTCTTACCTCTTGCAAGACCGATCTCAAACTTGACCTTACCGTCTTTGAAATAGCACTTGGTCGGTACGATCGTAAGACCATCCTGCTTGACCGTAGAGAATAATCTGATGATCTCATTTTTGTGCATCAGTAGTTTTCTGGTGCGCATCGGATCGAGATTAAAGCGGTTGCCCTGTTCATATGGACTGATATGCACACCGATCAGGAAGATCTCTCCTTCCTTGACCTGAACATAGCTGTCTTTGAGATTGACTTTCCCGGCACGAAGGGACTTCACCTCAGTTCCGGAAAGAACGATTCCGGCTTCGAATTTCTCATCTATGAAATAGTCATGGAAAGCCTTACGGTTCTCAGCTATGACTTTGATTCCTTTCTTAATTGCCATAGGCACCTCCAAGTTCAAGAGACGGATAAGCATTCATATCCAGGGTGTCCCTAACACCCGAAATATAAGAATAATAGCCGGCCGATGCGATCATCGCAGCATTATCAGTGCAGTAAGCCATCTTCGGAAGGCAGAGATTGCAATGTCGCTTTTTCGCCAGTTCTTCCACCTTCTGTCTGAGGCATGAGTTCGCAGAAACACCGCCGGCGAGACAGATCTTCTTCATGCCGGTCTGCTTTATTGCTTTATCCAGACGGTCACACAGGATCGAGCATATCGCATCCTGATAAGAAGCCGCAAAATCATTGATATTCACGTCTTTCCCGCTCATGCGGACCTGATTGATCGTATTCAGAGCGGCTGTCTTTATTCCGCTGAATGAAAAATCCAGTGAATCCGTTATCTTCGGCGACGGGAACGAATATGCGTGTGGATCACCTGTTTTACTTGCTTTATCGAGCTTCGGACCACCGGGATATCCCAGCCCGATCACTCGCGCGATCTTATCAAAAGCCTCTCCTGCCGCATCATCTCTCGTACTGCAGATACACTCCATGTCCGCATAGTCCTTCACCAGAAGTATCTCACTATGTCCGCCGGAAACGACCAGACAGAGGAAAGGCGGTTCCCAGGTGGTATCCGTAAGATAATTCGCAGCAATATGCCCTGCCATATGATTCACACCGACAAGAGGGATCTTCTTGACTTCGCAAAGTGCTTTTGCCGCGGAAACACCGACAAGAAGCGCTCCGACAAGGCCGGGACCCTTGGTCACACAGACACAGTCAATATCATCATATGTCACATCTGCCTGCTTCATCGTCTCGGAGATCACAGGAACAATGGCTTCGACATGCATACGGGAAGCGATCTCGGGAACGACGCCGCCGTACTGGCTGTGAAGATCCGCCTGGGATGCGATCATACTCGCTCGGACGATACGGCCGTCTTCGATGACTGCACATGCGGTCTCGTCACAGGATGATTCGATTCCTAAAGTTAATACTGCCATATTCCGCCTCTATTTAAAGTACTGCTGGAGGAAGTCCTTCAGAGTCTGTCTGTAGCCATTCTGATCGATCATATATGCTTCACAATAACCTGCACCGGAGATCATAGTCGCCATGGTAGTGTTCGGATTCAGGCGTTTCCTCTCTTCCACGATCTGTCCGATCTTATCCGATCCGACAAAAGTGTCACGGCCGCCATAGATGATGCAGACCGGGATCGGGAGACGGGAGATCTCCGCGGCAAGATTCAAACTTCCGGATTCGCCGGACGAGACACGGATAGCATACGGAACGAAGTTCTTCGTAATAAACGCCATCTTCGACTTTTTCACGACAAAAGGCGTGATGTAATCATCGGAGTTTTTGGCAGGTGAATCCAGTATGATCCCGGAGATATAGTGCACATCAAAGCCAAGATCCGAAATTTTACTGTCATACTTTTCGAGGACCTCCGTATCCATAGACGGCGGAAGCTTATTCATTGCAAGAAGGCATGAACTGCATCCGGATCCGATACCATAAAGCACGACATCTTTCGTTACAGAGATCTTCTTAACATGCTTGATGGCACCAAGAACATCCTGCCACTCCAGATACCCGTATCCGCATATAGTACCGCCGCTCTCTCCGGAGTTTCTCAGGTCGAACAGAAATACGTTAAAGTGCAGATTCAGGAAATCTTCGATCATCTGAACCATCGATACGCTGAACGGAAGCCGGTTAGACTGGGTATCATGCACTACGATGACCGTACTGATCGGATCATCTGTCTTGAAGAACCATCCTGAAAGCTGTGTCTGATTATCTGCCGAAGTAAAGCTGGTGGCAGAATACGGCGGGAGAACGTTGGATGGGATATTCGGCAGTGGCTTGCTCTCGATACTCATGAGACTGTTCGCTGTGGAAGTAGTCATTACGATCACGGCGATCGTGGCTGCAGCAAGTATGCTGAGCACAAGAGCAATACGGACTATCAGTCCGGATAGTGAGAGCCTTTTACCAGCACGTTTTGTAATACCTCTTCCCATATGTCGAGAATCTTCTTTCGTCCTTCCACAGAATTAGTCTATTTTACCACAGACTTACACGCCGGTCGAACCAAAACCGCCTTCCCGGTTTATACCAATAGTTTCAACATTATCGGTAACAGTGAAGCTTGCACACTCATATTTCGCCACGACCATCTGTGCGATCCGATCGCCTTTCTGAATATGGTAAGGTCCCTTCTGATTCCCTTTATCCTTCAGGGAAAGCACTTGCGCGTCAGCATATTTCTCAGAAGATGTATTCTCCATGATGATGCAGATCTCTCCTCTATATCCGCTGTCGATCGTACCCGGAGCATTCGGAATACGAAGAGGAGTATTCAGGGAAAGCCCGGATCTCGGGCGGATCTGGACCTCATACCCATAGGGGATCGCGAACTTCAGTCCGGTATGGATAAGAACTGTTTCGCCGGGCTGGATCACGATATCGGTCACACTGTAAAGATCCATTCCCGCATCGCCATCATGCGCATATTTCGGAAGAACAGCATCCTCCTGCATACGTTCCACAAAAATCTCAGTACTCATACCACTCTTCTCCTTCATCATCAGTATCCTCATCCAGAAGGGAATCAATGATCATCCTTCTTTCTTCCTGATCCTCATTCATAAACCGCACGACGGAAGCGGCCGGAACACCCATCCGGACGATCTCTGAGACCGTCTGTCCGGACACGGTATTTCTTGCGTTTCCGAAGAGGTCCGCACGGCAGAATCCCGGATAGCATACGACATCGACGCGGTCATCATGGTGATCATTCTTCTCGGATGACTTCTCTCCGATCGATGTTTCCGGATGGTCACGGCATACGGTACAGTGTGCCTGATGTCGTCCGAGCGGGCAGAATTCCGACTGCATCCACTCGATCGGGCCGTAGCGGTGAAGACACATATATGCATGAAGATCCTCCGAGCTTATATCCATCGCGAGTTTTCTGATCTGCTCTTCACTTAATTCGTAGGAGAGATAAAGGAAATCAAGTGCTTTTCCAGCCTCATACAAATAAGTAAAGTGGTTATATATATTCGCCCCGGACGTAAGGCCGACAATTCCCTCGGATGCATTTGTTCCGAAGAATCCCAGGAAATGCTCTCCTGCGTGCGAGGAGGCAAGTTTCTTTGCCTTACTTAATGCATCGATCATATCATCTTTATACGCACCCGGGAGCCGGAGCGCGATCTTTGCTTCCGGTTCGGTATTTAGGAGCTCATCGATATAATTGATCCTTCCGGCCTGCCCGATCTGAAGCGCCGGGAACACATAGATATCTGCCCCGCAGGCATATCCGGAGGTGATCCTGCGCATATCGATATACTCGGCAATGACCACATGCATCTTCTCCGGTTTTGTCTGAACGGCATCCTCGTCATCCCGTGAAGAATATTCTTCGGAACGGCCGGAAGCCTGTTTTTCGAGGATCGCTTCTGCCAGGAAAGCCATCGCATCTCTTCGCATGGCATTGATGTTCGAGATACGGAGCTTGATCGGGAAATCCCCGTCTTTACTGAGTTTTACAAAAGTAAATGGCGTCTGGCCGGTTTTCTGAAGCTGTTCTCTTGTACGCTCCCATGTCAGCGGCTCACTATCTCCAAGATCCTGGATCTCCGAGCTTGCTGACGCGCATACTCCGGCAAAAGCACCCTCCTTCACCACTACATCAAGAATAATGGAATCGCCTTCCTGACGCAGCACACCGGAAATAGGAGTGCGGCGGAGGTTCTCTCTCGGTATCTCGATCTTCTTGCTCATCCGATATACAGACATGCCGCGCGAAAGCTTCGCGATCGCATCCGGGTGCAGTCCTTTTACAACAGACATATCGCGCTCGACATCGATCTTTCCGAGAGGAAAACTCGCGATCTCCTCTTCTTTATCACGGATCGAGAGGAAATCTCCTTTTTGCGGCGGATCCGGAAGAAAAGACCGCACACTGATCGTACCTGCCTTGGCACTTACAGAAATGATATCTCCCCAATAAAGGCCGTATTTGCCGACATATTCACCGGAGAGATAATCCGGTCCTTTTCTGCCCTGCAGATATTGGGTCGTGAAGCTGCCGCCACGGTTAAAGGTGATCAGAAGATCATTTCTGACCTGCTCCAGCACTTCCTTTGAGTCCTTGTTCTCGTATATCGCATCGATCATCCTGCGATATGCGGATACGACAGCAGTGACGTACTGTTCATCGCGCATTCTGCCTTCGATCTTAAGTGAATCCACGCCAAGTTCCATCAGTTCACGAAGATAAGGAAGCGCGGACTGATCCTTCGGAGAAAGGAGTTTACCTGTGCGGATCGGCTTTCCGGATGCGGATACTTCGCGGTTTCCATCCCACAGCTGATAGCTCTGGCGGCACGGCTGTGCACAGGACCCACGGTTTCCGGATCTCGATCCGGACTTATTCATGGCACTAAAGAGGCAGAGTCCGGAGTAGCAGACGCACATCGCACCATGAACGAATACCTCGACCTCGATATCATTATCATGAAAGAGTTCTGCCCGAGCGCGGATCTCGTCCATAGAGAGTTCTCTCGGGAGAACGACGCGCTTCATGCCCAGTTTCTTCATCTCATCGCTATGCGAAAGAGAGAATACATTCATCTGTGTGCTCGCATGAAGCGGGATCTGCGGCAGGTGCTCCGCAAGATAAGAAGCAAGGCCTTTATCCTGGATAAGGAATGCATCCACACCCTTCATATAGGCAGCAAGCGCCAGCTCCACCGCATCCATCATCTCATCGTCATCGATAAGAGTATTGAGCGTGATATAGACTTTCGAATTGCGCAGATGTGCATAGTCCAGCGCTTCCTGAAGCGTCTCGAGCGTAAAGTTCTCCGCATGCATCCTTGCATTATACTGATCCAGTCCGAGATATACGGCATCCGCACCGGCATCCACTGCGGCACGGAGCATTGTCATAGAGCCCGCAGGGGCCAGAAGTTCCGGTTTTTTCATAATATCTCCTTCGGAATATTGTTCTCTTTACAGTACTGTTCCAGCGGAAGGAGCGGTTCTTCCTTCTCCTTTTCTTCAGGCGACTTATGTACCTCATTCTGCCAGCGGAAGCAGGCTTCCATATATGCGAGGATGAGCGCCTGATTAGTCGGGATCATCGGGTTCTCATCAAGTGTTTCCTGAAGAAGCTCATTGGCGATCTTGGCGCAGTAAAGCGTCTTTGCCTTTTCGATATCGGAGTCCACCTGGAAGCGGTAATTCATGCCGGCGATGCGGATCATCAGGGTCTGCGGGTATTTCTCAGAAGGATTCTTCGACTTTCTTTTTACCTTCGGCTCATTCTCACGAGGGAGCTGCAGATACTCAGCGATCGCCGGTTTTTCCTGTTTCTTTCCCTTCTTCGACTTCGTCTTTCCCTTCTCATTAGAAGAAGAATACTTCTCGAAAAGAGAATCCGATATACGCTCATATCCCATGTCAGTTCTCATCCTTTCCTTCGTTCAGGATCTCATACATCTTAACAAGATCCGATGGCGAAAGTTCCTCACTTCTCACCGTTTCCTTGATTCCCAGTGCTTTTAGCGCGGTAAGGATACTTTCCTTACTGTATTTTCCCGAGGACGAAAGACTATTTACCAGTGTCTTTCTCCGTAATGCAAAAGCACTCTCCACGAATCCGATCCATGCCGGATCCCATGTATTTCCCTCCGATACGATCTCGATCACCGATGACACCGTATTCGGCGCGGGATAGAAGCTCCCACTATCGACATTAAAGCATTTTATCTTCTTTCCGAAGAGATCTGTCAGGATCGAAAGCGGGCCGTACTGCTTCGTTCCGGGGCGGGCGAAGATGCGGTCCAGAGCTTCTTCTTCCACCATGAAAACCAGCTTCCTGCAGGACGGAAAATCCTTCATGACCTTCAGCATGATCGGTGTCATGACATAATACGGAAGATTCGAAAGTATCACATCCGGTTCCATCGACGGATCCGGGAGATCTTCTTTTCCGAGTGCCAGATAGTCCTTAAACAGCACTGTTCCGCCCTGTTCCGTGATGACTTCAGAGAGCCGGTCCTGAAATCTGGTATCGATCTCTACGGCCACATATGTCCCGCAGAGTCCGACCGCCTTTTCCGACAATGCCCCGAGACCGGGTCCGATCTCAAGGCATGTCGTCGTTTTATCAAGTTCCGCGAGATCGAGGATATCCCCGATCACGTTATCATTACACAAGAAGTTCTGCCCCAGGCTCTTTTTGGCCGAGAGGCCATACTGATCCAGTATTGACAGAACTTCCAGCTTATTCATCCTACGAAATACCGTACGCCGGCCTCGAAGATCTTCTGATCTTTCTCACCCGGGATATTCTTGGCAACGCCGTTGCCCATACGCTCGCTGTGACCCATCTTACCGAGGATACGGCCGTTCGGAGAGATGATACCTTCGATCGCGCACATAGAGCCGTTCGGGTTAAAGGCAGTATCCATTGTCGGGTTGCCTTCCGCGTCAACATACTGGGTAGCAACCTGGCCCTTTGCGAATAGCTCCTTAAGGAGAACTTCCGATCCGCAGAAACGGCCTTCACCATGGGAGATCGCGATCTCGTATGTATCGCCCTCATTCGTGAAGCTGAGCCACGGAGAATTGTTGGAAACGATCTTCGTGGAAACATATGCGCTCTGGTGGCGGCCGATACGGTTAAATGTAAGTGTCGGGCCATCGTGCTCCAGCGGGAGGATATCGCCGTACGGGAGGAGACCAAGCTTCATAAGCGCCTGGAATCCGTTACAGATACCGAGCATCAGACCGTCTCTGTTAAAGAGCAGGTCACGGACAGACTCGGTAACTGCCGCATTTCTAAAGGCAGCTGCGATAAACTTACCGGATCCTTCCGGCTCGTCACCGGCGGAGAAGCCGCCAGGGATCATGACCATATTCGCCTTTGTGATACGCTCACTCATCTCCTTGAAGGAATCTTCGACCTCCTGGGAGTTTCTGTTACGGATGACCATAACATCCGGCTCTGCACCTGCTCTGGAGAATGCAAAGGCTGTATCATACTCGCAGTTTGTACCCGGGAATACCGGAATAAAAACCTTCGGCTTTGCACCGGTCAGGATCGTAGGTGCGGTGATCGCATTCTTTGCGACCTCACCCTTCTCATAAGATACTGCAGCACCCTCATCTACGACTGTCGGGAAGATCGGCTCGAGCTTGCTCTCGAATGCTTTTGCCGCGTCATCGATAGAGATGGACTGATCGCCATATGTCAGGGTCTTATCATCTGTGGTAACACCGAGGAGTTTACCGCCGACCTGCTCGATCTTTTCAACCGCGTTTCCATCGCTTACAGACAGAAGTACTGTTCCGAATGAATGCTTGAAGAGATCTTCCATTGCGAAACTGTCGGAGAACTTAAATCCGAGCTTATTACCGAAGCACATCTGAGCGACACGAGCTGCAATACCGGCAGATCTGACAACACCTGCACTTAAGAGCTGTCCGCGATCCTGGATCTGTGTCAGGCACTTCATTACACGGATGGCGTGATCCTTTACATAGCAGCCGTTGTCATCTCTTCTGATCTTGATTGCATAGAGTTTTCTTCCGGCCGCCGAAAGTGTGGAAGAAACAACTTTATCTGTAGTAGTCATACCAACTGCAAAAGATACCAGCGTCGGCGGAACATGCAGTTCATTAAAGGATCCGGACATACTGTCCTTACCACCGATAGATGCTGTGCCGAAGTCAAGCTGAGCCTTATATGCACCAAGCAGTGCGGAGAGCGGCTTGCCCCAGGACTTCTCACCGTTCATACGCTCGAAGTATTCCTGGAAAGTAAGTCTTGCCTTAAACGGATCACAGCCCATCGCTGCCAGGCGAAGGAGAGATTCGGTAACTGCGTGGTATGCACCGTGGAACGGGCTCCATGCGGAGAAGTAAGGATCAAAACCATATGCCATTACGGAAACAGCATTCGTCTTTCCTTCCTCTACCGGGATCTTACATGCCATACCTTCTTCCGGTGTCAGCTGATAGCGTCCGCCAAACGGCATCAGGACAGTGCCTGCGCCGATCGTGCCGTCAAATCTGGAAACCAGCCCCTTACGGGAGCAGCCATCCAGAGAAGAAAGCGTTCCTTTGACGGATTCAGCGAAATTACCATCCACATAAGAATCGATCGTCTTATCGATGATACCGTTTCCGAAATCCGGTTCAGTAACTTCAGCCTTCGCATAAGAGGAAGCGCCGTTTGTATCGATGAACGATCTCGGAAGTTCCACGATCGTATTTCCCTTCCAGGTCATCTTCATGACCGGCTCCTCGGTAACAACTGCAACTACAGTAGCTTCGAGGTTTTCTTTCGCCGCATATTCGAAGAAGGTCTTCTCATCTTTCGGATCGATAACGATCGCCATTCTCTCCTGAGACTCGGAGATCGCGATCTCTGTTCCATCGAGGCCTTCGTACTTCTTCGGTACCTTATCCAGGTCGATGGAAAGACCGTCCGCGAGCTCACCGATCGCAACGGATACACCGCCGGCACCGAAGTCATTGCAGCGGAGGATCATCTTAGAAACTTCCGGGATACGGAACAGTCTCTGGATCTTTCTTTCTGTCGGCGGATTACCCTTCTGAACCTCGGAACCGCAGGTCAGAACGGACTTTTCGTCGTGTGCCTTGGAAGATCCTGTCGCACCGCCGATACCGTCACGGCCGGTTCTTCCGCCGAGAAGTACTACGATGTCGCCCGGTCTCGGACGTACACGGACGATGTTATCTGCCGGAGCAGCACCGACAACAGCGCCGATCTCCATTCTCTTTGCCACATAGCCCGGATGATAGATCTCATCGACATGGCCGGTGCAAAGACCGATCTGGTTACCGTAGGAGCTGTAACCTGCAGCAGCTGTACGAACGAGCTTCTTCTGGGAAAGCTTACCCTCGAGAGTCATGGATACCGGAACGGTCGGATCGCCGGCACCGGTTACACGCATGGCCTGATATACATAGGAACGGCCGGAGAGCGGGTCACGGATCGCACCGCCCAGGCAGGTAGCCGCACCACCGAACGGCTCGATCTCCGTCGGGTGGTTATGTGTCTCGTTCTTAAACATAAGAACGTAGTCTTCTTTCTTTCCATCTACATCGATCTGGATCTTGATGGAGCAGGCGTTGATCTCTTCAGACTCGTCAAGATCAGCGAGTTTGCCGTCTTTCTTGAGCTTTCTCATTGCCATGGTAGCAACATCCATGAGACATACCGGCTTCTTGCTGATCCGCTCGCCATAGACTTCTTCACGGGTAGAAAGATAATCCGCATAGATGCTCTTTAATTCCTCGGCAAAAGCACTGTCACCGTCGATCTTTACGTCCGTAAGTTCAGTAAGGAAGGTGGTGTGACGGCAGTGGTCGGACCAGTAGGTATCCAGTACGCGGATCTCAGTCATGGTCGGATCACGCTTGATGGACTGGAAGAATTCCTGTGTAAACAGAAGATCCGCATCGGACATTGCAAGTCCCCAGGTCTTTCTGAGATCAGAGAGTTCTTCTTTCGACTTGGAGATAAAACCATCGATCGTCGGTACGGAAGACGGAACATCGAATACATCCTCAAGAGTTTCCGGCTTATCCATAGAAGCCTCACGGCACTCTACCGGGTTGATCAGGTATTTCGCGATCGCTTTCTTCTGATCATCCGTAACAGATCCGTAGAATACGATCACACGGGCAACACGTACCAGCGGCTTTTCTTTCTGTGTCAGGATCTGGCAGCACTGGGCAGCGGAGTCTGCACGCTGGTCATACTGACCCGGCAGAGCCTCGATCGCCAGCACATAGGCCGCATCGGATGTATCGATCGTCTCGTCATATACGACATCGACCGGCGGCTCCGAGAAAACGACGTTTTTAGCGAGTTCATACTCTTCATCCGTCAGACCGGATACATCGTATCTGTGGAAGATCCTTACGCTTTCGATCGTTTTGACACCAACATCGGACTTCACGTCCTTCATGATGCCGGATGCTTCGACAGCGAATTCCTTCTTCTTCTCCGAAAAGATTCTTCGAACTTGATTACTCATAAATAAACCTCCAAAAGATGTATCCTTCTAACATTTCTATGGTAACACAAAACCCTGTCTCCTACGCATAGGAAACACGGGTTTTATGGTATCAACTTAGTTTTTCTGCAACTTCCGTAAGAAGTTCACTGTTGTATTTGAGGAAGCGCTTCAGGCCTTCCGCATCGAGAGATCCGTGTGCCAGACGGGCCTGGTCATAGATATGCTGGCAAAGCGCATCCATCTTCTCTTTTTCCGAAGCCACTCCGGCCATGCCGCGAAGTCTTAAGACCAGCGGATGATCGGTATTCAGGACAAGATCCATCTTGACCGGGAACATATCGTCCAGGTTCTTATACGGATCATCTTCCTTGCAGGTACGCATCGCTTCGAACTGTTTTCTCATCTCTGCCATACGGCGAGCCTCTTCTGTCTCACGGATAAATGCCGGAAGCTGATCCGCACCGAGCGCAACAGCCGACACCTCAAGCTTATCTTCACCGGTGGCCGACTTAAAGAGATCGCTAAGTGCTTTTGCCTCATCCTCGGAAGCCTTCTCGCCCTCGAGCTCGGCATCGACACGCTTGAACTTGATATCGTTCTGCTTATATTCGAGGAAGGAGATGAAGTTATTGTCGAGTTCTTCATTAAGAACGACGACGTCAAAGCCCTTCTCCTTCGCCATCGCGATGTATGCCGCCTGCTGGTCCGGAGCCTTGGTATAGCGGACAGTATCCTTCTCCTTATCCTTGGTCAGTTCTTTTAGCGTGAAGAACTCATTATCCACGGTCTTAAAGAGGCAGATATCCTTGACCTTCTCATAGAACTTCTCGTCCTTCATCATGCCGTACTTCACGAAGATGCTGATATCGGACCAGTATCCTTCGAAGCTCTTTCTGTCATTCTTAAAGACTTCATTGAGCTTATCGGAGACCTTACGGATGATGTGGGAAGAAAGCTTCTTAACATATTCATCCTGCTGCAGCGCGGAACGGGAAACATTCAGCGGCAGATCAGTGCAGTCGAGGCATCCTCTTAACAGGAACAGGAATTCCGGAATGACTTCCTCGATGTTATCCGCTACAAATACCTGATGATTGTAGATCTTGATTCGTCCTTCGAGCGTCTCATAGACATTGTTGGTCTTCGGGAAGTAAAGGATACCCTGAAGATTGAAAGGATAGTCCATATTCAGGTGGATCCAGAACAGAGGCTCCTTCATGTCATGGAAAACGGTTCTGTAGAAGTTCTTATACTCTTCTTCCGTGCAGTCCTTCGGAGCTTTCTTCCAGAGCGGTTCGGTATCATTGATCGGCATGATCTCATGCTCATGCTCTTTATACTCTTCGCCCTTCTCTTCCGCTTCTTTCTTTTTCTTCGCTTCTTCCGCTTCGTGCTTTCTATTCGCGACCACATCGCTGTAATAGAGATCGAAAGGCATGAAGGAGCAGTACTTCTTCAGGACGCCTCTGATCTTTGCGGCATCAAAGATCTTCTTGGCTTCTTCAGAGAGCGTGATCGTGATCGTCGTACCACGCGTGGTTCTATCCGAATCAGAGATCTCATAGTCCATACCGTCATCCGATTCCCAGGACACAGCCGGTGCATCTTTCTGGAAAGACTTGGTATCGATACGGACCTTATCGGCCACCATGAATGCCGAATAGAAACCGAGACCGAAGTGACCGATGATGCCGCTGGCATCCGTGCTCTCTTCCTTATACTTCTCCACGAAGTCCATCGCACCGGAAAAAGCGATCTGGTTGATATACTTATCGACTTCTTCTTCCGTCATACCGATACCGTTATCGGTAAACTCGAGTGTTCCCAGTTCACTGTCGTAGTTGACATGCAGCTGATAATCGTCGGTATCCTCTTTGACTGCCTCGCCGAGATCGACAAGCCGCTTAAACTTTGCGATCGCATCGGATCCGTTACTGACAAGTTCTCTTACGAAAATATCCTGATCGGAATACAGCCACTTCCTGATGATCGGAAAAATGTTTTCCGTAGTTACTGAGATCGTTCCTTTTTTAGACATATATGTACCTCCAAAAACGCACTATATTAGTAAGATTCGAGATGTGCATGACGGTCGATATATTCATGCACGATCTTCTGGTAGCTTGCCATCAGATCCTGAAGCTTCGGGCACTGTGCCGAGCGGAATTTCACATCGTCGATCGACTCGACGGGCAGGATATCAAAAGGCGAGCTGGTAACAAAAAGTCCGAGTTCCGGCGGTCCGTCATCCTCTTCTTTTTCCATCTTTACGAGGTCTTCCATGGTAAAAGCACCCTCCTGGAGCTTTAAACCTGCATCTTTTATGGCATCCTTGACATACTTTCTCGTAATGCCGATCAGGATCAGGTCTTCCGAGGGTGAATACACCGTATCTTTATGCAGTACGAAGAAATTGGATCTTCCGCCTTCGACGAATTTCCCGTCATTACCTCTAAGGATCACCTCATAAGGCATACCGAAGGAGGTCTTCGTATTCTGTGCCTCCGCGACAGCTTTCTTATAGTCTCCGCGGAATACCTTAACATGCGGCTCGACACGCTCCCATGTAAGGCTCTTCGTCACGATGCCCTCTT
>JAGCXQ010000048.1 GCA_017961235.1 Clostridiales bacterium | reverse complement strand
GTGTTACCAGTGAACGGCGTAAACATTGTTCCGCCGCCATCGTAGAACTTTGAGAGGAATTCTACGTACTGAAGTCTATTAACATGGACATAAGCACCGAGAGCACTGATGCCCAGATTAATCGAATGGAAGAAAAGGAATACCGGAATGAAAACGATAAGTTTAAAGTATCCGGACAGGAAGAGTGTACCAATCTGATTGGCTACAGAACCTACGATACCTGTTACAAGGCCGAGAGCCATGAGACGGGAGTAGGAAAGAAGATCACTGAAATATCCCGTTACGCTGTAAACACTGCCGAAGCCGCCGACGAATTTGCCGCCGAAGCCTTTCTTGCCATGTCCGCCGCCGAGGAATACGCCGATACCGCCGGCGATGGCGACATAGGTACCGATCTTGGCAAACGGAATGTTTTCCGGAAGTCCGCCGTCGGTCAAAAAACCGGCGATCATCGGAAGGAGTACAAATACGATTCCGGTGAAGGTGACGAACCAGAAGCCGACTTCACAGATCGCGCCGACGACATCTTTGTTCTTGCACATTCTGTAGAACTTCGCGCCAAGGCCGAGAAGGATGTGGACGAGACCCAAAACGAAACTCAGGATCAGGAGCCTCATAGGATTATCGCTCGGGTCGAACCAGATCGGGTTCAGGGCAACTTTACCGGAGCCGAAATTCGTTGAGATGACACCGATCAGGTCTCCGAAGAAACTGCCGTACATGAAACCCCAGAAGGTGGTCGCTATGCCGCAGTAGAAGAATTTCATCATGTTCTTTCTGTTATTGCCCTCCGGCTTTCTCTTCTTTAATACGAAGAGTGTGCCGAGCATCAGCAGGATACCGTAACCTGCATCGGAGAGCATCATGCCGAAGAAGAAATAGTAGAAGAAAGCCATGACCGGATTCGGGTCAATGTCGCCACGGGTCGGAGCGCTGTAGGATTCTACGATATCTTCTACCGGTTCAACGAATGCATTGTTTTTGAACTTGGCCGGGATCTCTTCGTCCGGAAGCGGATCGCGGCTTTCGAAGACCAGTTCGAATTTGGAAGTCAGGACTTCCTCGACATGCGCGCAGTCTTCTTCTGCGACGAAACCGTCGAGGATGAAGGTCTTGCCGGAGAACAGAAGTCTTCCGAGCATGTCGTACTTATCCTGACGCATGATCATATAATCAGAAAGGAAGTACAGGTCGTCGAGCTTGTCGGAGTAGCTCTTGAGCTTCTCACGGGACTCCTCGATATTTGCGGATGCTTCCTCGATGCGCTTCTTTAATCTTCCGATGCGTACCTCCGGCGGATGCTTTGTCGGATCCGAAGGTGCGGAAAAGGACATACGGCGGAGTGTCGCCATGACATCCTCATAATCTTTCTTATGTACTATAAAAGAAGCACAGGTCTGATCACCTGAGGTATAAACGATCTCGGTATAGATATCCGGGATCTTCAGTTCTTCATCATCTGCGGAGATTCCCTTAAGCACCGCTTCGGATTCCTTCATCGCACGGTACTGGTTGCAGAACTCCTCATAGAAAGACTTCTCGTCATAACTCTCGGAGAACTGTCCGGTGATGCAGGCGGTCTTCTGGGATCCTGTATACTGCATCGGAATATCGAGTTTTTCCCAGGGGAGGATCGCGTCGAGCTGGTGACGTGTATGTGTGCGGATGGTCGTCTCGGAAGCGATCTTACGGTCAAGCGCTTCAATATCGTAGACGATCTTCATGGTCTCGTCATTTCTGGAAGCACGCTCGTTGAATTCCTCGACGCTCAATTCCTCACGTCCGGCAAATCCGGAAAGGAACGGTTTCTTTACTGTAGAGAATTCTTCCACAAGAGCGATGGCGTGACTGATCGAGTTCGATGTCTTCTCGAGCTGGTTGAGACTCGTGCGGGTAGGGAACAGGCTGAGCTGATCGGTCTCGTCATCGGCATCACGCTCAGTGACATCGACGGTGCCCAGACGCTGCAGGAGGTCAACGATCTTCTTCGCGTCCTTCTGCATGGCGATGATCTCGATATGCTTCATGGGAAGTATAGCCATAGATCTTATTTCCTTCCCATCAGTATGTTCATTGCAGCGGAGATTGCGGCTTCACGGTTCGGTTCGGCAGCGTCACGGAGCTTCTCCGCGGCTTTCTCGGATGCGGCGTCATTCGCCGTGTTGCTCGAAGAACCGTCTTCTTTGTGCTTTTCGTAGAGGGAGGCTACCTTTTTTCTGGCTTCCGAAAGAGCTTCCTGATAGTCTTTCTGCGCCTGTTTCTGCGCATTTGCCAAGATCTCATCCGATTTTACTCTTGCTTCCTGCTCGATCTCAGAAGCTTTCTTTTCTGCTTCGAGGATACGATTCACTTGTTCTGAAGCCATAGCTGTGTCCTTCCTGAAAACCCAAATTTCCACATATAAATCATTGTTCCTATTTTCACATAGGAATACATAGAAATCAAGTATAAATTTGTGCAAGATGTTCAAAATCCTCACAACAGTTTTCATTGTACTGCCGGCCGGGGAAAACCGATATAGTCAAAACGACACAAATGACTGAAAGCAAGCATATTTTGAGGGCTGGATGTGCTAGAATTACCGCAGATTTAACTTTTCTTTATAAATGCTTTGCGATTCATTTGAGATTGTTTTCTAGAATGAATCTGTAAAATGAATGACCCGGTCCGATATACCATGAGAGAAAGACGGCAGACACGGACCATAGGAAACAAGCAAAGAGTGGTTTTTTGGGAGGATACGAAAATGTTGAAGATCTACCACATGACAAAGACATATCCGGGAGGCAAGGTCGGAGCGGATGACGTTACCCTGGAAGTAAAGAAAGGTGAGATCTACGGATTCATCGGCCATAACGGTGCCGGTAAGACAACGACCATCAAAGCGATCGTCGGCCTTCACGATTTCGAGCAGGGCTCGATCACGATCGACGGAGTGTCCGTCAAGGATGATCCGATCAAGGCAAAGAGCATCCTCGCATATATTCCGGATAATCCGGATCTTTATGATAACCTCTCCGGACTTCAGTTCCTGAATTTCGTGGCGGATGTTTTCCGTGTTCCGAAAGACGTGAGAAAAGAACGCATCGAGAAATATGCAGAGGACCTCGAGATCCTCAATGCGCTGAATAACCAGATCGCATCCTATTCTCACGGTATGAAGCAGAAACTGGCGATCATCTCGGCATTCCTCCACGATCCGAAGCTCCTGATCATGGACGAACCTTTTGTCGGCCTCGATCCGAAGTCGGCATTCATCGTAAAGAAAATGATGCGTGATTTCTGCGATAAAGGAAGTGCGATCTTCTTTTCCACCCATGTACTTGAAGTCGCGGAAAAGCTCTGTGATAAGATCGCCATTATTAAAAACGGCAAGCTGATCTCTTCCGGCACGATGGAAGAAGTGAAGGGAGATGCTTCTCTCGAAGAAGTATTCCTGGAACTGACAGAGGAGGCCTGATACATGCGTACGTTATTGATTTTGCTGCGCACGGAGTTTCTCTCCCTGGTAAACAGCATGAATAGAAAAGGGAAGACGCCGTTCATCATAGCGGCGGTCGGACTTGCCCTCTTAGGCCTTTTTATGATCGCCATGTTCGGCATTATCGGAGCATCTACCGCGTATACACTGGTGAAGAAGGACCTCCCCGAGTTTGCGATCTTCGTTTCACTTTCGCTTAGCATGATCATCGCGCTGATGTTCGGTGTGATGAACTCGACAAGAGATGCCAGATCGAGTGATACGGATATGCTCCTTTCGATGCCGATCCCGAAGTCGAGCATCGTTATTTCCAAGCTCCTCGGTATGTATCTTCTTGACGTGCTCTGCGCGGCGGTCATGATCCTGCCGAGTACAGCTATCGTCTGCCTGCGTGGCCCCGGTTCCGAAGCACTCTTTCTGAGATCTGTGCTGATCGTGTTCCTCGTTCCGGCGCTCCCGCTCTTTATATCGCTTCTTATAGGTTCTTTTATTTCTTTTCTTAGAAAAGCGACCAAGTTCGGTCAGATCGCAGCTACATTCCTGTCGTTTGCCGTACTGATGGTCTATATGATCGTCGTCCCGAACCTTTCCGGTTATGCGGAAAAACTGGATATCACCCCGGCGGAGGCACTTAGCAAGATGAAGGCCATCCCTCCGTTTTACTGGATCACGGAGGCGGTCTATAGCGGGGATGCGCTGTGCCTTCTTCTTACCGTGCTGATCACCGTTATCCCGATGGTGCTGGCGGTATATATCCACGCAAGAGGCCTGAATGGTGTGGACTTCCATGCGGACAACTCGAAGAAAGCGCGCACATATAAGTCCGCCTCTCCGAGAAAAGCAGTCATCACCATGGAGTTCAGGAGATACTTTTCCTCCATGAACTACATCATGAATACACTGGTCGGTTCGCTCTTTCTTGTAGCGGCTACGGTATTTCTTCTCATCAAAGGAATGCCGACGATCTCGGTCAACGAAGCCGTGGAGATGAATGGCCAAACCATCGATATCGCGTCGAGATTCAGTGGCGCCGCCTGGGCACTGGTCTGGTCGATCCTGATCATGTTCTTCGCTTCGATCACCTATACCACGCCACCGTCCGTCTCGCTGGAAGGAAAGAGGATCTGGCTGAATAAGTCGCTCCCGATCAGTACGAGAGATATCCTGTTTTCGAAGCTCATAGTAAGCATCATGATCTTCCAGCCGATCTCGATCATCTGCAGTATCGTCCTGTCGATCATCTCCGGATGCGGGATCGCCGGATGTCTCCTTCTGATCGTGCTGACGTCTCTTGCACACCTTCTGTTTTCGATGGTCGGCCTGATCTTCGGCCTGGTATTCGTCCGCCTGGACTGGACCAACGAGGCGCAGGTCATCAAGAGCGGTATGGGACTGGTCATCACCATGATCGTCAATTTTTTTCTCGCGCTTTTCCTCTCCATCGGACTTTTCGTTGCCATCATTATCGGTGGGAATACAGCCATCTTCGGAGCTTTCGCAGGAGAAATCATCCTGGTCGGAGGACTTTGCGCCGGCGCATATGCTATAATTACTCACTACGGGGTGAAAAAATACGAATCGCTGAACGGCTGATTCTTCTGCAGTAGCACTTGGACGTGATACATTAGGCGATCATGCTCCATATTTTGCCCCATAAAAGGAGTACTAGATGGACCTTTTTCGTCGGGCACAGGAACCTGAGATCAGAGAGCTTACCTGGATCAAACCATTCGACAACCGGATGGATGAGATCCTGCGGCTCAAGGAGAAATCGGAGACCTGTCCCAAGGAGATGAAAAAGGTCTTTCTTACGGCCTGGGGAGAACTGGCATCGCAGGTGAAACTTCACCAGAAGGTCGCCTCCCAGATCGTAAAGTCCGAACTTCCCTTATCCGTATATTATAATGTCACGATCAAGACAGACATGTCTTCCGGGACGATCGATTTCCTGATCATCTCCGATGAGCTGATCGTAGTAGTGCTTTTCAAGACGAAAGAGCATATCGAGTGGGACCGCTATGACACGAGATTCGCAAAGCTTCCGGAAATGAAGGAATCCATCGCTGCCGAGGAGACAGCATGCATGCTCGCAGACTGGCTGCAGGTCAACCGTGCGCTCTCGGCCAAAGAAATGCCGCGTGTGGTGCCGGTCCTCATCGATGAAGAGCAGGATGAGCTCAGCGCCAGTGCGCACCCGATCGAGAGAAGTGAAGTATTCACCGGCATCAGCAAGTCACTGAGCATAAAGCCGGATGTCTTTGAAAAATGGCTCCGTGAGAACTGTGAAGTATCCGAATTCCCTGTATTTGTCGGACAGAAACTCCACCGGATCACGGATGCGATCGATGAAGCGGTCATCTGAAAACTTCACAATTCCCCGAAAACAAAAAATGGGCAGAAGTATCGCAAAATACAGGGTTTCAAGCCCTGTTGTTTACAAAACGGTCATAAAAAAGACGTAATAAAGCCTGTTTGTTTTCTTGATTTCAATAAATTATTCATTTGTTCCCTGCATAATGTAACCATAAGGTCGAGACAAGGAGACCGTAATTCCTAACAAGGGGGACAAGAGGATGACTCAGTATCTAGTAACCGGTGCCACCGGACAAATCGGCAACACCATCGTGAGAATGCTGCTGGATAATAATAAGCCTGTGCGCGTTCTCGTACACCCTGAAGAGGATACGACTCCTCTGGCAGGGCTTCCCGTAGAAGTAAAATATGGCGACATCCTGGTAAAGGATTCCCTGAAAGATTTCTTTGATCTGGAAGATCCGCGTGATGCGATCTTGATCCATGCACATGAGAGAAACGTGATCTCCGAGAAGCAGGATCTGATGGTTCGAAAAGTAAACGTGCACGGCACGATGAACATCACGGACATCTGCGTAAAGAAAAAGATCGGCAAGCTGATCTACATCGGATCTGCAAGAGCGATACCGCTGTCAGACGATAAGAACAAGCCGGTAAAAGATGTAGAGTTCTTCGACAGAAACAAAGTTGTCGGCGACTATGCGAAGTCAAAGGCGGAAGCGACCCAGTACATCCTGGATAAGGTAACACTGAATAACTTAAATGCAGTTATCCTTCTTCCGTCACTGGTATTAGGACCTTATGAATACGGTAATTCAGACATCATCTCGCTGATCCGGGATTACCTCTCCGGTGACCTCAAGGTCAGTATCCCGGGCGGCGTAGATTTTACCGACGTACGTGACGTAGCTTCCGGTGTTCTGGAAGCCGCGGAAAACAGCCAGAAAGGAAAGTGCTACATCCTTTCGAACACCTACGTAAGTACCCAGGATTTCCTGCATAACCTGCATGAGATCACAGGTAGAGACGAAGTAACGAAGACAGTTCCGAATTGGCTTCTGAATGGCAAGGGCATCGCCCAGCTGTACTACAAGATCACGAAGAAGGCCAATCCGAAAGACAAATACGGACCGTTCATCTCGCCGGAACCGCTCTATGAGAGTGAGAATGCGAATGCGGACCTGCACTACGCACCGAGAGATCTCCGGGCATCGCTTGAAGATACGATCGACTGGGTAGAGAAAAATCCTCCGGCAGAAACAGATGCCGGGAAAGCGAAGGCCAGCAATGGCTGATTAACATAGAAGGACCTCCCTAAATATATACCTCTACTTCCTTGTTTCCTGAGGCTGTCCCATTACCCAACGGGGCAGCCTCGACCCTTTTCTTTCTCTCGCGCAATTTACTAAGAAAGCGCATCTGTTTTGTGGTATAGTAATAGGGTATATCGGCTGCGCGGGGTTTCCCCTTGGGGAGATGCGTGGCCGGGGTATGATTCTGATGGTTGAAGGAAGTGTTGTCTTATGCCGAAGACGGCGATGCTTGTGGTCGATATGCAGAATGCTCTTATCCTGGAGCATCCGTACGATGAGAAACGTCTGATCAAGACGATCTCCCAGATGGAGAAGATCTGCAGGGACAAGGGGATCGAAGTGATCTTTGTCCGTCATGAGGATAATGCACTGGTGAAAGGCGAGAGCGGCTTTGAGATCTATTCCCAGGTGGCTCCGAAAAACGGAGAAAAGATCTTCGACAAGCGGTATAACAGTGCTTTTCGAAAGACAGGACTTCAGGATTATCTGAAGGAACAGGGAGTCGAAAGACTCATTATTACCGGCATGCAGACGGATTTCTGCGTGGATGCTACCATCAAGGTGGCTTTTGAGCTCGGATTTGATGTGATCGTTCCGCGTGGCGGACACACAACATTTGATAACCGTTATCTCTCCGGAGAAGAACTCTATCACTACTACAGCTACGAAATCTGGAATCACCGCTATGCGCAGGTGATGTCCATCGATCATATTGAGGAGATCCTATGAAATCACAGTTTTTCACCTACGATCAGGCAACATGGCCGAGAGCCCAGCACTTCCACTACTATGCGAAGATGTTTCCGATGAACATCTCTCTGAATAGGAAGATCGATGTGACAGACCTTCTGCCGGCGCTCGAAAAGAAGGGATACCGTCAGGACTGCGTGTTCTATTATATGGTGACGCGCGCCATTAATAATCAGGGCGAGCTCAGTGTCGCTTATAAGGACGGTCAGATCGGCTGGTGGAACTACTTAAATCCGGCCTATCCGGTATATCACGAGGACGATGAGACCAGTACGATCCTGTGGACAGAGTACGATGAGGACTTCTCGGTATTTAATGAGAAGTTCCTGCAGGATCTCGAGAAGTACGGCTCCAGCAAGGGTGTTTTTGCCATGAAGGGCATGCCGCCGACGAACAGCTACAATGTCTGCTTCAATCCGTGGTTCTCTTTTGACGGATTCTCGGTCGATCTTCACGAGATGAAGGACTATTTCTTCCCGACAGTCGATATGTGCAAGATCGTCGAGGAGAACGGAAGAAAGTATCTCCCGATCGCGATCACCGTACATAAAGCGGCGACGGATCTGATCCACTTAAAGAAATTCTTCGACGACATCGAGAGCTATTTCCCGATGTTCATCAATGATTAATGTGAGGTAGAAATATGACCGTTCGCGAACTGCAGGATGCAATCATCAAGGAAAAGAAGGAACGCGATATCTGTATCTTAGTGCATGCATATCAGCGCCATGACATCTGGGAGGTTGCGGACTATATCGGCGACTCTTTCGGACTTGCCCAGGAGGCGGCAAAAGTCTCCTCTAAAAAAGTCATCATGTGCGGTGTCCGTTTTATGGCGGAGACCGTGAAGATGCTCTCGCCGGAAAAGCAGGTCTATCTGGCCAATCCGGTGGCAGGCTGCCCGATGGCGGAGCAGATCGAGCCGGAGATGCTCGCGGCATTAAAGGCTGAAAATCCGGATCACACCGTGGTCGCCTACATCAACACGACCGCGGAATTGAAGACGCTCTGCGATGTGGCGGTCACCTCCTCTTCTGCGGTTAAGATCATCAACAATATCGAGAACGATAAGATCCTTTTCGTACCGGACTGTAACCTCGGCGACTGGATCGGCAAGAAACTTCCGAATAAGCAGATGAAACTTGTCCACGGCGGATGCCCGACACATCTGCGCTTCACCCAGAGAGATTTCGACCGGGCCAGAGAAGAGCACCCGGCGGCGAAGATCCTGATCCATCCAGAGGCGCGTCCGGAGTTCGTCGCACAGGCGGACTTCGTCGGATCCACCACAGAGATCATGGCATATGCGAAGAAGAGCGAAGATAAGGAATTCATCATCGCGACAGAAAACAGTATCGTCGAGCATCTGCAGTTTGACTGCCCGGAGAAGAACTTCTATGCGCTTTCCAAAGACTGCGTCTGCCATAACATGCAGGCCACGACACTGGCAGATGTATACCGCACGGTGCTGGGTACCGGCGGCGAAGAGATCCTCATGAGCGATGAACTGATCCGCGATTCTCGAAAGTGCATCGATGCGATGCTGGAACTCGGCAAATGAGTAGTGCACTGATCGCCATGAGCGGCGGGGTGGACTCCTCGCTGGCTGCCAAGATCATGCTGGAACGGGGCTATACCTGTACCGGCTGCACGATGAAGCTATACAGCAACGACGATATCGTCGTCGCAAATCCCAAGACATGCTGTTCCCTGGATGATGTCGAGGATGCCAGATCTGTCTGCATGCACCTCGGTATCCCTTACTATGTCTTCAATTTCCAGGATGAGTTCAGAGAAAAGGTAATGGAGAAATTCGTGGACTGCTACGAGCACGGCCGCACTCCGAATCCCTGTATCGACTGTAACCGGTATCTCAAGTTCGGAAAACTGTACGAACGCGCGAAGGTCCTCGGCTGCGATGTGATCGTGACGGGCCACTATGCGCGGATCGAGGAGAGAGATGGCCGTTTCCATCTTCTAAAAGCACTGGACGAGTCCAAAGATCAGAGCTATGTTCTTTACGCCCTGACGCAGGAACAGCTGGCACATACCGTATTTCCGCTCGGCGATCTGAAGAAGACAGAGGTACGCGAGATCGCAAAAGACGCCGGTATGGTCAATGCGGAAAAGAGAGAAAGCCAGGACATCTGTTTCGTACCGGATGGCGACTATGTCTCCTTCCTGAAAAAATACACCGGACACGAATACCCGGCAGGTGCTTTTGTCGATAAAGAAGGAAAAGTACTGGGCACGCACAAGGGCATCGTGTGCTATACGCCCGGCCAGAGAAGAGGCCTGGGACTGGCACTTCCCGCGCCGATGTATGTCTCCCGCCTGGACGTGGAGAATAACCGGGTCATCCTCGTTTATGATGAGGACCTTCGTAACAGCGAGGCGCTGGTCGATGACGTCAACTGGATCTCCGGAGAAGTCCCGGCCGAACCGGTCCGTGTACAGGCCAAGCTCCGCTATCACCAGAAAGAACAGTGGGCGACCGCGGTCCCGATGGAAGACGGAAAAGTGCGCCTGGTATTTGATGAGCCGATCCGTGCAATCACGCCGGGGCAGGCAGCCGTTTTCTATAACGGAGATGAAGTGCTCGGTGGCGGAACGATCATCGGCTGACGCTGATTTCTTCGAATGAATAGTCCAGACGCTGTCCTCGGCCTTATGGCCTTCGGAGGCGCATTTTCTATTATTTGAAGAGAATCTGTCACCTTTGCAAATGTTAAGAAAGAATAAAAATATATCGAATAACGATAAAAAATAGTTGCAATTCAATATGCGCCATGATATTATCCTGTCAGATGAAATAAGCCTGAGAAGACGAGAAATCGTAAAGGATAAGAAAGAGGAATGCATATGACGTTTGTGATTCTTATTGGAATAATCGCCATTATTGTCATCTTGGAAGCAGGACATAAAAAGCAGGATAAAGACTACGATATGGCAAAAGGATGCTTATCATGGATCCTGGCATTCGGCATCCTTTTCTTGCTTGTCGCCGGCTATTCTTTCTTTTGTATATTCAGATTCTGGAAAGCGGACACGAAATGGTATGATCGATCAGATATGGCCGCCGAAGATAAGGAACGCTGGAGCTACAATGTGTATCTTCCGGAGGCGGAGCACTGCTTTGAGTACTACTCTGTTAACGGCATTCGAGATCAAAGGTTTATGGTCGAGACACGTGCGTACAGCAGCGTCGAAGAAATGTGCGCTGAACTTCCGGAAGGCTGCCAGGAAGCGATCATGGCATCCCTTCGATCCACCTCCACGGAGGAGGAAGATATTCGTGGAATGGATGTGAAACAGTATAAAGTAAATGACGAACTGCTTCCACTGATCACGTGGGATGAAGTTAAAGCAAAGTATGATTATCGTGCACTCATCGGTTCCCGTGAATACTACGTCGACGAATACGAAGACGGGACGTACAGATTCGTTTTATGTGTACAGACGTTCTGACGATCCGCGTTCTGCTTCCGACTTCCTTCCAAAACCTTACATCAGCTGTAAGTGGTCTTTCTCCCGCTCTTGTTTTACGATGGTATCGAACAAGAAAGGGAGGTGCATTTATGCAGCCTGTTTTGAAAATAGAATCACTGAAGAAATATTACGGGAAAGGCGACAGCCAGACCAGGGCGCTCGACGGGATCAGTTTTCAGGTCATGCCGGGCGAGTTTCTGGGGATCATGGGTGCGTCCGGTTCCGGTAAATCCACTCTTCTGAACTGTATCGCTGCGGTGATCAAGCCGACTTCCGGCTCGATTGAGATGAACGGAAAAGAGATCAGTAAGCTCTCCGGTTCCCGCCTTGCCGAGTACCGTGGCAAAGATATGGGATATATTTTCCAGAGCTTCGAGCTCATCGATAATCTGACCGGTAAGGAGAATATCCTGCTTCCGGTGTCTCTTCACGGCGGTAAGGAAACTGCGGATTCGGAGCGTTTCCAGAAGATCACGGAATACCTGGAGATCAAAGATATCCTCAACAAGTTCCCGTCCCAGATGTCGGGCGGTGAGAAGCAGCGTATCGCGGCGGCCCGTGCGCTCATCCTGAATCCGGGCATGATCCTCTGCGACGAGCCCACTGGTGCACTGGATTCTAAGAATGCAAAAGCACTGATGACGAAGCTTTCCGGTCTGAATTCCGAGGACGGATCGACCATCCTCATGGTTACCCACGATTCTAATGCCGCTTCTTTCTGCAGCCGCATCATGTTTATCCAGGACGGCAAACTCTTCCACGAACTTAGAAAGGAAGATGAGGAAAGCCGCGAAAGCTTCTATGACCGCATCCTGAAAGTGCTGGCACAGCTGGGAGGAGGATCTGCAAATGTTCTTTAAGCTCGTCTTCCGAAACAGCGTCCGAAGCCATAAAGAAAATGCGCTTTTCATGGGCTCGCTGATCATCTCGATCATTGCGTTTTACGTAGTGCTTTCACTGGACAGCCAGGACGTGATGCGCTACCTGAAATCTCTGGAGAGTGAGGCGATCAGTAAACTTTTCGCCATGATCTCCGTCCTCTACGGATTTACGCTC
>JAGCXQ010000047.1 GCA_017961235.1 Clostridiales bacterium | reverse complement strand
TTACGGACATATTCACTGATCGAATATCCGGTAATCATCTGAAAACTTGTCTGAAGATAACTTGCCGAAACATGTACCATAAGGGCCACCTCCTTCGGACCTTGCACTGTCAGAAGATTCTTCTCCAGATATCGGAGCGTCTCGGTAATGACATTGACCCAGTCCATCGTGTAATTTCTCCCTTACTTTATCCTGTTTCAGAAGACAAATCCTGTCTTTTCATTCGAAGATTTGTCTCATTATAGCATATGGATATATCGTGCTATGTTAAAATGATTTAAAATGTTTCAGATCCTGGAAGAGAGTAGAGGAACGTAACATGAATAAAGAATGGTCCGAGATGAATAAGAAGATGCAGACCCTGATCGGAAAAGAAGCGACTTTTGCCGAAGGAATAGATGCGCTCATCAAACTTCGGGAAGTGCTTTTCGAGCAGATCACATCGATCGCGGAGAATTACCCGGCAGAGGCTTTTTATCAGATGCCTTTTGCAGGAGCAGAAGGATATCACAGTAAGACGCTCGTTTACTCGATGTGGCATATCTTCCGGATCGAGGATATCGTGGCCCATGAACTTATTGCGAAAGACAATCAGGTGCTCTTTACCGGCGACTTTCAGAAAAAGACGAAGAGCCCGGTCATTACTACGGGAAATGAACTTCACGATGAAGGAATCGTTTCTTTTTCCCGGGAATTGGACACACAGGCGGTGTTTGAGTACTGCCGTGCCGTGAAGAGTTCTTCGGATAAGATCCTCCGCAACCTGGCGTATAAGGATCTGAAGAGAACTTTTACAGACGAAGATAAGAAACGGATCCTTGATAGCGGCAGCGTCAGCACGGACGAGAGTGCCGTGTGGCTGATCGATTACTGGTGTGATAAAGATCTGAAGGGACTTCTGAAGATGCCTTTCAGCCGGCACTGGATCATGCATATTGAGGCAATGTGCCGCATCACGAATAAACTCTGCCAGAAAGCGAAAAAGGGCGTCGATCAGATCGCATACTGTGGTCTTTCCTGTGCGCACTGTTTCCTGAAAGATTATTGCGGTTCGTGCAGAACACCGTATAACACCTGCTCGTATGCGAAATGCTCCCCGGACGGGGTGTGCCCGAATGCCAAATGCTGTAAAGAAAAAGGTCTCGACGGCTGCTACGAATGTACCGAGATCCGGAAATGCAAGCGCGGTTTCTATGCTCTCGGAAAAGAAGTCCACGCCATCAAATCGATGTCCCTTTTCATTTCCAAGTACGGCAAGAAAGAACTTCAGACAGTTCTTGAAAATCTCCATAAGAAACAGGAATTCGAGAAGGTGCAGGAAGTCCTTGGTGACGACATCGACCAGGGCCTTCATATCCTGGAGGAGAACAGGTAACGGCAGACATTCACAATCCGAGAAAATGAGGGCCCGGGGCAGGGCATATAATCATCATATGCACATAATTCTGGACGAAAAATAACTGAGCAGGGATAAGAATTCCTCTTGGGATGCTTGTCTTTTTTCATTCTTCATCGTATTAATCTTGAAATGTCAGTCTTGACCAACCAGTTCAGTATTGTCATCCATGATAACATCTCTGAATTTAATACCTTCGATGCACGTACTCTCCAGCGCATCCTCCATAGAAGCGAATTCTTCAAGTAAAGTATAATCTTTACCGTTAATCGTTTCTGTGTTTTTACGATATATCCCAAAGAGCGCTACTCTTCCATCTGGGAGAATAGTATCATTGGGCTCATACATCGAACCTGTATTAAAACGATATTCACTCCCTTTGTAGATAAAATCAAGACCAAACCAGTGGCCATCAGAAGGCCCCCAGATACCTATGTACTGTGATGTGAATTCTTCTAATGAATTGTACTCGTTAATTCTCATTTTAGATGGAACTCCTTTTTTATTTTCTTGATCAATTCGTTTTCTAGCCGTGTAGGAGGTTCCCCTGGCAGGTTCTTGCCATGTTGCAGATGCACATGTCTATGAGGTTGAACACCTTTATGATCATGTGCAAAATCTATGCTTACAGCCTGATTATGACTCTGATCATAATAAGCAAGGTGCTTCAGGGCACCACCCTTCACAACAGCATACACTCGTCCGGGAGTATGAGAGTACTCCGGGGCTTTAACGTTATTGGAATCCTGTACAATAATCTTAACATTAGGATTAGTGCTCAATATGCCAATCGACTTATAATGCTGCCCGCCTTCTTTGAAGGAGAATTTTCCTTTATCAACACTTACAAATGCTCCTCTTGAACCCATTTATGCCACCTCCTCGATTGTGAAGACCTTAGAAAGTCCCTCTATCTCCAGTTGGCGATATTTCTGACAAAATGAATCTGTGTATTTAAAATTGATAAAGGTGCCGGTCATTCCAGGTATCATTTTGCCAAATACTATGATCAGCGGCGGATTAATTCTCGCTCGCATCTCTTTGAATCCGTCAAGGAATATGTCCTGGTGATCATCACATCCAATAGTAGATATTATAACTGGGGATCCGTATTCTACACCACTGAAGCAAATATCATATGTATCAGGTAATGCCCAGCCCAAAGTTGGAACAACAATACAATTGTAGTTCTGCCAAGTAACCCCCAGCCATCGAGACATATAAATACTGTTGCGTATATCATTCTCGTTCATCCCAGGATAAATGCTGAAATCCGGTGTCCCTACAGCTGCAAATCCTTGAAAAAGTGCAACCTTCTTAAGAGGATCATTCCACAATCTTAACAGATATTTATCATACGCATGCATGAGCACAAGTGTATTCTTATCTGATGTTCGTGGTGATGCACTTTTGACACCAATAGCTCTGAGTTTGTCCAAATCAATCCCAGACATATCTGTTTTTCTTATGATCGGCATTTTAAAAGCATCGTACTGACAGGGACCGATAATTGGTCTCATAACTTTGAACTTTTCATACTCAGATAAACCTTTAATCATACCAAAGTACCTCCCTGATATCTTGCGATATCATGCTCTTACAACAAGGCATAGAGTCTTCTGGTTTTTACCTTGAGGGCGAGACTTCGGAACTTATTAAACTGTTTCCCGAAGACATTTTCGCAATACCATGTAAGAAAATCTTAAATGGATTCTTGAATTTGTCCTCGAATACCGCTAAAATAATACTGCAAATTCGAATAGCAATATTCGGGACAAACACTGCAGTGATTGTTAATCAATCTGGCGGTGTTTATCTTTTTGTTGACATGTTACAATCAACTTGCATCCCCCCTTTCCTCAAGATTGTTAATGGATTCAAATAGAGCGATCAATGTTTTTTCATGATCTTTTGTACGGCCACCAAATTCATACCATTTTCTATATCTATTAAAAGTATAATATGCACACTCAGATGAAATTCCGAATATACTTGCAACTTCAAGATAGTCTTCGCAGTGAAATTTCAATATGATTGGAAAAGGAGCAAGTGAATATGCGGCGAAGTAGTCAGCCATTTTCTTTGCGAGATCACTTTCCTCCTTATGCCCTAGAACAATGTGACCAACTTCATGCATCAGTGTAAAGCGAATCCGCTCAATAGGCTGTGTCTCATCGAAATAAATAACAATTGCTTTTAAACTTGGATCATAAAAACTGGTCGCATCGAGATCCTTTGCTTTAAGTGCTCGTTGCTTTTGAACCGAGAGCTTCGAATAAGTCCGTAATATGTATCCCTTTCTTTTTATTATTTCGAAGGGATCAATCGGATAAGTGCCTATACCAAGTTCAACAAAAAGCTTTGTAACAGCTATCACAATCTTATCATAGGCTTTCTTTGGAAGCTTGATATCTGTATACTCTTCTTCGTAACTCATTCTTTCGTTAACAACCTCATCAATTCAAATTTTTCTTCCGTGGTCATGTTTGATGTACTACGGGCTACCAAACGGTAGATTTCAGCAAAGTCGTTCTCCGGTGCCTTTCCACTAATAATATATTCAGATGTTGTATTAAGAGCCGTAGCAAGATTAGCGACAATTTTGCTCTTGGGAACCCTATCATCGTTAATATAACGAGACATTGCTGACTCCGTAACTCCGACCATGTTTGCCAATTCTTTCTGTGTATAATCAGATTCTTTCAATAATTCCTGGATCCTTTCTCCAATAGTGCTCATGGTGTACCCTCCCAGATTATTTCTGCTTCACTTCGTTTAATTACATAATATCGAAGAATTGACATTTGTCAAGAATTTCGTCAAGAAATTGACGACCGAATCAAGGGAAAACATATCATTCAAAAAACGTCGTACCGTACAGGTGAGCCGAATCCGACAGACACGAGTATGAATACTCCATAAAGTTCATTTCCTGGCTGTGCATTTAGAATCAACCCGAAAAAAATCTCTATTAGGAATAGTAGGTACGAACGAGTGGGATTGATTCATCCTCCTGCTCCCCTTATCTTTTATATCATTAAACAATGTATTTGATAAGTTAACGGAACAGCTACTAAAGATCTGCTCTATTTCTATCACGTGTGTCTACACGAAGAATGAGAATGAGTTATAATCAAAAAAGTTATTCCTGAATAGGTTTTGGAGGACTCGAATCATGTTCTGGGAAAAAACGGAAGTAAAGATCATTCGGGAACTGGACACCACTGATAAGTGGTGGTGTAATTCTGCGGTCGTTTTCTCGGTTAAAAACGGAAAGAATACAATCTGTGAAAAATGGGGTCCCGAAGACGAAGACTATGATCGGCATATGCACGTGGTTCTAAACGAAAGGCCGATCGTGCAAGGCAAGCTTCCTTCATGTCCTACCTGCAAAGGTATGCTGACTACGGGCTATGGCACAGAAAACATAGACTGCCCGGAACTTGAGGCAGCAAGAACGTGCATGAATTCCGGATTTGTGAACATAATGGATTCAGCGGAAAAGATCCGTCCGCTTCTGGGATTATTGGGTGACGGATATTATGTGCTGGCAGATACGGTCCTCTTTCCATCCGACGGAGATGGTCACTTTTTCTATAAGGTGCCGAACGAACTACAGTACTTTACCGCTACATGTTGCGGATACTATGATTCCGCAGTTATAAGCTGTGCAGATGCCTTGCCTATGTTCCTTTATCCGACTCAATCTTCCTCACTCATCAATAACGATCGGGTGGAATATTATGCGCAGATATTGAAATCAGAAAAGAATCCTCCGAGGGCTCTTGCTTATCATCTGCAAGGGTATATGAATGGGCTTTTGGACGGGCATCATAAGGCATGCGCGGCAGCAAGCCTAGGACAGATGCTTTCCTGCCTGACCATTATTCCCTGTAACGGATATAGTTTCTTGGAAGCAACAAAGGGTGTAAATCTCCGGCAAAAGAATCCTCAAATCCGGACACTTTATTTTGCAGGGCTGAAAGTAGAACCGGAAAAAGAGATCCGCTTCCTGGATATGCCCAGAACGGAGCCTGAAACACAAGAACTGCCACTTCAAAGATACGAGCTTACCGGCACAGGGATCCATTACGAAAAGGATTCCTATCCGACAGTAAGGGACTTGGCAGCATTCCTTCATACTACAGAAAAGGTAGAAGGACTCCTTCCTGATTTTGATCAGGCTATCCTGAAAAAACTGGTTCTGGATGATTCGGATAAGTCAGATTATTACCTGGAAGCGATTATGCGTTTTATTCCTTTCTTATGCCCGGAAAAGGCCTACACTCTCGCCCGGAGCATCGTGCAAAGAGGTGACGGAATCGGCCGGCATAGCCGTGTCCGCGCAGCCCTTCTGTACCTTCTGAAATACAAAAATGATGAGACCGAAGCGCTTATTGCCGATTTCTGCATCAATCAGGAGGAAAGTAACGAGAATTCAGACATAGCCAATTCCTATTGGAAAAACAATTGATAAGTCCATACCATGCACTTATTTAACAGATGCGTCTTCTTCGAAACTCGATTATTCCTCTTCTGATGATCATAAAAGCAAGTATCGCATCAACCGCGAGGAAGAGTATTCCGCCAAGCACGTTTTCCGAAAACATGGCTACGCCGACAAAGCCGATCAACGCAATGACTGCTATAAAGAACAAAGCCGCGAGAGTTCCAAGTACTATCCGGATCGGAAGCGGAACTCTCCTGCTTTTGCTTAATTCAAAACTTCCTTCCACTATGAGGTCGAAAAGGAATTCAAAAAGTATCTCCATGATCGTTTCTCCTAACAAACAGCAAGAATATATGTGATCACACCTTTATCTGATGTCTCTATCTTACCGAAAGGAAACATAATCATGGTCAAGAGAAGGTAAAGTTTTTCTAAAGCTAATTTTTTATGCCTGTTATGTAAAGAGGTAACTGTATCTTCTTTTCATCTCCATCACCACATCGATCACTCTGCGTCGGATCTCTTCGGGGTAGATATCTGCTTTTTCCACGATGGCCTCCACCTCGTTATATCCGAACGTAAAGTGGAGATTCTCTCCATACATTTTTTCAGAGATCTCCAGTTGTTCTTCAAAAGAATCACAGAAAGTCTTCGGTTTCACTTTCGAGATCAGATCCAGCGGATCTCTTCCCATCGGATAATCCATACCGGTATCGGAAAGGAGACTTGCTCCGTTGTCAAAGATCGGCGCTAGTCGGAAGTCTCCGGTCCCATTCGTTAACACAGCAATATTGTGTGTATGTCTATCTTCGTTCAGGAACAATGCATCCAAAGTGATGAGCTTGCTCATATAGATTCCGAAGTCCTTAAGTCCGGTCGTTCTCTCAACCTGTTCCACAAGGATCTTCAGTCGCTCCTTATGATCCGGTGTTCCATATATGATCTTGTTTAATCCTGCTCCGTATGTATCTTTAAAGAGCCGCTCCAGCGTGATCAGATTCCAGCCGTCTGTGAAGTCCTTGCTCTTGCATGCGCGAAAAACACTGCCATTATATTCGATCTCTTCCAGCTCATAATCCACATACTCGTCCGGATGAAGATCAGAAAACGCAAGGAGTTTCGATATCACATATTCAGAAAGACCTTCATACCCCATATAATCGGTCTTATACCAGATTCCATCTAAACAGAATTTCAGCTGATTGCCCTTCGACGACTGTCTATTGAAATCCTTTATATCCGCATCACCTAGCCGGATCAATTCTCTCACCTCTCGATCCTTATCCAGAACTTATCTTCTGCCATTCTTCCTTCTGTCTTCTCAATGATCAGGATCGGATCGTAGAAAGGGATCCCCAGGCGTTTCAGTTCCAGCTTGATCTTGTCACGAGTCTCCGGGAAGCAGCGCGATTTCAGAAATTCCTCATAGTCTTCAAACCCTGGTTCCGTATTCCTGCCAAAAGCGCGGAACAACGGATCGTCGATATAGTTTCTGATCTTTACGATCCTTTTCGGCTCATCCACGTCAATAACCGTGCATACCATATCTTCATACATATACCATAAGCGCAGCTTTAACCTGGTTTCCGGAAGCTCCAGTTTCCCGGCAATCTCGGGATGTCTCCGAAGGATCTCTACCAGCGTAACAATGGGTCCTTTTATCGGCTCGCCCTTCATCTCCCAGTTTTCGACAGTTCTCTTCGAGGCGTTCGCAAATAAAGCAAACTCCTTCTGCGTCATATTCAGAAGCTTACGGACCTGTCTCAGATCTTCGCCGGTAACCGATTCATTTAATACATATTTATGGTCCATGAGTATCCCTCCTGGACTCATTAAACCACATATTTTGTGGCAGTTCAACAGCATTTTGCCACATTATTTGCGGTTTTCAAAATATGCCGCTACTGCAGAACGAGTTCAGAAAATAGTAGTTGAGACAGACTTTTTGTTATAATCTATGCGTAGGGGATGTCTGTATAGAGGAGGTAAGAAATATGCGTTACGTTTTGAGGGGCTGGATCAATCCTTTCTTTGTACTGGCAATTGCATTTGGCGTGGCCGCAGTCATCAAACTGATCAAGGGCGACGACTGATCATGGAACTTCGATGTTGATGATCTTCATATACCTGTCGAGCGCATACTCGCCATCGTGGGATTCGCCCGGGAAAAACGTGCTCATATCTGATCCAGATGTGATACGGGTCAGGCCGCATTTGGCGAAGATCTCGACAAGTTCTTCTCTTCTTTCCGTCGGGCAGATAAGCCCTGCCGTCTGAAGATAATATCTCGACGCGAAAAGCACTTCCGTCCCCTAAAAATACCCTCAGCCATACCCATGAGCAGGCTCGACACAAACCTGATTATGTCCTACACAATTCCACATTCACATTATACACTCTACGGTCCCTGAGTGCCTGAAAAGAAGAGGTTTTCCGGATATAATCAACGAATTCATCCAGGTATGCTGTATCTCCCTCTTTCGATGCCTGGAACCATTCACTTTCCGGCGGATATTTCTCAGCTGTTTCTATATCGATTGTCAATTCGAGCTGGATAAATTCACCTGCGCCATCCGGGATCTGTCTGACCAGACGGAATGAGCATAGTGGCGTTTCTTCCCTCGTCTCAGATATCGCTTCAAAAAGAAGCATTTCTTCTTTTCGGGATGATGAATCAAGCATTTTACGGAAAGAAAGGATCACCTCCTCGAGTGACATTTCCTTGGATACCGATTTAGCAAGAGAGCTGTGAAGCGGCTTCTGCGAGGAAAGGGACAGAGCCTTTTTCTTCGGTGACGCAGACTTCGCACTTCCCAGTTTTTGCGAAAGGAACGGCATAAGCACCTCCGCCTCAGCCCGGGTAAATTCATGCTCGATATAAGGTTTCACATTTTCATAGAGTTCGTCGGATACTGTCTTGAAATCCCAATCTTCCGGTAATAGCACTTCCTCCATCTCGGGGAATTCTATTCCCTGTATGTCACCATGCTTCACATGGTACATGTATTCCTTCACATTGCGCACGACACCTTTTTCATCGTAGAAAAACAACTCATGGGAAACTTCGCTTATCTGACTGACAGTTGTTAAGACGGTCAGGCATGACTTCACCCGCCCGGAATCGTACCCGCACACCGTCACACAGTCAAGATCTGTCCCTTCTTCTGACAGGCTCCACTCAAATGCATACGTGACGTCCTCCTCATAATCGATCACCGTGCGATGGTCATCGATCTGTTCCTTACTGGATATTGCAATCAAACGGTCGTCTGCATCCAGGTAATAACTGGTCACAAACTCATTCGGGGGCGTCTTTTTATATATCTTCCCGCGGGAACATCCTTGGACGGTCAGGTCATTTGCGGAAGGCGTGAAAAACCCCAGTGCACCGGTCACATCACATGCTTTACCGCAGACAATATGGTCAGCTGCTATCTCTTCTTTTCCCGGCCGAAAAGCACCCGCCTTCTTCTTCAGCTCGCGTATGATCCGATCCATATCTTTCCCCACCCCAATACCAAAAAGTTTGCCACTAGTTAGATTATATCATTCACTTACCTGGCTTCGCTGACATACTTATTTACGCGGTCGTTAATGAAGCGGATCACATCATCCATCGGCTTATCACCCGAATAAAATGCTGCCAGTTCTTCATTGACGATGTTCTTGATCTCTTTATCATCCATGTAGTACACAGAGAGCGTCGAGAGCATATCGTAGAACTTCTGCTGCATCGTATCCGTCGCTTCTTTATAGCCCATGGTCCTCAGCTGGGATTTATCAAAAAGTCCGTATTCCATCTCATACCCGTAGATCTCGTTATAGTACTTGGAAATCAGGGAGATCTCTTTCTTCATGGCATCCTTGTTGATGAGGATCGAGCTGCATGACAGTTCCTCCCCGGAGATAAACTTACCGCCGAGAAGATAGTTGATGAACTTTTTACATCCTTCCTGCTGTCCGGATCTTGCTGTCACGGAAATGCTTTCCTGTGCTGTAAATCTCGGGCCCTGTCCCGACACCGACGGGGTTCCGATGACGGAGCATGCATCCTGTTCGCCGGAACAGTTCATCACGTAGTTAATAAAATTCGTCATGTGCACATATCTTCCAGCCGGTCTTGGACGCTGCTCCTCTTCCGCAAACGGTATGTATGCATCCGGATTTCCCCGGTTCTCTCCGAAGTGTCCCCTGGCATATTCGGCCGCTTTTCGGAACTGTTCGGAGTCGAAGTCCACTTTCTCGCCTTCGACGGCAGACTTCATGTCGATACAGGACATCAGGAAAACATCCCGGAAGTTGTACTTCGATTCAGGATAGTCGTAGGGCTGTGCGCCGGAAAGTGTATTCTCAACGTAGTTTTCATATTCCTCGAAAGTCATGCCGGTCTTGTCTTTTCCGACATCGTCTTCCTTCACGATCAGTCCTTCGACCTCGAGCGTGACCGGGATGAAGTACAGTTTTCCATCCACCTTGCTGGCTTCAAGAATATTATCGAAGAGCTCATTTTTTACATTTTCGTCGAGAAAAGCACTCATATCCAGCAGCGTTTTGTCGTTCATGGCTTCCTTCTTATCCATGTTCACAACGATATCCGGGCAGTCGGAGCCTTCGAGTTCTCTTACGAGGGTATAAGCACGTTCGATCTGCGGATCCAGCATCGGGAAGCCTCTTCCCGCCTTGATGCCATCGTTATATTTGCTCCAGATTCGGATCAGATACTCCGTGTCCGATTCGTTGAAAGAAACGACCGCTGAAGACAGATAGTCGGAAAATGAACCGTCCAGCGGCGCACTGATCTCGATGACTTTTTTTCCTTCGTGAGGGTTTGTCTGCGCTTTGGTTAATACCATGACTGAGCAGACATCCGAATCCACTATCCTTGCTGTCGGGAATCCGCAGGTTCCGTGGAAATAAAGAATGATCTTTTCTTCAGAATAATGAAGAATGCTGATTTCAGGATTCTTGTCAGGATTGAAGTCATAGAAGTACGGAGAATACCAGTTATTGTCCAGTACTTTTTCCTCGGAATTCGTCTCCACATTAAACTTAAAGATATTACCGAGTGTATCTACACGGAGAAGATCTCCCTGCCCCGTACACTGATAGTCGGTAAGATTATCTTCGTTTTCTCCTCCGGTGGCCAGAGGAGTCGTTTTCGTGAATTTTCCGGAAGACAGATCCATCTCACAGGAATACTTCTCCCCTTTCATATTCACCACATTCGCGTAAGCCTTTTTCGTTTTTTCATTATAAGAGATAGCTTCGATACTACCGGATCCTGACAATGTAGTCATGTCCATCTCACAAAGAAGATCCTTGCCTTCGTAGAAGTAAAGCTGCGTATCCGCTGTTCCCATCCTCGGGCTCTGTACGGCGATGTAGTCACCGACACGGGTCGCGGAAGAAATCATTTCTATCTTCTTTCCGTTTTTATCCTGCACAGGGGTGATGCCGGAAACCTCACCTGTTTCGAGGTCAACCGTGACAAAAAAATTCTCGAATCCTCCGCCAAAAGCACCTACCAATGCGATCGCTGTCTTTCCGTCTTTGTTGGGAACAAGAGAATAGATTTCCTGCATGCGCATATCTTCACTTGGGAAAGTCATCTCCAGTGCTTTTTCCTTCGTCCCGTCTTCGCTATATACATCCAGTTTTACTCTTTCATCAGATGTCTCCAGATCGTATGTCGAGTACGTACTGTAGATCTTCCCGTTGATATATTCCGGAGACGAATCGATCATCAGCATGTCCTTGTCCGACTTTTCCATCGAGAGCGTAAAGCGGGAAGAATCGAACCAGGGATCATCTTTGGATACCGTGATGCTTTTTTTCGTTTTGGATGATTTTTTGCAGGCGGTCATCATGCCTGAAACAAGAAGCGTGCTGAGCATAACGGATACGATGCGTACTGACTTTTTCATATGTTCACCTCATATGATGTATTCATTGCGCATCTTCTGACCATAAACAGTTACCCCTAAAACCCCGTTTAACAAATAAAGAGTATCATTTGCCACAAAAGAATAAGTGACATTCCTGTCATGAAAATCTTTACTTCGCAGATCTTTAGGGGGAGCTGCTTCTTATTTTATATATGTCTCTGCCGCTTTGTGATACAGGTATAGCGATCTAACCAGATTGAGTAATGTCTCATCAGAATTATTCTTGCTGAGAGTTTCGGATATATAGTTCAGAACACTATATCTGACCGTGCCCTCTTTGCTCCCGCAGAAGATATGCATCTCAAAGACTTCGTCGAGGTCAGTAGCAGAGATCCCGCGGATACGTACGATCTGATAACCGTTTTCTTTCACTGTTTCCAGTTTATTACCGCGATAGCAGGAAAAAGATAGTTTCTCACTGCTTCGGAAGTACAGCGACAGCGTTGTCTCCGACTTAAGAGAGATCGTCGCGCCTTCATAGGTCACGCCCGGGATATGATCAAGGCTGACCCCGGATGCCGGAGCTGCCTTTTTCACTTCTTGAGCAGTAACGGAAGAAACGACATCGTAATTCCGATACGTCCGGTCAATAAGAGTCTCATCCATATCAAAATAATCCTGGGCCCAGGTACAATAGGTCACAAGTGCTTTTACCAAAGGCTCTGCCTTCTTATACTCCGTTTTCTCATTCGCATGCGAAAGAAGATAATCGGCATAATACTTCACGGAATAGGAGTACTTCTTACCGGTTCTCTCCCCATCGATCAGCTGCATACTGATCATTGAAGCAATATCCTTCGCCGATACCTGACACTTGAATATATAGTAAGTCTTCTTTCCTTCGGAAATGGTCTGCGCAACGGTCCTGTCCTCACCTGCTTTTGACTTGACATATACCTTCTGCGTCTTGGTCGTATTACCGGAAGGGACCGTGAACTCCATATATGCATCATTCGAGAGATCTGCCGAAGAAAGATCCATATAGAAATTCATGCCGATATCACCGGAGAGACTTAGGTTGCAGCCGTAAAGATCCTCGCCAAGGCCGGCCCCGCTCCCGTTAGACCACTCGGAGATCGGTTTCAGGGACGGCGTCCACGAAGGAGCCGTTTCTCCGCTTTTCAGTGGAATACATGCCACGGAGATCGTTGTTTCCTTCGTATTTGTCAGATGGATCGCGAGTTTTTGGTACTCTTTGTTACTCGTTGCATTTGGTACATACTTAGAAGTCGGAAGCGGTTCTGCTTTCATCACGGAGAACCGGCCCTGCCCGCTCAGAAGCTTCACCCACAGTCTATCGGAACCGACAGTTACAATAGCACTTTTGCCGTCATTAGCAACACTGATCTGTCCTTTTGTATGCGCAAACCAGTAGATCTCACCAGGTGCATCCAGAGATATCTCATCCTGGATGATCACACATTCTTTGTCCTTGATCATCTTTAGGGCGCGAACCACGCTATTGGCGCCACTCGGTGCATATGCATCCGTTAGATCGGTAACGGCATACGCTTCATTTCCGCTTTGATAGTCGGTCACCAGGCAGGTGACTCCATCCGCCTGGTCAATTCCCTGATTCGGATTTATGACCAGTGTATTGTGTCCCTCCGCTTTGATCCGGTAAGAATACTTACGGTCATCCAGCTTATATTTCTCATTTCCCAGATCCGTGAAAAAACGTGCGCCGTTTGATTCAACATAGAAAGAGCCCAGATCAAAGTGTCCGTGTAATCTATAATTATTTGTGCCGGTATGAAGTGCCGCTACAATGCCGCTTTTATCCCATGTATTCCGGAAGCTTGCATTGGACGCTCCGACAGACCCCCAGTCGGTATCTTTCTGTACTTCCTCACCGGTTTGTTTGCTCTCGTCTATCCACAATACATCAAGATAATTGAAATCGGGATCTGCGGCGATATTTCTAAGCCGCAAAGCGGAATAACCGGGTTCATTGAGCTGCTCGCCGATCCAAAGGAAAACAGCCCAGCCGGTATTTCTGCTGTCACGGTCATCACCGAAACTGAATGATATCGGAGTGTTGGAACTCATATAGCGTATAAAATCGGCAGATTTTTTGATGCCCTCATAATCTGCAAGACCGTAATCCGTTCCTGTCGCGCTTTTCAGTGCGGAAGATTGCAGGCCGATATAATAAGTTGCGTAATCCCAATATCCAAGTCCCTCAACGTATGTTCCGTCCATGGCACCATAGCCAAGACGGACACAGGTATACGCTCTCTTATACCCATAGGTAAGGACCTTGGCGGAAATCTCTCTTGCATCCTCTTCATCTCCAATAGCGAGTGCTGCAAGGTTCGTGCCACCAGTACACACAAACTTCCAGTTTTCCGCTTCCTCTGCCTGATACCAGTGATATGATCGGCTGACTTCATTTATCGGCCTCGTATAATCCGCCATAACCTGTTTCAGGCCTTTTTCGATCATGTTGGTTCGGAGGAGTTCCCGCTGTTCAGGTGTCATCCAGTGATAGAGCCAATCGTATGCATATGCAAAGGCCGTACACATTTCAGCTGTATCTAAGAAATGATACGGACTCCAGTCCTGGAAATCACAAGCTGTCTGAAGTTCTATGAAGCATCGCTGAGCATATTCTTTTTTTCCAAAGATATTGTATGCCAAGGCAAGTGCAGCCACACGGCGCTGTAATTCTTTTGATGTTTCGAGCAGAAAATCTTCGCTATCGATCACATACGATAAGCGTTCCCTTTTAAGAACGTCCTCTGCTTCTGAACGGAGTTCTTCGAGAAGAATGGCCGTCACCGAACCATCTCCTATGTGAGATCTCAGGTTGGAAAACTTCTCCTCTGTCATGATAAGTCTCGGATGCGCATTCATCCCGCTCTTTTCGATCAGATCGCTGATAACCTGATCACCACTTATAAACGTTCCGTAATCTCCCGCGATTGCAGAAGCATTCTCCAAAGCGCAGCTTTGCACATTATCCGTATCCGCCTTTACTCTTCTGAAACAAGGAAAAAAAGAATTAATGAAGAGTATAGCCGCTAAAGCAGCCGCGCCTCCGGACAGGCGCCGTCTGATTTTCTTATCGTACATATTAAGCTCTCCCCAATACAACTAGCCTATTTATTATGTCTTCACTTAACTATTTACAAACTCAGAAAAACCATTATAGATATGTTGGAAAGAGTATAGTAGAATCCGTGTCCGAAACTTTATATATATTCTACTTTTTTGTTAGAAACCGCACGTGAATTCAGAAGAAAAAACATATTGCCTGTGCCTTCCGAAAAGAACGATCCCCGGAAGCCTTGTTACAGACTTCCGGGGATCAGTCATTTCGTTTATCCGCGCTTTTTACGCTCTATGTCGGTTCCATCAGCGAACCTTCATATCGGATCATTCACGGTTCTTCTTTTTCTGAATAGCCGTAACGGTAAGTGCTCCGCCAAGAGCTACAAGTATGAGCGCGATGATCTGAATCGGTGTATTCATATCACCTGTCTTAACAACAGCACCGTTGTTCACATCATTTGCTGCGTTGTTTGCCGCTGCCTCGGTGTTGTTCTCACTAGCCGCTTGAATTGTAAGGGTAGTTTTCGAGAAGCCGTCGGCGAACTCAATATAGACCTCATATACTCCGGCTGCAAGACTCTCAAGGTAAAGCGAATCGATTTCTATGATCGTTGAACCTTCAGTGATCTTAAGAGCTCTTTCCGATACTTTGACCTTGTTGAAGTTTATACCCTTATACTTATTCATCGGAGCTTCCGAACGGATAACAATATTCTTTCTGCTTCCGAGAACGTACGTCGGATTGTCGCCATCAAGGATCTTATATTCCGTAAGACCGGAAGGCTGCTGCGTACCCGGATTACTTCCCGAAGGATCTTCTGTCTTCGGGTCTCCTGCAGAAGAAGGAAGTGCTGTTCCATCAGTTGCATAGAGTGTGATATTGCCGCTTAAGATCTCTGTTCCGAAGTCAAACTTCTCTGTGCAGTTTGCATCCTTGTACCAGCCTGTGATCTCCGTTCCTTCAGGAAGTTCAAATGTCTCCGCCGGGATCCTGTATCCGATACGGTCGAGGACTGTCACATTGTCCATACCGAATGCCGAAAGATCAAATGTAACTTTTGCCTCCGGACCTACCGGGATCCTTCTGAGCAGGAGGTTATCAAGGTAGAGATCCGACATACCTGTGGTCTCTGCATACATCTTCAGTGCATTGTACTCAGCAGGAACTCTGATCGTTGTTCCAACAGACTTGTACTGACCTGAAACAGAAGGTGTGGACAGATAGTTCGGCCATACGTTGTCGATATCACCTGACAGCTTCACCAGTTCATCTTCTGTCTTGGCATCAAACTGAACATCGATCTCATTTCCGATATACGCACTTGCATCAAATACGATTCCGTAATATGTCTCATTATTATCAGTAAGTACGACTGCCTTTCCATCGCCATCTTCAACGACAGAAAGCGTGCCTGCGCCGCCCCATCTGGTACTGAAGATATTCTTCTCACCTTCGACATCCTCTGTGAACTCGGCATATCTTACGGAGAAGTCATCCAGATACATATCCGCTTTTCCGTCCGTCTCGACATACAGCTTCGCGCTTACACCGCCAGCCGGAATAGCGAAGGTTGCTGTGACTTTTGTCCAGTCAGCACCTGCCTGTGCTGTTACACATGGAACCGGTGTATCACCGTCGATTCCGAGTGTGATCTTTGAATCGTTCGTCTTCACATAGACGGAAGCCGTAATATACTGACCGATATAATCGCTGACATCAAAGCTGACGTTCGCGTCCTGTTCCTGTCTGGTGACAAGAAGGCTCTGTGAACCGCTCTTTGCTGCCGTATCAGTAACAGTAAGAACAGGCATATGACCTACGCCACGGGAAGATGCGAAATTCTCGGCATCTTCGAAGCTCTCGTCCTTACCTACGACCTTTACTCTGAGTGCATCAATATAGATGTCAGAGAGATCTTCCGTCTCAAAGTAGAGTTTCAGTGCTTTAAGATCGGATGGGATCTTGTATTCGCCGATGATCTGTACCCACGCTCCGGAGGAAGTATCCGTGGTGGTGATATTCGGCCATTTTCCATCGATATCTGCAGAGATCTTAACGATTGGAGCTTCAGACTTGACCCATGCGCTGATTCCGATCGTCTGACCTGCAAACTTGGAAACATCGAAGCTTGCTCCGTTCCATGTTGCTGTTCTTCCTGAATCAAGAAGAGCATACTTTCCTTCACAAACGACATCACTCTGGACGGTCAGGTTTCCGGCTCCTCTCACTGAGAACAAAGAAGGAAGCTGATCATCATCAAAGTTTACTCTGATGTCTGAATAATCCGGTTTCACATATTCGGGCTCGCCGATATCTCCGCCGGTAGCTGCTGCTACGATTCCGTCAAATGCTTTTTTCCTGGAGAGGTTCTTGTTAAAAATAAGCGGATCGGATTCTGCCTTCCAGGAGTTATCATCGGTAAGACCCCAGATGGTAACGGAAGTAAGATTCACGCCTTCAGCTCTTGCTTCAAGAAGTGCTTTGAAAAGATCATAGTAGAACTTGCCCTGATAGTACTCAGCATTCACACCTGTTCCGGTGGTAGTAACATCAAGCTCTGTGATCTGAACCTGACCGAACGCCTCGTCATATCTCTTCATTGCGGTAATAAATGCATTGATATCCGTTCCATCCGAAACATGCGCCTGCATACCGATACCGTCGATATAACCCGCATTCTTGACCGGAGTAAGGTTCTCGATGATGGCATCGCATTTTTCCTTCTGGAACTCATTATAATCATTGTAGAAAAGATCCGGCTTTGCTCCGCCGAACTGTGCGGAGTACTTATTTACCGATTCTCTTGCCTGCTTAAAAGCAATCATAAGGAAGTCCTTGCCGAGGGTCTTGTAGTACAGACTATCTCTGAGATTATCTGCATTTGTTCCCGGCTCAACTGCCTCGTTGACTACGTCCCATGCATAGATAACATCTGCGTATCCGTTTTCATACATATACTTGATCGTGTTATCGATGTAGCTTGTCATACGAGCCTTGACCACATCCTTAGATGCTAAGCCCTTGCTCGTATCATAGTCTTCATAGAACATCTCGTCCGCATTCTGGGAATGCCATACCAGAACGTGTGCTCTTACTTTCAGTCCGTTAGCCTTCGCAAAATCAAGCATCTCTTTCGCGGAAGGATTGATTACAAACGGAAGGAAAGTGTTGGTCCTGTCGCCGGATACATTCTTGACATCCATGTTGTATGCAGGCTTAAGTTCATTACCGAAAGTAATACTGTCAAACTGTGCTTTGATAAGATTCTCTTTTGCTTCGTTACCGATCTCGCAGCTCGACTTCTGGAAGTTGCTGATCGTCTCGCAGGCAACACCCATGAGGAACTTACCACTATAAAGATCCTTCAGGATCGGATATCCGGAAGTATCAACATACCCGTCGCCGGATTCGGAAGAACCATTCGGATCCTTATACTCGCCGACAACGGTAATGGAGATATTATCGATGATAAAATCAACATCCTGCGGTGCTTCGAAGTATACCACTGCAGCCGTTACATCATCCGAGATCTCGAAAGCGCCATCGATACCTGCAAAAGCATCCGCGGTCGTCGAGACTGTTCCTACCTGCTGATAGTCATCTTCTCCACCGGCAGTAAGCTTTATGGTAGCGTTGACACTTACAGATTCGGTTGTTCCGATCGTTTTCACATCAGCCTTTACCGAAATCGTATTTCCGATAAATCTTGAAACATCAAAAGCATATCCGAAATAATTTTCAGTTCTGTCGCCGACGATGAGTGCTTTTGAACCTTCTACACCATCATCCGTAAGAGTGAAAGTCGGATTTCCGAAGGAGGATCCCTTCTTAGAAGATGCATCCTCATAATCATTGAAGTCTTCGATGATCTCCGGTGCTTCGGTCGGAGTTACGACCGCCGAAGGATCCTTATACTCGCCAACAACCGTAATAGAAATATTATCGATGACAAATTCAACATCTGCCGGTGCTTCGAAGTATACCACTGCAGACTCAAAATCTGCCGGGATCTCGTAAGTACCATCGATGCTTGCAAATGAATCACTGGTCGCGCTGATCGTTCCGGCCTGCTTATAATCATCATCTTTACCGGTGGCGGAAAGCTTGATGGTTGCGTTGACACTTACAGGGTCGGTTGTTCCGATCGTTTTCACATCGGCCTTTACCGAAATCGTATTTCCGATAAAGCTGGAAACATCAAATGCATATCCGAAATAGTTTTCTGTTCTGTCGCTAACGACAAGTGCTTTTGAACCATCTACACCATCATCCGTAAGAGTGAAAGTCGGATTGCCGAAGGAGAATCCCTTCTTAGAAGATGCGTCCTCATAATCGTTAAAATCTTCAACGATCGACGGAGCTTCCTTCTGCGGAGTGCTCGGCGTGCGGACGATCGTAGCAGGATCCTTATACTCGCCATTTACAGTGATCGAAATATCATCGATGATATAGCTCTGCTCTGCAGGTCCTTCGACATAAAGAGTACATGCTGTACATTTCTCTTCAATATCTGCAGTAATACTCAGGTCCTGATAGTCATCATCTGCCGTACAGGTAACCGAACCGAGATTGGTGTACTGCTGTTCAGTAGCCTCGAAAATGCTCTTTGCAACTGTAGCTGTAAATGTCTTCCCGGTTTCTTGATCTGCTGAATCAACAGATGCGATTTTGGCAGTTATGGTAATGTTGTTACCGATATATTCGTTCAGATTAAAACTGTATCCGAAATATCCATCGGTTCTGTCTTTTACAATAAGAGCCTTTGATCCATTTACCCCTTTGTCTGCGGAGAGTTCCAATGTCGGATTTCCGAACTTTCCGCCCTGAACGTCGCTCACCGACTCGTAGGAATCGAAGTCTTCTGTTATAGAAGGTACCTCATCCGCATTTACCTGCGGTCCACCCCAAGCTACCCCCAGCATGAGGCTTCCGGCCATTGCTACACAGAGAATTCCCGACACAAGTCTTTCTCGCAAGCGGTGTACATAAACATGCTTCCTCATCATTACTTCCTTTCTGCCGGACGTTAACCCCAAACCGCCGACATATAATTTTTTGTGAGATTTTTAAAGCATCACCGTACCCTCGCACACATAATAGCACGCGATTTTACTTGTGTCGTTATATAAATATAAAGAACTGAAATTCTTCCTGTATTTTTCTTACTTTATCCCTTTACCAGAGTCAGTCCGTCGATGGAATCGATGCGGAAAAGTTTCTGAAGGATCTTTTTCGGAGTCGTGATCTCCACAAGGATCCAGTTTTCATCTGCATCCAAAATGACATTCTTTCCTTTAGTGTTTCCGTAAGAAATAACATCCGAATCCCAGCAGTCTTCCTTGAAGGAGATCCTCACCTGCTGCCCAATATTTTCTTTCGCAAAATTAGCCAGAGATTCTTTCGATAATGCATAGCTGGAGCCCTTCGTTGAAGCAAGTTCATCTTCGAGCCTCTTGATGCGTTTTTTTAATTCAGACTGGGAACAGAAAGCAAACACGCCCATAAGACCGAACACCAGCGCCACATATACAAGTCCATCCATATTCCTTACTCCTTCACGATCTCAAATGAGAGTATAGAGGCAAGCGGGATCAGTTTTTCGATCGTTTCGCCTTTCTTATTTGTAGACGAGACTTTCATCCAGTTGCCTTCGAAACTATCTACCGTGACGGTCAGATCATAAAGATCGATGTCCGTTTCACCTTCGCAGAAATTCAGTTTCACTTTCTTCCCTACGATCCCGGAAAGAAGTGTTCCGATCCTTGTCGAAGGAGCTGCAGCAGGAGTCACTTCATCCATGCCGATATCGTCTTTTAAAAGATAGTCACAGCTGACTCCTAAGATCGATGCAATATCGGATATCTTCTCTATATCCGGCAGTACTGTTCCTGCTTCCCAGCGGCTTACTGTCTGGCGGGTAACGGAAAGTTTTTCCGCAAATTCGATCTGCGTCAGACCACAAGCTTTTCGTTTGGCGGCTATTTTTTCTCCCATATGATTCATGGATCTTTCCTCCTGGATGATCTTCTTTTTTTCCTAACCGGATCGTGTTTCATTTCCCATCCGGTTACAGTGATGATTGTACCCAACTGGCTTCATCCCGACAAGAAACTCTCATGTGCAAAATGTAACACAGTGGTTTACATTTCCCTGGAATACGGCGCTGTACGGTCCTGTTCGGACAGAATAAGATCCACATCCGGAAGATCCAGGCCGATATCCGGATCATCGAATCGGATGCTTTTGGAATAGCCCTTGATGAACTTCTCATTCACGGCAAACAGCTGCATCGTGTTTTCCTCGAGAGACAAAAATGCATGACCGAAGCCCTCCGGAATATATACCAGTTTCGGTTCACCGGCATCTAGCTCGATACTTTCCCATTTTTGGAATGTCGGCGAATCCGGTCGGAGATCGATCACATAATCTCTTCCCGTTCCGGAAAGAACGGTGACGATCTTAGCCTGACGATACGGCTCCTCCTGATAGTGGATACCGAAAAACGTATTCTTCTTCGTCATGAGATATATCCTCTGTTCACGGATCGAAAAGTCAGGAAGGATCTCCTTCAGTGTATCCATGTCAAGCGAAGTCATGCCTCCACGGAGATCCGTCCGTGCAGGCAGGGAAATAAGCAGAGCCTGATCAAAAATGTGGCGTTCGATTTTCATATTACTCATAAAGCACACCTTCCGGACTCCGGCCAGATCTGATAAGAGCGGCCGGATCGATATCTCTTTTATTATACAGAAATAATCGAGGCGCGGTTACAAGGGGCACGAAGCGGATAAAAAAGTGTTCGCAAAACCAGCGGGCGGCAGATATACTATACATGTATGGAGGAAACGGTATGATACGGTTTAGTGTGACAGATAACGGAATTCGGGTAAAGAAAAGTCTGATCTCATCGGTGGAGATCCCTTTTGAAGAGATCAGCAAGATCCATATCGCTTCGGGGGATTCCTCCGTCACGACAAAAGACGGCACAGAATATATCAGCAGAAGTGTCGGCGTGATCACACATAGTTATCCTCAGATCTATGACCACATCGTGAAGTACAATATCGACTTCACCGATGACTATGAAAAGACCGGGATCGGCAAGGTCTATACCCATGACGAAGTTCTGGAGATGGTATCAAAGACGACATCTGTCGCGCAGGAAACAGCGGACCGCGTGCTCCGTGAAAAACTGGGCAATGAATACTCGGCACATCTTCGGGTGGAAGAGAATAATGAAGATGCGATCATGTTCTTCAGCCTCGCAAAGAACGGCGGGACCGTGAAGATCCCGCGCGAATTGAATAACGGTCAGAACGATTCCGAGGAGACCGCCTTTGATGATATGGTGCTGTTCTTCCTCACGGAGTGGCAGTCAGAGACAAGATCCGGACGATATGGTGTCACATTCGAGCTCACTGATGCGGATCAGTGCAGAAAGACCGTCGAGGATTTTGTCGATTATTTCTGCGAAACTTACCTGGCGAAAAGTAAAAACAGCGTCACTCTCTTGTGAGCACCAGTGTCTGATTTGTGCCTACCTCTTTAAGATGAAGCTTGTTGCCATCGATTGAGTAGTTAGCATATTCTATACCTTCATCAGGTACATCCAGAACTATGGTCTCACCGTCGGCAGTATAGCTAGCATCCCTAGTTGCCGTTACTACACCGTTTTCCTTGCACTCGATGAAACACGTATTGTCGTCTCTGAATGTGAAGTATCTTGTCTCACCGTGCTTCACGACGCTCCAGGTGCCGAGAAGTCTCTCATCGATCTGGTGATCCAAAGAAGTATCTTTATCTGATGTTGGATGATCGGTATCCGTCTCCTTTTCCAAAAGCTTATCTGTAGCATCTTTGCTTACCCAGATCGCAGGTCGCACTCCGATGTTTTTGTCTTCATTAATACCATAGCCGGGCATACTGATAGATCCTGAATCAAAGACAAATGAAGCGGCATAGTCGCTATATCCGTGTGTTCTCAGCCACCAGTAAGCGCTGTTCCCTTTGCTGTTAACTGCTTTGCCGAAGACAGCTTGTCTTCCTTCATCCGAAGTAAAATACTTTGTTGCTTCATCGACGCTCAGCAGAAAAACACTGTCTTCCGTAGCCGTCTCACCCGCGATAGGTGAATCAGGAGCTGCGGGATTCTCATTTACCGTCAGGAGTATTTGCTCTTTTTCCTGTGAAGTGAATGCAGAATTATAGAAATCACCATTCAGCCATTTTCTCAGCGAACAATCCTTCCATGTGATCTTTTCAACCTTTTCGTGATATTCTTTGACAGCAATGACATCCTTCGACAGCAGAAGCAGACCGTTATCATTTTCATCCAGTACGATCCACTTTAGGTCATATCCCTCATACTCTCCGAAAGTGACTACTTTATATCCGGTTTGAGGATCTGTCGGAGCAGCGTCCGGTGTTGTTACACTATCCGAAGTTTGAGGAGTAGAATCCGAAGGAACAGCCGTTTCAATATCCGTGCCCTGATCCGGGATGTCCGTATCTACAGGAACTGTGTCGGATACATCCTGATCTGAAGGATCTTCTTTTTCATTTTGGTCGTTTACCTTCGTGTCATCTTCCCTTCCCGAAAGCATCGCTATTTTCGAGCGGCCTCCTTCCCCGGAAAGATTATTCTTCTCGTTCTTCTGTACTACCAGGAATACTCCGCCGGCAATCAGCGCGCCTGCGAGTGCAAATGAAATACTGGAAATGATTATTTTTTTCAACATAGTATCTGTCCCCTTTTTCAGTGCTTCTTCCGAAGCTTTTTTCTCGGCTCCACGGCCCGGAGCCACGGCAGATGCGGACAGAAATGCGGTTAGCGAAGCAGGCATCGGCTTGATCTGTACCTGTTCTGCTTCGGTATAAAACAGACGCGTTAAGAATGGCAGACCCATTGCGAAAAGTCTCGTGTCATTATCTTTTTCATATTTTTCGACCTCCTTCTTGATCTTCTTTCTGGCGAAGCTGAGACGCCACAGTACTGTTCCCTGCGGAATAGAAAGAACTTCGGAGATCTCTTTAGCAGTCATTTCATCATAGTAATAGAGGATGATCGTCCTTCTGACTTCTTCGGACAAACTATTCTCGATGATGTCCATGAGTACTTTTCTCGTATCGGCAGATTCCAAAAGTGCATCCGGGAGAAAATTCTCGGGAACATCTTCTACGTTATCGAAGAAATCATCCTCGACATCGACAGTCTTTGTCAGTTTGATCCGATCCAGACTCTTGTTCGCTGCCGTTTTCTTCAGCCAGGAAACTACCTTGCTTTTATCTTTGATCGTGTCATACGACTTGATCAGGGCGATGAATGTTTCCTGAACGATATCCTCGGCATCCGATTCATTCTTGAGAAGAGACATGGCTGTCCAATATACCGGCTTATACGCTTCGTAGTAGATCTTTTCAAGTTCTTGATTTGTCATCTTAGCCTCCTAAATATCCGCATCTGTCCTATAGACGAATGGCGGAGAAGATTTATTGGCTGTTTTTGTGAAAAATTATTCTTTTTTTCAAAAACCGGTACGATTCATCCCTATCTCTGGACCATGAACAGTATAGCAGAAAACGAAGTGATGGGCTCCCGAAAAGATGCACAAAAAATGGTGTAAATAACTGTATTTCCACCGATTGCAACTGCCGGTTGACACATTTCCAAGGCGGCTTGATAGCAGGCAATCGTGGTTTTAGCTATTCTTAGATCATCAGACAGGTGCACCGAAGTCTCGAATAAAGAAGACAGAGCAAAACTGTTATAATGATGATTGAGAGGTAAGAGAAATGATCCTGGCAGAAAAAATAATGGAAGAAAGAAAAAAGAACGGCTGGTCGCAGGAAGAGCTTGCAGATAAGCTTGGCGTCTCCAGGCAGTCGGTCAGTAAGTGGGAAAGTGCACAGTCGGTCCCGGACCTCAACCGTATCCTGGAGATGAGCCGGCTCTTTAATGTAAGCACCGACTATCTTCTGAAAGATGAAGAGGGCCGTCCGGTCAATCAGACATCCGAAGATTCCGGTAAGGAATTGCGCAGAGTGTCCATGGAGGAGGCGAATGCTTTTCTCACGGAGAATGCTTCTTTCGCAAAGAAGATCTCCATCGGCTGCATGATCTGTACCCTCTGTCCGATCCCGCTTTTTGCTGCCATGGCTCTTCAAAGGATCGGCGTGATCCCCCTCGAAGAAGATCCTGCCGGTGTGATCGGCATCATTTTGCTTCTCATCATGGTGGCCATCTCACTTATTTACTTTATCCCCGCAGCGATGAGCCACGATAAGTGGGATTATCTGGAAAAGGAAGCCTTCGATGCAGAATATGGTGTGGAAGGCATGGTCAAAGCGAAATCGGAAAAGTTCCAGCGCAGGTTTATTCGGGCGATCACAGGCGGAACGGTTTCGATCCTGATCGGAGTGTGCGTGTTCTTATCCGGCGCCGCCATCGATGAAAAGAACGAACCGCTCCTCATGGCACTTACCAGCGTGATGTTTGTTTTTATTGCAGCAGGTGTATTTCTCATCGTCCGCGCAGGCATTACCAAAGACGGATACAGCATGCTCCTTCAGGAGGGCGAATACAGTAAAGAAGAAAAAAGTAACACTGTTCTAAAGGCCGTAGCTCCGGCCTATTGGATGGTGATCACCGCGATCTATCTGACCATCAGTTTCCTGACCAACAGATGGGATATCACCTGGCTCGTATGGGCGGTGGCCGGTGTTCTCTATGGCGGGCTGAGTGTGGTCCTTCGTGCCGTGCATAAAAGCAGGCAGGGCTGATCTTACGTCAGATCTCTATACATCAGGATCTCATCGTGATAGGTGCCATCATCGAAACGCAGAGCATTATGGCGACGTCCGGTCTCGATAAAACCGCACTTCTTATAGAGCGCCTGTGCCTGTGTATTCTCGGCAACGACTTCCAGATCGACCTGCGTCCAGCCGATCTCCTTAGCAAGTTCACACATATAATTGATCATGGCTGTCCCGATCCCGAGACCCCAGTATTCTTTATATAGAGCGATAGCGAGAGAACAGCGGTGCCGGATCTTCCGCTTGTCACCGATGCCGAAGATCGCACCGTTGCCGGCAACTTTTCCATCGACGATCGGAGCCATCATGATCTGGTACGGATCTTCCAGTAATCTTCCGAGGATATCTACCTCTCCTTCTAAGGTGTAGTTTACTTCATCCGGATATCGGAGAAGGAATTCTGTTTCCCCTGCCGTCTTCTTCAGATAATCGAGCATCGGCTCGGCCAGATCCGGTCCGTTCGGGCGCAGGATACACTTTCTTCCGTCCTTAAGTGTGATTTCTCTTTCCTGGAACTTCATCGTGCTTACCTCGCTATTCTTTATTGCCATCATTATACATCCGGAAGATCACTTAGAAACTATACCAAAAATATAGAGAAACAATAGTATAATGAAGCAAGATTAGATTCAATACAGGGGTAAGATTATGCTTTGGAGACAAGATGGAGGACAGGCGATCCTCGTTGCACTGATCATCGCCGGGGTTGTTCTTCTGATCCGGTATTTGTATCATAAATTCCAGTAACCGGCCATTCGTATCCCCGGGTGCCTCCCATATCTCATTTCCTGAAAGAAGTAGAAAATATGTATAAAGTTACTTTCAACGATAAAGAACTTACCGTCAAGACGGAAAGCTCTCTGTTTTCTCCGAGAGAGCCGGACAAGGGAACACTTGCTATGCTCAGGCACGTGGAGTTTCAGAAAGAAGATAAGGTCCTCGATCTGGGATGCGGATGCGGCATCGTGTCGCTGTCGGCAGCTGCTTTTGGCGTAGAACCTCAAAACATCGTACTTACGGATGTCGATGAACTGGCCGTAAAGACAGCTGAGAAAAACATGAAAGAAAACGGATTCGGAGGTGCTGTTTTCGTCTCAGGGGACGCACTTACCAATGTCCCCGGATCCGACTTCAGCCTGATCCTCTCCAACCCGCCGTACCATACGGACTTCAAAGTCGCGAAGACCTTTATTGAAAAAGGATTTAACCGCCTTAGGATCGGCGGAAAGATGTTCATGGTCACGAAAAGGAAAGACTGGTATAAGAATAAACTCATCTCCATCTTCGGTGGTGTAAAGATCTACGAAGAAGACGGATATTTCATCTTCGAAGCACAGAAGCGGGCCATGACATATGCCGGAAAGAAGAAAAAATAACAGGCACTGATTTCAAACCGGTGCCTGTTTTTTATTGCCCTTATATTGACCAGCATGGTTTAATTCTATCTTTTCGGAGTGATCATCAGCGGGATCCGGAAAGCTGCTTCATAACCATATGCTTTTAAGTCCTCGCAGACCACCCGGTTCATTCTGTTTGCGAATGTCAGCATGAATTTCAAGTCTCCCATCGACTCGATCTGAGGCGCCATTTCTCTCGAGAGAGACTCCCGTGCGATGCGCTTGATCTCCTCTCTTTGCGCATTAGGATCCAGCGTGCTCTGTCCCATCGGTTTCGCCAGAATGGTACCACTGATGTTCATGACCACATTCTGTCCTTTTGAGTCTGTGCCTAAATCGATCGGTCCGATATCCTGAAGGGAAGCCATGACGACTCCCTCCGGAAGTTTGTGACCCGTGCGTGGCTGAGGTTTCGCCTGCGGCTGTGGTCTGGCCGCACCGGCAGCTGCCGCCTGCTCGGCGCGTTGTCTCTCGATATTCGCATTAGCGGCATCTACGCCTCTTTGCATAGCCGCCTTGAAATTGTCTAGAAATCCCATATCCTTCATCCTCCTGAATTTTCCGAATGTCATCCCCATGCAATTTAATTATATCAGAATCATTCTGCTCTCCAGTGACCGTCATTCGGGTCGTGGGCATGGCCATCTGCGCTGATGATGTAATCTCTGCCGATCTCTTTTCCCATCATGATAAAAGTGAGGCGTACCCGTCCGTTATAATGTGCCTTATTATTCTTTGCCTGTTCCAGCTGATCGAGCGTGATATTCTGCTTCACGCCGGAGAGCACTTCCAGACGGCGGTTCAGTTCCGCCATGATCTCAGCTCTGATCTCACCGTCCTGACTTACCGCCGGGAATTTGCATGTATCACCATATGTGCCTACAGTACATTTTTCCGCTTCCCCATCTACCGTGCCAAATGAATATGCCAGGTGAAGGTTCTTCAGATCATACTCCATTACATATCTTGTGCGGTCATCCTCGCTGATCCATCTCTCAAATGTGTACTCGACAGACTCCTCCGCTGTCTCCTTCGAACCGTTATAGAATTTATTTCCGAAAGTCACAGGATCAAGAATGTTCTCGTTTCCGATATCGCCTCCGAGCACTTCATTCGGAAGTCCTCCGAAGTTTTCCGCGATCGGCGAATAGCTGCCCTGGTAATAGATACCTGTATCCTTTCCGGGATTCATGTCCACGCAGAAATAAAGGCTGGCATTGGGTTTCCCGAGATCCATGGCTGTTCTGGTAAAGCGGACTTTCATCTCATCTTTCTTGACAGTTACATTCATATTATTCGGCTTCTTTGCCGCCTTATCCGCATCTGTCTCCTTTCCGTAGAGAAGCACATTTCCCAGGTCTTCGCCATAGACGCCCTTTACTATACGGAATACGTTCTCCTGCACTTCCGGATCGGAGAAGTCGAGCTTATAGAATTTAACGGACACGAAGAAAGCTCCTTCAAACTGGGCAGTATTGTACTGGTACTGTACTTCAAAAGGAGTACCCAGCTGCAGCCCATCGCTGCCATTTTCTTTCCCGGCAGCGGTACTCATGGCAATGGAATACCTAAAGCTCCAGGGAGACTGTCCGTCTCCTTTTGCACACTTGCCACTTTCCTTATAGTAATCGGTGATCGGACCCAGGCTCTTTATCCATGCATCTTCCTTAAGAGCAGGGATCACTGTCTCACACCCATCTCCGATCTGGGCAGAATAAATGGTGATTTTCTTCTTTTTCTCCGTCTCATGCTCCTCGGCGGTAAATGCCGGGATGTGATCTTCAAACTTCAGGGATTCATCCAGCTCCCAGAGAGTCGTCTCTTCGGCACCTGTATCTTTTCCCGTGGTCGGTTCCGCTGTCGAAGCGGTCGTGGAATCGGTTGTCGAATCGATATCTTCTGTTGTTTCCGAAGTCTCTTTCTTACTAGTTTCCTTTAGTTCGGATCCGGATTCTTCCGTCAACTCTGTAACTTCCGAAGTCCCGGAAGCGTTCTTCTTCGAACCCTTCTCATCCTTTTTGGATGCGCATGCCGAGGCCATCATGGAAACAGCAAGGCAAATACCTAAAACAGTTGCTAATTTACTTCTCTTCATTTCTTTCTCCTCTTTTCATTCAAGGACGATCCCGTCCTGCCTTTTCATCTTGTTCAGAATACCTGTAAATTTCTTAAATCATCATTAAATCAAACCTCCTGTCCGTGTTTCATAACTAAAGACACAAACAGGAGGCATTTTATTCGAAAGATTTGAAAAATTTTTCTAAAAATTTTTTCCGGGCCTTACAAGTCCTTATATTCGTAGGTATAACTCATCCACTCTTTCTTGCCATACAGCTTGGTTTTGCTGATCAGCCGGCCTTTTTCATCATATTCATAGGAAGTGGTATCATTTAGTTTTTTACTATAAGAGTGCTCCACCAGCGTAAGTTTTCCCTGGCTATCATACGTATAGATGAAGTGTTCACCCTGGAGCGCGCGATACTCGTCCAGCAGTTTTCCGTCGGCACTGTATTTACTATAATCCTTGGACTGTACCATCTTCTGCTTCAGCATATCCCATTCGGTGACCCTTGTCGTATATGTTCCGTCATCTGCATACTCGTAGTCGCAGTACCAGAATGTCTTATCGGAACCGGCACCGTATCTGGTCACTCTGCTTAGGCGGCCCTGATCATCGTACTCATACACTTCGTTTTTCTCCGGGTCCTTTTCGAAGAAGCCGGTATCCATACGCTCGATGCCATAAGCACCATAGGTATATTCTTTATAGACACCACGTGTCTTGTCCGATGCATCCCAGTGTTCCTCACGGGTGATGCGGCCGTCCTGATCGTAGATATAATAATCTGAATAGATGAGGACTTTTTCTTCGTTATAACCGCATTCCAGAACCAGCAGGCCATCCTCATCGTAGTACTGCTCATGCTCCTTCTCATCGGTATCATCGTGATAATTGTGGCAGGAGCCGGTCCGCACATATCCTCCGGAAAGATCGAGCTGATCCGGAGTCATACCCAGGACATTGATGACTTTTTTCGTGTTCCCGGTTTCTTCAGAAGAACCGTTCTGTTCTCCTGAGTCCTCCACGGAAATAGAAGACTCCGGAGTTTTGTCTTTCGTCTTCACAAGTGCCCGGTATCCGAAATAACCGGTTCCTCCGATAACGCCTGCCGTCACGATCCCGATGGTAACATTTCGGATAATGATGGCGGCGGATGCTTTTGCAGCGGTAGATGCTGCTCCTGCGGTAATGGCTTTCGAAGATGCGGAAAGCTGTAGAAGTGATGCAGGCATAGGCTTGAAAGGCACCTGCTCGGCTTCCTTTTCGAAAAGCATGCTCAGGAACGGCAGACCCATCGCAAACAGTTTATCCTTATTCTCTTTTTCATACTTCTCAACCTCCTTCTTGATCTTTTTCTTGGCATAGTTTAATCGAGAAAGGACGGTACCCTGAGGAATATTCAAAGCTTCTGCGATCTCTTTGATCGACATCTCATCGAAATAAAAAAGAATGATCGTCATTGCGGTATCTTCAGAGAGCGAGTTGTGGATGATATCCATGATGATCTTTCGTGTTTCTTCCGATTCGATCATCGAATCCGGAAGGAAATTATCTCCGATATCCTCGACCTCTTCCAGCACTTCATCACCGACGTTGACCGTTCTTTTTCTGGTCACGATGTTCAGGCTCTTGTTCGCGGCGATCTTTTTGATCCATGCGACTGCTTTTGACTTATCTTTCAGAGAGTCATACTGTTCAAACGCCGTGATGAATGTTTCCTGGACCACGTCTTCCGCATCCTCCTTATTCTTAAGGATAGAAAGAGCTGTCCAGTACACCGCTTTGTAAGCTTCTTTATAAAGTTTCTCGAGTTCTTTTTCTGTCATTTCCCGGTTTTAAGATCCGCATCTGCTTATAAGACACATAGAAGGGATGAAATATTCGGATATCTGTTTTTTTCTTTATACTATATCACATATATCCCGGTCATTATTCCGCGACGGCGCAAAGAGAGCGGTGCATATGGTAAAATGACGGTAAGATAAATCCGCTTAGACACGCAGAAAGGAGACTTCCCATGAGGAGATTTGCTTTATTATATCGGATCGCTTATGCCGTCATTTTTGTTTTCCTGGTCATTCTCCTCGTCTCCACGCTAAAAGAACTGGACGATGCCAAAGCCAAGCGTGACCGCTGCTCGGCGACGACACAGGGATATATCGATACAGTTACGGAAGAGACCCATAGGCGCTCCGTCGATTCGGAGAAAGTCGAATACCGTTTCACCGTAAATGGCGTCGAGTATAAACATCGCAGATCTTATAACAGAACGATCGGCGAAAAAGCCTTTACCGAAGGCGAGATCTCCGTCCACTATAATCCGGATAAGGTCAGCGAATACTATCTCGGAAACACCTGCTACGAAGTCGAGCATGCCAATGACCACCTTCTCCTGACAGGACTCATGTGGGTGATCTTCATCATTATGGTCATCGTTCATATCGTAAGATCTATCCGCACACCGGAGTACTACGACGATTAATCAGCGGGGTTTCACACCTTCCGTCCGTAAGGGATATCATAGCCCCACGGTTCGATGTCCTCAAATGTCTTCGCAACTGCCAGTACATCTTCGTCACGGAATTTCTTTCCGATGATCTGCATGCCGACAGGAAGACCTTCCTTCGTCAGTCCGGCAGGAACAGATGCTGCAGGATTTCCGGTAAAATTGGAAAAGAACGTCTCGCAGAATCCGATAAGAGGCTCTATTTTTCTGCCGTTCATCTCGAGCGGTCCTCTGGTATTTCCGTCCGTCGCATTTCGGACCGGCGGGCAGATCGTCACCGGCGACAGGATGATGTCATAGGTGTCAAAGATATCCTGCATCGCATCGAGCATTTCCGTGCGGAGTTCATTGAAATAGCGGTAGTCCATCACCGTGGAGCGAAGTGCCAGCTCATTCCAGTAGATGAATTCTTCCGGCAGTTCCTCTCTGTGATCCCTAACAAGATCGAGACCTTCTTTCTTCCACAGTTCCATATCGATCGCCGTGTCGATACTGATGCTTCTGCACCAGAGCTCGGCAAATTCATTCTGCGTGTGCTGAAAAGAAAAGTGCACAGGCTCGATGACCGCTCCGGCTGCTTCGAGTTTACGGGCGGCTTTTTCCACGATCGAGGCGACTTCCGGATCGACAGTAAAGATATCGAAGTCCGTGGTAAAGGCGATCTTCCAGTTCTTGACCGGTTTTTTCATGAGCTCGGTAAAGTCACGCTTCCCGTGATCGAGACTGAGCGGGTCTCTGGGATTATAGTGCGCCATGTAATTGAGCATGAGCGCACTATCTTCAACAGTTCTCGTGATCGCGCCGTTAAAGCAATACGGATGTGTCGCCGTCCATCCGTCCGGACGGCAGATACTCGGGATCGTTCCGACAGATGCCTTAAATCCGAAGCATCCGCACCAGGCAGAAGGAATGCGGATCGATCCGCCGCCGTCCGATCCTTCCGCGATCGGGAGCATGCCGTCGGCAACTGCTGCGGCAGATCCGCCGGACGAACCGCCGGAATTATATCGGGTATCAAAAGGATTTCTTGTCGGGCCATAGAGGTAGTTATCGCAGGTGCCGCGCATCGCAAATGCCGGGGCATTTGTCTTTCCGACCGCGATCGCTCCGGCCTTTCTTGCCGCGATATAAAACATGGAATCTTCCGGGTCTTCCCGGATCAGGGACTTCACGCCGCCGTGGGAATTTGTCCAGCCTTTCTTCGAGGGAAGAAAGTCCTTCAGTCCCACCGGAACGCCGGCCAGAGGGCCCACATCCTCGTGACGCGAAAGCTTCTCTTCCAGTGCTTTTGCCTCGGAAAAAGCATCATCGAATTTCGTATAGGTAAAAGCATTCAGGCTGGGATTTCTTTTCTCGATCCGATCCTGGAAATACCGGATCACTTCTGTGGGCGTGATGCGGCCGGATAGTACTTCTTTTCCGAGTGCTACACCTGAAAGCTTCTCCAGTTCCATAGAAAATGTCCTCTTACAGTGCTGGAAGATCAAGCCGTTGCTTCGGCTTTTGCCATCCGATCGATATATTTCTGTCCGATCTTTTCTTTCTCCCAGCGCTTCGATATGCGGTATCCCATCGGGGAGAATACGGCTTCGAGAATAAGCTCCACGAGCATGGATGTGGTCGAGCAGATCAGTACCTGCGTCCAGTTCCAGCCGAAGAAGACATGGGAAACCATCGCGGAAAATACGAAGTTATCGACCCACTGCGCAATGCCTGTGGAGATCAGGGATCTCTTGGCAAATCCGATGAAGTTGCCTTTATCCGCACGGCCGATCGCATGGTTCAGGCCGGAGTTCACGAGTGTGGAAAGAAGCATCGCGGTCGCCGAACCGACGACAACATACCAGGATCCGGCAAAGGTACTGTCGATCCCGGAAGAAACGAGCTCGCCGGTGACCGCATCCGGTGCGGAATAATATGCCGCCCAGGAACCCGGTGCCATCGACAGGAACTTAAATACCAGCACGCAGATCACATTGACGCCCATCGCCAGGATCGAGATCTTCGTTGCGGCTTTCGCACCGAAACGCTTGCAGATACAGTCCATACAGAGAAACGAGATCCAGGAAAGCGCCAGACCGCAATTGAGACAGAAATACTCCGAGCGGTAGAGCTCCTTACTCGCCATAAGGTTCATGAAAACAACTGATAGAATAAATGTGACGGTGACCATGGTCGGCACACCATGCAGGAGGGCTTTGTAGTCCTCTTTCACGCGAGAGATCGCAGACATTATTATTTTCTCCTTTGGTTTTAATCTTTTACAAGCAGGATATCGGACCCGAACTGCTTGGCGTGACTTCTGTCACTGCATTGCCTATTATAATATGGAAATCCGAAAAATCAAGCGATTTCCCACACTACTGTCACCGTATCCGATACTTCGATATCATCGGGTTCGATATTCAGATCATATCCTCCGGCAGAAGAGGATATCTTCATGCTGTGCTCGCACATGAGGTTCATCGGCCGGACTTCAAGATCGACCTCGCCCCAGGAATAGTTGATCTTCTGAATCTCCTTTAGGGAGACACCGGCCGCACCGGCGAGGATCTTCGCCTTTTCCGACGCATCCCGGACAGCATCTGCGAGGAGCTTATTCTTCGCCGCTTCTCTGTCTTTTACGGTATAGCTGATGCGGAATTCCGGGTGAAGGTCACTTCCGGAAAGTGCAGCGAGAAGCTGTCCCAGCCGATCATTATCGGAATCAAATTCCAGCTTCATCACATGAATATAACGGTATCCGGTGAAGCGCTGTTTATAGACACCTTCTTCCTCATAGGACTCGTACTCGGTATTCACGTTGAAGCTGATCGTCTTGAGATCTTCTCCGGCAAAATCCGATCCGCATACCAGCGTCCTGAGCTTTTCCGTGTCGTCTGAGGTACGCTTCAGCGTCACACCATAATCCTTACAGGTACCCTCGAGCGTGATCGTCAGCCGCATCATATCCGGCTTAACGCTGATCTTTCCTTTTCCCGTAACCTGGATCGTTCTCATATCTGCCATCGCTCTTCCCTCCTGTTTGGATCAGTTTTAGTAAGGTCTTTGGTCTTTACCAGATCCGGTAATTTCCGGACAGCGCCAGGACCGCAAACATATAAAGACAGTTGTCATAGTAGCGGCGCTCGCCTTTTCGCATCGGCTCATTCCAGAACCATTCGACCCATTTCTTTGCCTCTGCAAAAGCACTATCCGCCTCTTCACTATACGGGATCGCCAGAGTACTCTGCGCGATCGTAGCAAGAAGGCCCAGCGGGTGAAGCACAGGTCTGTCCAGAGGTGTTCCATCGATCTTATATGCGCAGCGTACTGCTTCCAGATCCGTTCCGAAGAACTTCATCATGCGCAGCGGCACACTGTACTGGCCCACGTCTTTTCCGTACCACTCTGCATCCAGGCCGATATTTGCTGCGGTTCTGTATGCATCGCTGAAGAAGTCGCCGAACGATCCCCACGGCAGTTTCTTATCCATCGGAGAACCATCGAATTGCGCATACTCGGCATTCAGTCCGGTCACCGGATGACATGCCTTCACGAGATATTCACGGCTGGCCTTCGCCGCCTCTTTAAAGAATTCCCTGTCTTCTTCATCTGCCCATTGCGCGAACAGCTCATAAAAATGCGGAAGATGATACGACGGATCGGAGAAAGGACTTCCCGGAACAAAGAGGAACAGGTGGTTCTCGTGATTCCACATCGGCTTTCCGTCTCTCCCGTTCTCGCCTTTATGCAGGCATGCGCGCAGGATCGATCTCGCCTGTTCGCTGTAATTGAAAATGCCCTCTCCGTCGCCCCATCGGTGGGATGCGAAGAACAGCGCCATCGCGAAAAACTCTTCTCCATCCGGTGCCGGTCCGAAGGCATTCTTCGTTCCGTCCGTCTTGCATGACCAAGCGAAATATCCTTCGTTCTCTCCCTGATCCATATACATATACGTCTTCGCCCATTTCCAGATCCGGTCGAAGATAGCTTTTCTATCGAGCTGGACGGCCATCATCATGCCATAGGACATACCCTCTGTTCTGGCATCATGATTCCCGGTATCCTCCAGATATCCCATATCGTCACCGGCTTCGTGATAGATCCTTTCTTCCTCATCGAAGAAGAAGATCTCCACCGCCTCGTTTATTTTCTTTTCGATCTCCTCGTCTGTTTTTCCGATCTCCGAAAAAAAATTCCGGTACTTTTTATTCTCCAAGATGTGCTCCTCCTTTTTTTCCTCTATCAGCTGTCATACAGTTCTGTCGTCTTCGTCAGAAACACTATCTCAATTATAGCATGTCTTCTCTCCGGATCACGGAAACATGCGTGATCTTATTTGCCTCATCCGGGTATTCTTTTTCGAAATGCATGCCGATGGATTCCGCTGTTTTAAAAGAACCCACGTTGGTGTACTTGCAGTAGGAATATAGCGCCGGATATTCTGTGTTCTGGAAAGCCCAGTCACGGACGGCCGCGGATGCTTCTTTTGCATACCCTTTTCTCTGCTGGTCTTTCCGGATATGGTATCCGATCTCCGGCAGCATCGTCCCGTCGATATTCTGAAGGGTAAGACCGCAGTCCCCGATCATTTCCCCCGTGTCCTTCAGGCAGACCGCCCAAAGGCCGAATCCGTCATTTCTGTATCGGTTCATGTTCCTTTCGATCCAGGAGCGCACGCGCTCCTCATCGAAGGTATAGGGATAGTGCTGCATGATCTCCGGATCGCCCAGCACCGCAAAAAGCGCATCCAGATCACTCATGGTCATCTCCCGAAGGAAAAGTCTTTCGGTTTCCAGTATCTTCTTTCTGCACTTCACGACGGCTTCCGTCACATTGGTCAGCACAAGTTCTCCATCCTGGTTGTATACATCGATCGTCAGCTCCACCAGGCCGTTTTTCTCATTTCTAGGTATCAGTTTGGTAATGGTGGCTTTTCCGGTCAGTACGTCCCCGGCAAAGACCGGCTTCACCCACTCGATCCGGGTGGACTTTCCAGCCAGAAGCGCATCTTCGAAAAAGGCCACATCCAGGTACTTTGCCCAGACCGCCATAAAAGACATGACCCCCGGCGCGATGACTCTTCCGAAATGTGTCGTCTTCGCGTAATCCTCATCCACATGAAGCGGAATGTTATCGTATTCCCGGGCAAAAGCCAGCATCTTTTCTTTCTCGATCACCGCCGGCGCCGTATCTACCGTCATGCCTGTTTTCAGTTCATCAAAATACATCCATATTCTCCTTCAAAAGCACTTGTTACTTGAGCGTATCCATGATCTCTTTCGCTCTCATGACTATCGGAAGCTCGCGGTTGGCTACCAGTCTTCCGATAGGTGTTTCCCTGCGTTTTTCGTACTCGGCAATGACCTCATCAAAGGTCAGTTTCAGCGTGGAAAGATGGAAGTCATTGATCTCATCTTCCGTTAAGTGCTTCTCGCCGAAAGACTTCACCTTACACAGGAAATAGTTGTTGAAGTTGTGCCGGTGGATCACATTGTAGTAATCGCTGACTACACCGATCTTACATATCACGTCGACCTCTACGCCAAGTTCTTCACTGAGTTCTCGGTGGATCGCCATGCTCAGGTTTTCCCCTTTCTCCACACCGCCGCCAGGTGTCTCGATCATGGTCGCCTTGCCGAACATGTCATCTCGGGTGGCGCGGATGAAATAGAAGTTTCCTTCTTCATCGAAAACGATGCCTCTGGCGACCCATCGATCGTGGTCAATGTATTCTAAAGGCCACTCATTATCCGTGAGTTCATTTCGAAGTTCGGCCATCTTCTCCAGCCGAACACCGTTTTCAAAGACATAGTACGGGCGGGATCCGATGACCTGGACCACATCTCCGTCAATGAACAGCGTGTCCTCCTCCGGAAGCGCGATCACCTTCCCGTTCTCGACCGAATATTCCGTGAGAAAAGCAGTGACGCGCTCGTGATCTTCTTTTGTTTTCGCATTGGTGTAGTGCGCATCCAGCGAGATCCCGGAGAGCACATCGAATCCTTCTGTATCCTGAAGTCCGACATCATTCGGATCTTCGGTGATGGCTGTCATGATGTCCTTCCCGAAAATGATCTCTCCTGCCGAGCTTCCGAACACGACTCCGTCTCCCAGGAGGTATTCCTTTATCTTGGTAAAAGCACCGCTGTCCTTCAGTCCTTTTAGAAGCGAGAATGTATTTCCGCCTCCAAAATAAAGTGCACAATACTCCGAGAAATCCTTAGTCAGGATCTCCTCATACGAGCGCACCATCTCGATCGAAGGGACCTCGACTCCGCCTTCTTTCAGTTCATTTTGGATCCATGCGTAACATTCGTCCAGAGTATGTGTCTCTTCCGGCATCGCCAGAGGGATATAAAGTAGCGGCTTTGTGTGGTCGATCACCGCATTAAAAACAGGATAAATATCTTCCATCTGTTTTCCGAATCCGCCACCACATAAAAACAATTTCGCCATCCTTCACTTCCTCCTCACATCTATATTCTGCTCATACATTTTCTTCGGAAGGATCGCCCGATAGATCGCGCAATACCCATCCGCTATCGTTTCTTCGCTATGAATACCCTTCAGGGGATATTCCAAAAGAAGGTATTCTACTCCGAAAACGAGCACATGCACTTTCGTGTTGATACATCCTGCCTTCAGATAAAAGTCCAGCCGTCTTTTGCGGGCTTTCTTTTCTTCCTCAGAAACATCTGATTCCGGATCTTCGATCTCAATGATCGTTACTTCAGAACTGCACTGCTCCACCGCTCTACGAAGGAACTCGGAGCCGATTCCTTTTCCTCGCATCTTCGGCACCACCGCATAGTAGTCCAGAAGACATGATTCTTTTTCAAACACAAAAAAGGCGTAGGCAAGAAATCCTCCGTCTTCGGCAAAAGCACCTGCGCAGAGGTACCGCCCTTCCCGGATCGACTGCTCGATCCGGGAAAGTGGTTTTCGCTCATCATCGGGAAAATCATAGTAGAGATATTTCTCATAGACTTCCCGTATCTCTTCTATTGTCAGAATACGTGTCTGCATGCTGCCTCAATTGTTTATTTGTAATCGGTCCACTTTCACAATTCGCGCGTCACGAATCACTATAATGATACTTCTTTAATCGCGATCCGAAAACCAGGCAGTGTATGGTTCCGGCAAGTCCCAGGATACCCATCACAAGCGCCGCACCCGATCCTTTTCCCGACCCGAAAAGCACTCTCAGAACCTCGGAATAGGCATGTCTTGCCATGAAGGGTTCACATACGTGATCGACCATGAGTCCTCCGAGGAATAGCCCGATCGGGATCGTGAAGAACTGGAAAGTATTTCTACACGCATAGACTCTGCCCTGCAGTTCCACCGGAATCGAGTTTCGAAGGATCACATCCAGGTTCGCACTCATGACAGGAACCAGTATCCATCCGACGATCTGTCCCAGACACCACAGCACCGGTTCTCTCGAGAAGGCCAGCACGAAGTTCTCCACGCTCAGGGAGATCAGCATCGTCACAAAGACGACTCGCACTCTATCCTTCGGTTTCGGCATCTTCGATGCGATAAGACTACCGATGACCATCGCGATACCGGAACAGGCCGTTACGATGCCAAGTACTTCTTTTCCGCCTTTCGGGTTCGGGATCACATATCCATATAGTGTCGCATCAAAGGCGGAGGCCACTAAGTTGACACCGGACATGAAGAGGATCAGCGAAAACACCAGTGGTGTCTTCTTAAGAAACTGTAGTCCTTCCTTGGCAAGCGCAAGTGTACTCTCTTTTTTCTCGCTCGGTTTTTCCGGGATCCGGACAAAACCCAGCAGTGCCACGAAAGCAGTAGCAAAGGTAAGAAGATCCAGCGCAAATACCACGCCCATGCCAAACAGCCCGTAAAGTGCCGTGGCGATCAGCGGATTCAGGATGGAATTCAGTGATCTCGTCAGCGAATGCATACCGCTGATCTTCTGATAGTATTCCTTCGGCACGATCAGGGTCATCGTTACTTCCGATGCCGGCTGCTGTACCGTATTCATCAGCCCGGAAAAGACATTGACCGCATAAAGATGCCAGACCTCTAGCGTATCTGTCTTATATAGAAGGAACACTACGACCGTACATAAAGCCGCCAGTGTATCACAGACCAGCATCGTCTTTTTCTTATTGAACCGGTCGGTAAGTGCCCCCGCGAAAATACTCATGATCACGTAGGGCGCATAGGTACAGATCGTCAGTGCCGCCGTACCCAGAGTGGAACCGGTCTTATCGAAGAGCCATAGTGTCAGCGCAAAAGCGGTGATGCTCGATCCCAGTTGGGACAGGCTCTGCGTGCTCCAAAGGACATAGAAATCCCGAAGCGGATTCTTCTTTTTATTTTCTTTTTCGTAATTCATATCTTTGCTCCTTATCGTTGAAATGACTATAGAAGCAAAGCTCGAGGAAAACTATTTATTCCTCCACACAGTCTCCTCAGGCTCTGCGTGGAGCATCTGCAATGCAGCGTTTCATGGGGATATCCTCTCTTATATTTTTCTTTTCATCGGATATTGTATCACTGAAACGACGGAAAAGCCCCGGATTAAACTTACAGTATAGAAGCCGGATTCAATTTGCGGAGTAGATGGTGTTGTTTTCTTCGATCGAAAATTACTGGATCGCACTCTCGATAAACCGGTCGAACATCTCACTTAAGTGATCGACTTTCGAATCGACATCTTCTTCCATGTCATCCCAGATATACTCGAGGAAGAAGCCGATAAATGCATATGTATAGAATCGCGCGATCTCGCGGATCTTTTTCTCGGATACGGTTTTGCCTTGCGCTTTTTTACGGACATAGCTGATGAACACTTTGTCAGTGATCTCGAAGATATAGTGCTCGAGCTGCTCACGCGAAAGCGAGTCGAAAATGTGATGGATCAGGCGCGGGTTATCGTGGCACATGAGGAAGAAGAACTTGATCCTTTTCTGCCAGCCGGCGAACTCATCTTCGTCCTGCCGGATCACACGAAGCTTCATGCCGAACCATTCGTTGAGAAGGGCATACTTATCGCAGTAGTGGTAGTAAAAAGTATTCGGGCTGATGCCGGATCTCTTCACAAGTGCGGAGACAGTGATCTTGTCGAAAGGCATCTCTTCGAGCATCTCTTCAAAAGTATTCATGATCGCGCCCTTGGTAAGTAATGCCATTCGTCTTCCTCCGTTCTTTTCCTATCAAGCATGATACCACATTTTTCGCCATATACCGCCAATCTTTCAGTATTTGCGCAAATTGCGGATTTTGTACTATTTTTCACAGATTTTCAATATTCCGCAAAATCGGATACTTCGGCGATCTTGACCGTTCCTGTTTCATCGGGATTTGATTACACTTTTACTCGAAGGAAAGAAAAAAGGATCGGTACTATGGAAACAAGACGCGTCGTAATCACAGGCCTGGGAGCTGTCACTCCGCTGGGCAATAATGTGGCCTCATTCTGGCAGGGCCTGAAAGAAGGCAGAAACGGGATCGCACCGATTACGAAGGTAGATGTTTCTAGTTCTCCCATCAAGCTCGCCGGCGAAGTCAAAGGCTTTGATCCCCGCGATTTTATGGACTTTAAATCCGCGAAAAGAATGGAGCTTTTCTCGCAGTATGCGGTAGCTGCGACGAGAGAGGCACTTCTCGATTCCGGCCTGGATCTTTCCTGTGAAGATCCGTTCCGTCTGGGCGTGATCGTCGGCTGCGGTATCGGCGCGATGCAGAAGCACGAGATGGAGATCCCGAAGTTTCTGAGCGGTGCGAAGACCGATCCGCTTTATATTCCCCTGGTTATCACGAACATGGCATCGGCGAATATCGCGATCCAGTTCGGCCTGAAGGGAAAGAACATGGATATCTCCACCGCCTGCGCGACAGGGAGCCACTGTATCGGCGAGGCGTATAACTCGATCCGTCTGGGTGAAGCCGATGTGATCGTAGCCGGCGGAACCGAAGCCGCCATCACAAGTTCAGCTATCCGCGGTTTTTCCGCGCTAAAAGCACTTTCCACCTGTTCCGATCCGGAGCATGCCTGCCGTCCTTTTGACAAGGACCGCGATGGTTTTGTTCTGGGTGAAGGAGCCGGAATTCTTATTCTTGAAGAATATGCGCATGCCGTAAAAAGGAATGCGAATATCCTTGCCGAGGTCGTGGGCTATGGTGTAACGAACGATGCATATCACATAACTTCCCCAACCCCAGATGGCAGCGGAGCCGGTATGGCGATGAAAATCGCCATGGCTCAGGCAGGAATCCTCCCTGCCGAAATTGATTACATCAATGCCCACGGTACCTCGACGCATCTAAATGATCTTTACGAGACACGCGCGATCAAGTATGCAATGGGAGAAGATGCGGAGAAGGTCTCAATCAATTCCACGAAGTCCATGACCGGCCATCTCCTCGGAGGCGCCGGCGCGATCGAAGCGATCGTCTGCATCCGTGCAATCACGGAGAGCTATATTCACCTGACCAGAAACTCTTTTTCCGGCGAGGAAGAACTGGATCTCGACTACACCTTCGGAAGCGGAAAACAGCGCAGCATACAGTATGCGATGAGTAATTCCCTCGGCTTCGGCGGACATAACGCCGCACTTCTTTTCCGTAAGGCAGTCTGACGTATCAGCTGATCGTGCAGAGTTTTCCCCTGAGAATATATCCTAGTTTCTCATAGCACTTATTGGAGGCTACATAATCCGCATCCGTGTAGAGCATCGGAAGGTATCCTTCTTCCTTTGCGATCTTCGTGACCTCATACACCAGATGTTCCGCGTAGTAATGCCGGCGGTATTCATCCCGGGTATAGACCAGCCCGATCGATGCCATTTCCTGTACCGGATGCCAGTGACAGCTGGCGGCAAATTCCCCGTTATCCGTCTTCCAAAGATACATCGATCCTTCGCAGATTCCGTTTTCCGCATCGATCCGGTATTGTTCTCTGCTCGTTTTGTCGATCCCGACCGCATCGTGGAACATCTCGAAAAAGTCGGTCAGCACATCTACGTCCTCCAGCGTGCACTTATGGATGTGCCCGTCCGTCACGGTCTTCGGTGGGATCAGTTCCGGGCAGTCATAGGCATAGAGATTCGTAGAGACCGAAAGCTTCAGCCCTTCCTTTTCGGCTCTCTTTATAAAGTAATCCGCCAGTTCGTACTTGATATTGAATCGGTGATCGCCGTCCATGAGTCCGTTTTCTTTTGCTACTTGAAAAGCACTCTCCATCTCGTCAGAAGATGCATCGTCCGGCATCCAGATCCACACCGGATACGGCTGTCCCGTAAAGCAGAGAATGAACCGTTCGTGATCCGTCATGCGGAGCTGGCATTCTGCTCCGATGATCCTCGAAAGGACCGAGAAGGTATATTTGTCCCTCGCGAGAAGTGCATAGTCTCTTTCATCCACAAAATTGTCCATATGTTTTCTCCTTACGATCGAACTCAGAACGGATAGTCTTCATTCTCATTCGTGATAAACCTGTGACCGATAAAATCGTTTCTCTTCTTTTCGAAAAGTTCCTGCAGGATCCCTGCCGCCTCGTATGAAGAAAGCGGAGCCGGGTTGTCTTCTCTTCCGTCTGTACGGATCCATCCGGGATGGATGCAGAAGATGTTGATTGAGTGGTCATCCTTAAATGTATTCACCAGATTCATGGTCGCCATATTGAGGGCCGCTTTGGCCATACCGTAGTCAATCATGTTCGTGCGGTAGCACTTGGAGATGCTTCCCGCCTCCGAGGAGATGTTCATGATCAATCCCGTGATCTCACTCTTTTTTAGAAGCGGATAAAACGCCTTGATCACGCGCATCGGACCGACGGCCGCCACATCCACGGTTCTCGCGATGTAGTCGAGATTGGCATCGAAGAATCCCTTATCGCAGTCAGGAGAAACCGTGACCGCATTATTGATGAGCAGATCCAGATGATCCAGCTTTTCCGACAGTTCCGCCGCCGCTTGTTCCACTGAAGGAGTATTCCCGATATCCATTGTCAGGATGATCAGTTTTTCCCCATACTGTTTCTTCAGATCTTCCAGCTCCGGACATGGTTTTCTGATCGTCGCGACGACGGTATCGCCCGACTCCAGATAACGAAGTACCAGGTTAAATCCTAAGCCAACTGCTTTTCCTGCTCCTGTGACCATTACATTCTGATTCATTTTTCGTCTCCTTTTCTACGTCCTATTCATGCTGATTCATATCTTCTGTTCTATCTGCTGATATCTTCTAGTTTAATACCCTTTTGTCCGATCTACCAGGTTCTTGAGAGGAAGTCCTTTTGCATAATTCAGAAGGTCCTCGCAGAACATATTCACATTCGTATCCAGCGTGTAAGCCAGTGTGAGATTACCTGCCGCATGCGGCGTGATCAGAAGATTCTTCGTCTTCCATAGCGGGCTGTCCGAAGGAAGCGGTTCTGTTCTGAAAACATCCAGCGCCGCGCCTCCCAATTCATCCTTTTCCAGAAGCTCCGCCAGGGCCTCTTCATCGATGGCAGATCCCCGCCCGACATTCACGATAAATGCATCTTTAGGAAGGAGTTCCATCCTCTCTCTGGAAAGAATACCCTTTGTTTCTTTTGTATCCGGAAGGCTCATCACAAGGAGATCCGTTTCCGGAAGTACCATATTCAGATATCCGATAGGGAATGCTCTGTCATAGACCGGATTGGGGCATTTTCCGCTGCGGTTCACGCCCACGATCGTTTCCGGCTCAAAGCCCTTCGCTCTCTTTGCAAAACAGGTGCCGATATCTCCCGTTCCCAGTACCGTGATCCGGCAGTCCTTCAGAGACTTCTGTGGCTTTGGCTTCCCCCATTCTCCGCGAAGAGATTCTTCGTAGGTAAGCGTGAGTTTTCGCATCATCATGAGGCTTACGGTAATAATGTGCTCTGCGATCGTTACACCATAGGCACCGGATGAATTGGTCAGCATGTATTCCTTATTGGCAAAAGCATCTTCTCCCATAAGATAATCGACGCCGGCCGAGGGCACGCACAGCCACTTCAGCGCAGGATTCGTCCGCGCATATTCCGTGCCGAATCCATAGAGAACTTCCGCATCGGAAAAACCTTCAGGGATCTCTTTTTCATCTTCGACAAAGCACAGTACCGCACCCGCCTCTACAGCGGTCTTCTTGATCTTCTCGATATGTTTCTCTTTCAAAACCCGACTAAGTACGATAACTTTCGTAGGTTTCTCCTTCCACCTTATTTCAGGATGTCTTCTTACAGATCCATTTGTATCATTGTACACTATACACCGTAACCCGTTCTATTCTGCCGCAATCCCCAATTTGAAGGCTCCTAAGATGTTTTCCTGTCATATGAAACGGGAATGCAGTTGTGATAGAATTTTTTTATAATCGAGAAAAGAGGGCGGCAGTATGATTCGAAACAATGGATATGTAAGCAGCAGTGAGTTAAAAGGTGTAGCAGCAGAGGTACGCCAGGCAGAAAAAGTTTCAGAGACGAATAGAAATGTTACGGATCTCAAGAGCGACATACTGAAACTGAAGATCATGGTTCAGGCCATGATGGAGATCATGATCGAACGGGGAATCGACCCCAATCTCATCAATGCAAAAATGGAAGAAATCATTGAAAAACCTGAAACTTTCGAGCCATCTGTCAAAGATTCCGCACCCTGTCCGGAATGCGGGCGCATGATCAAGGATAACGGCACACTGCCACTGACAGGAACATGTCTTTATTGCGGCAAGGTAATCAGATTTGTTCCGAAGATCAATATCTAGGAGTGTTCAACGCCATGGTTTCCGTATTTGAATCTGAGAACATACGCTTCGTTGAGTTTACAGAAGAGCTTGTGGATGACTATCTTACGATGGTCAATGACATCGAGCATGTTGCTAAATTCATCGGTGAGAGAAGGACTCCCTACACAATGGAAGAAGAGCTCGAGTTCATAAAGAATCAGAAGATCACGCAGCCATATACCTTCTCGATGTTGGAGAAGAGCACAGGTGAATTCATCGGAAACGCAGGATTTATGAACATCAAGGACGGCGAGGCTGAGCTCGGTATTGTCATCACGTATGCCAAGCAGAATGCAGGCTACGGAAAGGAGGCCATAGTCAACCTTCTACGCTACGGCTGGAACGAACTGTCTCTTAAAAGAGTATATCTTGAAGTATATATAGACAATGACCGGGCCATACGGCTCTATGACAAGTGCGGCTTCAAAGAATATAGGAGGACCGATAAGGACATATACATGGAAATTTTTTCAGAATAGGGGTGATCGCGGATCGCCGCAACCACCCCTATAATTATCTGTTTATTTCAAGCTAGTGTGCGAAATTATCTGACGCTCTTTTTGTTCTTCTGAACGAACACAACCGTGAATAGTATTCAGGTAACAGCGATGAGGAGTTAACTATGACTGTAAACTTCGTAATTCATCAATTGAATAGTCTTTATATTTCGTGTTAGGAGACAAAGCCGAATCGGCAGTTGCCGGAATCGTTCGTAATACTTTTTCAATATCGATATCTTTCGGAAAGGGAATGATATCACCATTCTCATCTTCCATTTTATGTGCAGTGAAAATAAACGAGCCGGTTTCCCAATCGATTGCAAAATTATTCAAGCATTCCGTAGGATCGATATCCATCATTTGCTCCTGTATGGCCACAAAATTCTCATATATAAACTCGTAAAGAGCCTCTTTATCGATTTTCACTATTCTGACAGTATTTTCAGGTATTGGTTTATTCATTGAATTGTTCCTTTCTTCTCCGGTTTTCAGCCAGACGATGATGTCGTCCTACCTATATATGTTCACAGTACAAGTATTCTGCGAAATATCTTATATCGTGTTACCGTACTTGACCAGTAGGTCGCGGGTATAGACCTTTTCCTGATCCGATTCTCTTACGATCTTCCATAGCTTTGCCGCGGTTTTCAGTCTGTCCGGATAGACTTCCGTGGCAGGATCTGCGCAGAAATCTTTCACGAACTTGTTCCACTGAAGCGCAGACTTATCGTAGGTCACATAAGTCTTCTTCCCATAGTATATGTCAAGAAGATCCCCCAGAGTGAAGCTTTCATCACCATTCTCTTTCACGGCTTTTGCCGTTGCTACCATATCCACGTTGAATTTGAAACGGGTCTCTCCGGTCTGACGCTCGAAGAACTCCCGGAATCTGGGGCCGAATGTAAACCCACACTCGATCAGGCCGGTCTGAAGCGTCAGCTCCGTAACCTTTGAAGGTTTTCTTTTTATCGGTTTCTTTTGCGGCAGGATCTTCTCTCCGGAAAAGTATGCTTCTATGACCTTATACAGCTCGATCTTCCCGCTTGGCGCAGCAAGGCCATGCGCCTTACAGATCCGGATCAGCTCCTCTCTGTACCAGTAGTACTTCGAGAACTCGGCATAATCTTGAATACTGTCAAATTCCGGTCTTTCCATATCATCACCTGCTGAAATCCATACGTACCAGCGCTTTTCCATTCGGAAGCGTCTCTGTACTTCTATGGATCAGCGAATACCCGATCTCTTTCATCGCTTTCTCCAGGGCATCTTCTTCCATCTGGTGATGCACTTCATCCAGTCTGTCGAATGCGTGGAGATACGGCGAATCAGAGACCCACTGCTTCGTATCCGTGTTGATCTGGATCACGCAGGAACAATACTTCGGCTGAACTTTCGAAACGGCCTTCTGAAAAGCTTCGTAGCCGATATACTCGATCAGGAGATTGGCAATCAGAAGATCTGCCTCCGGAAGTTTTCCGGCTTCATGGACCAGATCGATTGGAAGACACTTCAGGATCCCCTGAAGGTCCGGATATCTTTCCTCCGTCGCACGAAGGTAGTCTTCATTGATATCCACGCCATACACGGTCTTATACTTGTCTTTCCGGACATGCTCGAGACCGTTTCCGCCGGCCACTCCCAGAACCATCGCCGTCTCCACCGGGTAGGATTCAAACTGGTCTTTCATCATCGCATTCATCGCCTGAAGCTGATGTACCGAATCCAGGCTCATATGTTCCTCATAATCCTGAAGACTGATTTCTTTCCACGGATTGTCAGCCATTTTCTGTACTCTTCCTTGCTTTACTTTCTGATCGCCCAGTAATTCTTATAGGCATGTCGGTCTTCAGATCCGACAAGAAGCCGATCGGTCTTTTCAAAGCCGATCTTCTTTGCCGCATCGATCCGCTCTACCGCATAAAGCGGGATCTTCGTGATGATCTCCTCACACTCAAGAAGAGTATATGATTCGGGGATCAGAAGTTCAAAAATGCTCTGTAATTCCTCCGACTTTTCGTAGTCAGGCCTTACATCCAGACGGATCAATCCGTCACCGTCAAATTCGTCATCCGAGGGGCGATGGAACATCTCGATCGTACCGATGGCCTTCGAGATCTTCTTGTCGATGATCGTCAGACGGACGAACCACTTATCCTGATATGAACTCAGCCAGAACCGGATCGCTCCGTCCATCTTCTCTTTCGTGTTGTAGTAGAAATTATCTTCATGGCAGTTATCACTGTTGAAAAAAGGCAGCGCCTGCTTATCTCCATAGACCAGAAGAAGATTCTCTGCATCCTCTTCCTTCACGAATCGCATCAGCCATCTGTCATTTTCCAATTCCGGACATTTCTCGTAAATGTTACTCATATCATGACTCCCTTTTCCAAATAGATTTGTCGACGAAATAATTGTAGCACATATGTTCGGTTAATGGAAGTAAAAAAGCATCTCTTTTGAGATGCTTTTTCTGATCATTCATTAACAGGTTCCTGAACCGGGTCTTTTTTTTCTGCTTCCGATTTCTTTCCAAGCTTCGGAGCAAGTGCTTTTTTCTCGTTCTTGATCTCCCAGTGAATGAGGAAGGTCAGTGTCGCACGGAGCAGGATGATGGCACCGAGGATACCGAGCTCTGCCCACTCTCGGACCACAACCGTTCTTAAGACCTCGCCGCCGAGCTTAAACTCGAGCGCCAGGGCAATTCCCTGTGCCAGCTGAAGACGGATGGAATCATCTCTTCTCATCCAGAAGATAAACGCTTTGATCGCGGAAAATACGAGGATGCATATACCGAACAGTTCCAGAAGCAAAGTAGAGAACTCTACAATGTATCGGAGTATGATTTCAGAATTCTGATATAGTTGTTCCATACCGTGTCAACCTTTGCTTACACTAAAAATCCACTCAATTATATCACATATCCCACGCGTACACACGCCCGTCGTGATCCACCTGCTTCATGAACCTGTCCGCTTCGCCGGAGAGCTCCTCCACGAGGTCAGTGTCGATGTTGTGCCCGCAGTTCGAGTACAGGATCATCTTGCAGTGGGGAAGTGCTTTTGCCGAACGGAGCATGAGCTCAGGTGTGCTGATCGGATCGTCGATAGCGCCCAGGATCAGAGTAGGTACCTCGATCGTATGAAGCGCCTCACAGAGCTTCTCCTCTGTCTTGAACTTCAGCAGCGGTCTTCCGTAATCGATCGCTTTTTCCCTCGGATCCGGTTCGGGATTCATCGCGATATGGGCCGAGCGGAAATTACGTCTCTTCTCACGGCGCGGGTCGTTATCGATCGGCGGATCCATCGGCGGCGGTTCCTTGATGATGCCCGACAGCACCATCTGGCGCATTGACATGGATCCTTCCGTCAGGCTGTGCGGACCCGGGACACACGCGATGAATCCTTTGATTCTGGACGGAGCCAGAAGCATTAGGTGCCAGCCGACACCGGCGCCATGGGAAGCACCCATATAGAAGAACTTATCGATGTGAAGTTTATCGGCTACTTTGACCACATCTTCTGCAAATACATCGTACCAGCGGTCGCCGTAGTCCTCCTCCACATACGAAGACGGATAGAACCCGCGGAGCGTGATGCAGATGACGTGATATCCCATCGATGCCAGTTTCTGCTGCATGCCGAAAGGATAGAATCCGACCTGCGCCGAGAGGATGTAATTGTCTCCGCTGCCGTACTCTTCGAAGCAAAGATCGATACCCTTCTCGATATGGACCCGGTGATACATCAGGCTGCGCATGGTCTTGAAATACTCAAATGGCGGCGGACTCTGATACTCTTCGTCCGTATATTCCGGCGTCCACTTCTCGATCTGATCTTTGGAAAGGACGGTCTCCAGCACGCTGTAATAGGCTTTCTTCGCTTGGCACTTCCCCTCGAAAAGAAGAGGATGGCTGACTTCCTTCCGGAAGTTGGTGAGCCACGAATTCTCATCCAGAAGATTCCAGAAAGTCACTGCCGTGACATTGGCTTTTCCCTCATCTTTCGCCTTCACGATGATCGTGAAAAGCTCCTTATATCTCTCGGCAAGCCTTTCCATCGACTCCTCGGACGGGTCGGCGTTATGGATGTCGAGCTCGGTGATCTGGACCTCCGGGACCAGTTCCCCGAAGCTGTGAAGCGAGATCTCATATTCTGCCAGGTCCGGTTTATCCATCAGAAGATGGGTCTGCATGCCCATACCATCTACGAGCCCTTCCGCAACGAGAGGCTTTAGGACTTTCTCGATAATGAGCTTCCGTTTCCACGGCTCGAAGGTATCGTAGTCGTTATAGAAGAGCTTCACTTCCGGAGCTTTATATTTCTTCGCAAATTCAAAAGCCTTGATCACGAAGTCGGTCCCGACGGTCTCCGTCCAGAGTGATTTCCGAAAATCACCTTCATCGATGACTTCGTTTACGACGTCCCAGGCATAAATCACGCCCGGATAGTTTTCCTGGACAAAAGTGAGTACGCCGCGGATGTAGTTCTCCAGTCTTTTCAGCATGGTATCTCTGTCCGCCAGGCCCTCGCCTTCATCGTAGTTCCTGCAGAAGAACCACTTCGGTGTCTGATTGTGCCAGACCAGCGTATGGCCGCGCATCGGGATCTGATGCTCCTTGGCAAAATCGAGATACGGAGAAGCGAAATCAAACCTCAGCTTCGGCGCCAGATTATACTTTTCCGGCTCCTTGAAATTCGCTTCACTGTCCAGAAAGAACATCGGCTTCATGTCATTTTCCACCGTGAAACTATTGAACTGGTCCAGAAGAAATCTCATGTTGGCAGGTGTAGATAAGTTCATGCGCGAGATCGCGGCGCCCACCTTAAACCTGCCGGCAAATGCAGTTTTCAGATCCATAATCAATCCTCCATTTCAAGGAGCGCCAGGATGCGCTCGAAATCAAATTCCCGGATGACCTGCTTCTGTTTTCCGGTTTCCGGATCTTCCACTACGAAAGAGGACGGTACCAGAAGGACATCTGCTTCCCCGGGGTCGCTGACCACTTCTTCGGCCAGCATCGTAAAGAGTATCTTCAGATTCATATACTCGGTGATATGGAATTTCTCGATCAGGAATCCCATGGAGGTCGTCCCTGCGACAGCGCTGTCCGCATCTCTTGCCAGATTCATCCATACCAGTTCATCCTTCTTCAGATCGATCCCGAAAAGGTAACAGAACCTTCCGGGTGCATTTATTGTAAAAGAGGACTCCACCGTTTTCGGCTCGAAGATCTCTCCCGAATCCTCCTCGTCGCGCACCATGAAACCTGCACGGCACACGCATTTGTCGAAGGTCAGATTCGAAAAGACGTTGTCACAGAATACGATATACCGCATGTCAGGATATAGTTTCCGGAATTCCGGAACGACGATGTCGTAATACTCCGCACCGCCTCCATATCCGCTGGTCTCATCTCCGGAATAGGTGATCGCTTCACTCTGATTCTCGGCCATCGTCCGCCAGGAGAACTCGATCTGTTCTCCCTTCTCGTTTAGTCCGATGACGGACAGATCGATATCATCGACCTTCTCCCAGTAAGTAAATCCGCGGATCTTCCGCTTCGCCCCAATCGGAACACGCGACCCGGATGGAAGTACCCCGAGTCCTCCCTGGGATGCGCTCTCTTTGAGTGGCACACCGAATCTCTCCATATCCGGGTGGATATAGACCTTCCCGAGTTTCCCGGAGAGCGCTTCCTGAAGGCGGGATCGGACCGATTCCAGGATCCTGCTGCTCTGCCAGTCCGTAAGCTCGGACCGGCTCTTCGCCTTCTCCTCTTCTGTCTCATGATGCACACGAAGAAGATCTCCCTTCGTGAACTGGAAAGTCCTTCCCAGCCGTCCGGTCCGCTCTTTTGCGCAATACATACAGAGCATCTGAAGAAGGATGACGGGATTCGTTTTTTCTGTCCCAAATGCTTTTTCGATCAGCAGGTCCAGTTCTTTTTCGGAGGTGCATCTGCTGGCCAGATAGTTCAGATTCCGCAGAAGCGCGCCGGCGCCTTTTTCCTTGATCAGAACATCTGCTGCCGGGAGCACTCCCGCCTGATCAAGTGTCTCTTCAAATCTCGAATACGCGGACAGGTTTTCTTTCCCACGCATTGCCGAAAGGAATTCCACCGCCGCTTCATTCTTCGCGCGGTAGTGGATGTGGTGCAGAAGTCCTGCCCACGTCTTCTTCTTCTCATAGCAGTTTTTCGTATCGGTCCGCCCGGTCTCGAAGCACTGATCGATCAGTTTCGTAATGAGCTTCCGGTCACGGTTTTTAAGATTCAGCTGATTCGTCTGAAACCGCAGTGCCATCGGACGGGAATTTTTATTCTGCTCGAAATGCACTTGTTCCACGAGTTTGATCGTATCCGACAGATACAGATCTTTCGTAAATGCGATATCCCCTGTCGCAAGATACAGGCGGACAGCAGTGTTTTTCGATGCGATCCTCTCAGGAACAATACCGAAATCCTTTACCGCAAGCGCGATCACTTTGATCGCTTCCTCATTAAGAGGACGGGTAGAAGAAAACATATCTTTCACCAGAGCGATGATCTTCTTTTCCGCTTCTTCCTGCGTGATGATCGTGAAGTTTATGACGGTGCCGGGTTCTTTAAAAACCGTGCGCTCCATATCTTCTTCCGTCTCGAAGATCGAGTGGCGGGCAGTGGAAAAATCATTCATACCGTAAGTAACAAAATAGCTGACGATCTGATCTACAAGGAGTTTTTCGATCGGAAGCTTCAGCACACTTTTCGGAAATCCCCTGTAGAAAGCAAGCGGGACCTGGGCTCCCAGCATATGTGACGCGTACTCCACCATAAAAGGACGGGCAAGATCTTCTCCCGAAGTGATCCGGATATTCAGAAGCTTCGACAGGGAAAGAAGCGTCTGCCCCACATACTCTTCCGACTCGGCCAGATCACGCGGAAGCTGCGACTCCCCAAGGCCGATCTTTAGGGCTTTTTCGGAATCATGCCGGTCGCAGATAAGAATGTTTTTCCGAAATAGAAGATCTCTGTATTCATCCCGAACAGGTGACATTTCCGCAGCTCCTTTATGGAAGATCTCTTCCCCTGTTTTTCCGTAACAGGGTAAAGAAAAAGCCGATGATATTGCCGGATTGGTCTGACCAAATGAAGTAAACCCGACTAGCTATCGGCTATTTCCAGTATACTGTATTTTTGCACGGGAAGCAAAATAGGCAACGTTAATAATAGTAAATCATCATTGACACTTCTCCTGAAAATATGACATTATCAATCTATATGCTACAATCATATTGTAGGAATAAGGGTATGTGCATAACAAGGCACGGAGGAAATGAAAAATGGAAAAGAAACGGAAACAAGGGTTAGCGAAGAAGATCGCGGTGATGATGCTCCTGTCGATTCTCTTCGTATTTACGGGATGCGTCCGCTACGAGGTCAAGCTCAAGATCGATGAAGACGGAAAGACCGAGGTTCAGATGATATATGCGACGCTTCAGACTGACTCGAACAGCGCATCGTCCTCTTCGATCGCTGAAACAAAAGCGAAGTATCTTGATGCCGGATATGAAGTAGAAGACTACATCGAAACAGAAGATGGTAATACATATATTGGCATTTATGTCAGAAAAAGCGGTGCAACTCTGGATCAGGCTATAGAAAACATGTCATCCGGAGATCTGGATTTCGGAACTCTTTCTCTGACGAAAGATGAGGACGGTGTATATTTCCTGGCCATGAACTATGACTCTGAGACAGAGCAGGCTCAGAGCAGCGGGGCATCCTCGAGCGTGCTTGAGAAATACGGCGGCTACATGAGATTCGTTATAGAGATTCCCGGCAAAGTCATAGAGAGCAATGCTACTAATGTTTCCGGAAAGACACTGACATGGGATATTCTGAGTGCGGATGAATTTATGTATGCCAAGTTCACGCTGGAAGGTGGCGGCGGATTCAAGATCCCGATGTGGGTATTCGGAGTTCTTTTCGGAGCGATCGTCATTATCGGCGGCGTCTTCTTCGCATTCGTGATCATGTCGAACAAGAAGAAAGCAGAGTCGTATGTCTATACTTCCCCGACGCCATCATCTAATGCCAATATAGATACCGATCCGGTGGATGCCTTTGTGAGAAACCAGAATAGTGGTCTTCCTCAGATGGGAAATTCTTATAACTCGGATTCCATCGTAAAAGATGATGCTGATGATACACCTGTTGCTCCATCGCCGGATGGACCGATCTGGGCACGTCCTGCATCTTCGGATGAACTTCCTGATTCCGTCGAAGATCTCGACGATGATTCGTTCCTGAATTGATCGCCCGGATAAAGCTGATCCGCTTCCGGAATAATTGATCTACGAAAATTGAAAGAGTCCCTTTGAAGAAAGGGACTCTTTTTTACTCGATGCTCTTAAGTGATTCAGTCATGTCGATCCTTCGGATCTTTCCTCGCATCATCAGGTCAACCGCAAGCGAGAAGAGCATGACCAGCAGAAGTGAATATATGTAGCTTTGCGGCAGGATCAGGATCTTATATGCCACGATATCCATCTTGATCTGCGAGATGACAAAGCGGTGCAGATATATCCCCGTCGGGATCCCGAACACAAATCCCAGAAGGCAAAGGATAATATTCTCGCGGAATACATAGCTCCCCGTCTCCCCTCTCCGGAATCCGAGGACCTTGAGCGTCGCGATCTCACGGGTCCTCTCGGCGATGTTGATATTGTTGAGGTTAAACAGCACGATAAAGGCGAGAAGCGCTGCGCAGATGATGACCAGGATGACGATATAGTTCATCTTTTCCATCGTTTCCGAGAAGCTCTTTCTGCCCTCTTCCATAATGTTCCAGGCCTGGACCTTCGTGTCCGATCCGACGGCGGATCCATATTCGTAGGACTTTCCGTCCGGCACGCGGATAAGGGCCTCCGAAGGTGTATATTCCTCTCCAAAAACACTGGTATATGTACTTGCGCTGATTATGGCATAGTGGAAAGTGTAATTTTCGAAGATGTACCCGACCGGAAGGCTGACTGTCTTTCCTTCGTCTCCATATTCGAGTGTGATCGTATCTCCGACCGAAAGAGAATTACTCTCGGCAAGTTTCAGGCTGATGCCGATCGCTCCTTCTTTCGGAAGACCGTATTCTGTTTTCCCTTTGTGCGGATTGACAAAGTTCGTAAACGCCGGATCATCGGAAATAAAGAGCTCGACATCCCGGATCGCTTGTTTACTGGTGTGCTTCATATGCTCTTTACGGATCAGGATCTTCTCCGTATCGATCCCGGTCTTTTGATCCGCGTCTTCCAGGATCTTCACCATCTCTTCTTCCGTCGCGTCCTTGCTATAGCTGACCGAAACATCGTATGTCATGATCTCGTCATACTGGAAATTGATCAGGTTATTGATCGAGTCCTTCAGGCCGAATCCCGTGATGAGAAGAGCTGTACATCCGGCGATGCCGATGATCATCATCCACATTCTTTTCTTGAAGCGGAAGACATTTCTCGCAGAGACCTTATGCAGGAAAGAGAGACGCTTCCATAGCGGCGTGATATATTCCAGAAAGATCCTTTTACCGGACGGCGGGGCCTTCGGGCGGACAAGTTCCGCAGGGGTATCCGTGAACTCGGAAAAGCACGTCACGATCGTCACTCCGACTGAGCAAAGGAGGGACACCAGAAGTGATATGAGGAACAGCGGTATCTCTGTAGTAAACGTGATCGGTGCAAATCCGTACATCATGTCATAGACCTTCCATATCGTGAAGGGGAAGATCTTGGTGCCGGCAGCAAATCCACCGACCGCGCCGATTACGGAGGCAGACCCCGAGTAGATCACATACTTCAGGATGATGGAAAACTTCGAGTATCCGAGTGCGCGCATCGTACCGATCTCAGATCGGTCGTCACTGACCATGCGCTGCATGGTCGTCGAGCAGACAAGTGCCGCCAGCGCGAAGAAGAAGATCGGGAAAACGGATGCGATACCATCGACGATCTGTGCATCGTTATCGAAGCTGACGTAGCCGACATTTGTATCGCGCTTCAGGATATAGGAATCCGGAGAAGAAGGAAAACCGAAATAAGAAAGATCTCCGGGTACCGTGCCGGGAGATTGCATCGCAGAAAGCTTCGCCGCTTCTTTCAGGCGGTCATACCGGGCATTCACCACTTCCTCCACACGGGGCTTCAGCGTCTTTTCAAATTCCGCCATGTCTGCATCATATTCGTCTGAAAAGGTTTCTGCATCTGTGTCCGTTTTCACGAAACACTCGGAATACTGGTTAAAGATGAGTCCCTCTTTTTTCACATAGACGAACAGATCGAGTGTTCCGTCACCGATCTCACTCGTTCCACGCTGGAAATTCAGGTAATAAGGAGATCTTACAAATCCGACCACCACATATTCGGAATGGGAAAAACCATCCGGATCCGACAGGATGAGTGTATCTCCCATGAAGTCGGAAGGACACTCATATGCATCGATAACTACCTCGTTATCTTTTTTCGGGAGCCGTCCTTCCACGAGTTTGAGTTTATTCACATTCTCCGTCATCGTGTGGAAACGCACGACAGAGACAAGATCTTCTTTTCCCTCTTCTTTGTTCGATCTGCGGGTCACCAGTCCGTCTTTAAAAGAAGCGCCTTCACATGCACGGATGCCGGGAAGTTCACCGATCTTCTTTACATCTTCATCATCCAGCCCGATGGTCGAGAGGATCCTGAAGTCGAAGAGTTCCTGATTCCTGATATACTTGTCTCCGGTCGCATAAAATGCCGGCATCGTGCTCTTTAGTCCGGCAAAGAAACCGACGCCCAGAGCAATGATCATCAGGATCGCGAGATATCGCATCAGACTTCCTTTGATGCATCGGAAAACGATCTTCCAGTAACTTCTCTTCATGCCCGTATCACCACTCGAGATCTTCTATGGATATCGGATCAGGATTTACATCACAGCTCACGACTCGTCCGCTCCTGATACGGATGACACGGTTGGCCATCGCTGCCAGTGTCGAGTTGTGCGTGATAATGACCACGGTCATATGGCGCTCGATACACATCTGCGCCAGCAGTCTCAGAATCGATTTACCGGTCTGGTAGTCAAGCGCACCGGTCGGCTCATCACAGAGGAGGAGCTTCGGATTCTTCGCGACCGCACGGGCGATCGCCACACGCTGCTGCTCGCCGCCCGACAGCTGCGCCGGGAAGTTCTTTTTCCTATCGGAAAGACCGACATCGCTAAGGACTTCCTCCGGGTCCATCGGATCAGACACCAGCTGGGATGCCATCTCGACATTCTCGATCGCAGTGAGATTCGGGATCAGGTTATAAAACTGGAACACGAAACCGACATCCGTCCGTCTGTAGTTCGCGAGTTCTTTTTCCTTCAGGGAAGATATCTCCTGACCGTCCAGGAGCACCGTGCCGCTGGTCAGCGTATCCATGCCGCCCAGGATATTCAGGAGCGTGGTCTTGCCGGCACCCGACTGGCCGAGGATCACGCAGAGTTCGCCTTTCTCGATCGAGAAGTCCGCGCCATCAAGCGCGCGCACCTCGACATCTCCGGTCTTATAGATCTTCTTTACGTCTTTAAACTCAATATATGCCATCGTTATTCACTCAATCTATTAGAATCACCCAGTATTTTACACCCGATCCGGTATCTTAGTCGACCTCCAAGCGGTGGTATGATAAGCGCGGAGCGGGACTCCATGACCTTCGGGTGACGTTATCGTTGAAGTAAATTACTGAAAGATATAAAATATTATTTTATGGAGGATTCTGATTCCTCCGAGATTTCTGAAGGAGGGTACAATTTCAATGTCGTTTCTGTCGATACTGTACACCTCCCTTATTGCCCCGCTCGAGCTCTTTTTCGAGGTCGTATTCTCCATCTCAAACCGTCTCATCGGAAACGAGGGCCTGTCTATCATCGTGCTGAGTATCACAGTAAACTTTCTCGTACTTCCACTCTATAAGAGAGCGGATGAACTGCAGGCAGAAGAGCGGGAAGCACGGGAAAAAATGGCGCCCGGAGTCTCACACCTGAAGAAAACCTTCACCGGAGATAAGCGCTTCATGATCCTGCAGACCTTCTACCGCCAGAATCATTATTCTCCGATCTATGCCCTTCGCAGTTCGGTGTCCCTTCTTCTTCAGATCCCATTCTTTATCGCGGCATATCATCTTCTTTCCGGAATGCAGAGCCTGAAGGGTATCTCTTTTGGGTTTATTTCCGATCTGGGAAAAGAAGATGCCCTTTTTATGATCGGCAGTTTCCCGATCAATATCCTTCCTATCCTCATGACCCTGATCAATATCATTTCGGGCTTCGTATATACCAAGGGACATCCGATCAGTGAGAAGCTTCGGGTATATGGTCTTGCACTCTTCTTCCTGATCCTGCTTTACCACTCCCCGTCCGGACTCGTTTTCTACTGGCTCCTCAACAACGTTTTCTCGCTGATGAAGAATATCTTCTATAAGCTCAAGGATCCGAGAAAGGTCCTTTATATCATTGCTGCTGCCGCCGGTATGGCCCTTCTCCTTCTTACGTGGACGGCGGGCACACTGGACATGAGAAAGAAGATCCTTCTGTCCATGTTGAGCCTGCTCCTTCTGCTGCCTTTTCTGTCCGGCACGAAGAAGAATGATACGCCACGAAAAGAACGGCCGAAGGATGCTCTGGTATTCTTTAGCGGCACGATATTGATGTCTGTCCTTACAGGTCTTCTCATTCCGATCGATGTGATCGCAGCCTCCCCGGAAGAATTCATCAATGTCCGCTTCCCATCGGACCCCTCTCTCTATGTTCTATACACGATGTGTATCGCATTCGGCTTGTGGACGCTGTGGGGCGGGATCCTGTATTTTTTCATGAAGGATCGGACCAAGTCCTATTTTAGCGAGGGTATCTGGCTGATCTGCGGCATCTCTGTCATCGATTACCTTACTGCCGGAACAGACAGAGGTCTCCTCTCCCAGAATCTCCAGTATGAGGAATTCCCCGTTTTTAAGCTCTCGGAGTACCTGATCAATTCTCTGGTCGTGATCGGACTGGTCATCGTTTTCCACTTCATCTTCAAGAGACTCAGAAGCATCGTCCGCATCATTCTCATTGCCGGAATCGTCGCAGTCATAGGATTATCGGCCTTCAGCATACGGTCCGTCCATAATACATACCGTTCTTTCCGAAACAGATTCACTTACTCGGAACAGATGCCGGCCATCACTTTATCGAAGAACGGTCAGAATGTCGTCGTACTGATGCTTGACCGGGCACTCGGACCGCTGGTTCCTTATCTGCTTGATGAGAAACCGGAGCTTAAAGAGCAGTTTGACGGCTTCACCTACTATCCGAACACGATCTCCTACGGAGGACATACGAATCTTGCAGCGCCTGCCCTCTTCGGCGGATATGAGTATGTCCCGGCAAGGCTGAATAAGAGAGACACAGAGATCATGTCTGTCAAACATAACGAGGCACTGAAAGTAATGCCGGTGCTTTTCGGGGAGAACGGATACGAGGTAACTATCTTCGATCCTCCGTATGCCGGATATACCGAGATCCCGGATCTTTCGATCTACGACGATTATCCGGACTTCCGCTGCTATAACACCAGCAGCCAGTTCAATTTCTTCGAGGACACGATGGATGCGGAGAAACTCGATGATATGGTAACGTCTTTCCGCAACAGAAACTTCTTCTGTTATTCCCTGATGAAGATCTCTCCTGTCCTTCTTCAGGACACATTCTATGACAGCGGTGCCTATAACGATGAGAGCTCAGGAGCGACAGGATCTCATTCCGGCTCCTCCGGAAATGACGGACTCTCCAATGCATCTGATCTTATCCAGAAAGCCGATGATAAGAATCTCACCGCAAAGGGATATGACTATGATTTCATGCAAAGCTATCCGGAACTGACCCACCTTTCTGATATGACTTATGTGAAGGAAGGATCTGCCAACACCTTCCTTATGATGACCAACGATACCACACACTCGCCTTGCCTTCTCCAGGAACCGGATTATGTTCCCGCCAGGATCGTCGATAACACTGCTTTTGACAAAGATATAGACACGCGCTATACCCTCGGCGGCAGGACACTGCATATGTCAGAGGGCGTGCAGAAAAAGCATTACCATGTGAACATGGCATCGTTCCTCCAGCTCGGTGAATGGTTCGATTATCTCCGTGAGATGGGCGTGTATGATAACACCAGGATCATCCTGGTATCCGATCACGGATATGGTGCCGGCTTCTTCGATATAAAATGTCACGACGAGGATGTGGGATTCTATATGCCGCTCCTGATGGTAAAGGATTTCAATGCTAAAGGATTCACTGTCTCCGAGGATTTCATGACCAATGCTGATACCCCTGTCATCGCGACCTCGGATCTGATCTCTGATCCGGTCAATCCGTTCACCGGTGCCCCAATTAATTCTGATAAGAAAGCAGGCCCGCAGCTCATTATCTCCTCTGACTGCTGGGATGTAAGCGGCAATAACGGCACACGCTTCCTTCCGGCATACTGGTTCGTTTTCGAAGGAGACCCGTATGATCCGGAGAGCTGGAAATACCTGGGGATCGACTAAGATCTCCCCCCCATTTCTACCGCATATGAAAAGAGCGCCACAGTGCGCTCTTTTTTACTTTCTGGGTTTTCTGGATGAAGGCTTTGTTTTCTTCTTCGCAGGAGCTGCCTCTGCAGGTGCTTTTGCCGGAGAAACAGTATCTTCAGAAGGATCTGAAACCGTAGCAGCTTCAGAAGGTATATCCGGGATATCCGACGGTCCGTCTGCAGCAACTGCTTTCCTTCTCTGCTTGGCATCTTCTGCCATGCGCATCTTCTTCCTCTTTTCCAGATACGGGAGCAGGCTCTCGTGATAGAGGATCGCCATAACCGCGGTGAACGGGATCGAGATCAGGATGCCGATCGGTCCGAAGAGCTTGCCGCCGATGATGATCGAGATCAGGGAGATCACGGCCGGGATGCCGAGAGAATCGCCGAAGAGATGCGGCTTAACGACATAGCCGTCGATTGTCTGCAGGATACAGGTAAAGATGATAAAGGCGACTGCGTACATCGGGTCTTCCAGCACAAGTACGAAGGATCCCATGACACATCCGACGATCGGTCCGAAGGTCGGAAGGATATTCGTAAATCCGACGAGTACGGAGATAAGAACAACATTCGGAAGGCCGGCGATCAGCATAAAGATTGCATTCGCGATACCGACACCGATAGCCTCGAGGATCGTGAAGCTGATGTACTTGGAGAAGATCGCGTTACTTCTTTTTAAGAAGTCTGTATGCTTCTTATACTGCTCATCGGTAAGCATGGCGCGGCGGAGCTTGTCGATACCGCGGAAGAGTCTGTTCTTGCCGGCGATAAAATACACGGACAGGATCAATCCGATAAAGATATTCAGGGCAACATTCCAGACACCACGGAGAATATCCATCGCCATGTTCAGGTTGTGGGAAACATCGGAGATCATGACCTCCGCCTGTTCCTTCAGGTTCGCTGTCCAGTTCTTCGTATTCAGGTGGATGCCGTAATTCTCGGCGAACTTGTCGAGATCTTTCAGCTTATCCTCAATGTCTGACGCATAGTTCTGCGTATTATTCATAAAGTGGGTGATACTGCTGATCATCTCCGGGAGGACCAGCCAGAAGAAAAGGCCCAGCGCCAGAAGAACGACCGTGATCGATACGACGACCGACAGCGCATATCGGAACCTCGCCTGCTGGATCTTCTTAAAAGCTTTGGTATCGAAGAATACGACCAGAAGGTCGATGAGATAAGCGATGATCGCACCGATGATGATCGGTGATATGACTGACATCGCGCTGGAGAGCCAGGCACTAACGGCAGGGAGATTATTAAGGATCATGTAGGCAACTACACCGGCGACCGCAGCGATCGTGTAGGCGCCCCATCTGTTGCTCAGTGCTTTCTTAATTCTTCCCAATCTCGTGTCTCCTTTAAACGTCAGTGTGTCTATTATACGACCGAATCAGAAAGAAATAAACCTGAATAATGAAAGAAAGTCATCTTCGTTCAGAAACAGCAAGGATCCTTGAACAGGCGTGAACAGGGGATCAGTTCTCTCCCTCGTACAGGAGACGGCCGATCTGGGAGGCGAGGAATTCTCCGCTGGACGCGATCTCCTTCGTCATCTCCGTGACGATAAATCCGTAGATATTCGTCTTATAGAATACCGGCAGGACCAGGCACTCCCTGCATTTTGCAGGAAGCTCCATGCGCTCGAACAGAAGGTCCGTAAGGCCGGCCCGCCTCTCCTTCGGAATGACATAGAGATCGCCTTCCTTCATGATGCATCGGAGCATGATCCAGTCCGGGAACAGATCGTCATTATTCTCCTCGAAAAGCACTCTCTCCTCAAACAGATACAGCGCTGCATTGTCGAGCCCGAGCTTATCGAAGTTAGCGATGATCCTGTTCTCTATTTCTTCACGATCCGCTTTTTCGCCGTCATGCTCTGTGACATCGATGATAAAGTCCTGGAAATTCCTGCGGAAGTTCACCCGCCGCTCGTTTCCTTCGATGATCTTTTCCGCCTGCGCGGTGATCGCCCTGTCCCGCATCAAGGTAAAAAGGCGGTTAATAAACTGGTTTGTCCCCGCCAGACTCGAACTCTGCTCGATATTGACATTCGCCTGCAGTCTCCCCACAGAGTGCAGGAATTTCGCCGCATCCGTATAGTCCATCGCGCCATTACTAAAGAAGATCTCGATCAGATCCTGTGCTTCCGAGAAATCCTCCACGCTCATATATCTTTCCTTGACTGCGATCAGGATCCTGCTGATAAACTCGGCAAAGAGCCTCTGCAGATTGACCGAGTCACGGCTGATATATTCATAGCGGTAGCGATAGAAGCAGTCATTGAACATGCGATTGATAAATGCTTTATCCGCATTTCTCATCTCCAGCTTCGTGTATTCATACATCTCATACGGGAAGGAATCACGCCCGTACAGACGCGTCGGGATCTCGGCAGAGGTGACCTCTTCCCCGTCCATCAGATTCAGAAGAAGATTCAGCGCCTGTCTTCCGAGAGTAATATCCGCCACACCGATCGAGGACAGCGCCGGCATCATCCGTCCTGCCATCGTCGTATTATCAAAAGCAAATACCATGATGTCACGCCCCGGAACGAGGTGCTTTTCTTCCATCGCCGCATAGAGCGCCTCCGCGACGGAATCGTTGACGCAGAAGATCGCCTGAACCTCGGGATTTCTATCCAGAAGTGCTTTTGCCGAATCCTTACAGTTCGTGGACATATCCGTCGGCTCATAGTTTTCCGGGAGAAAACCGATGCCGTTCTCCTTCAGAAGGCGGATGTAGATCTCTTTTCTGATTTCCGAGTCGCGGCTGTCCGGGCGGCCGCCCAGCATGCCGAATTTGGTGAACCCGTTCACATTGATCAGGCAGTCCACCGCTTCTTTGATACCGCTCTCATTATCATAATTGACGACGACACAGTCATCGATATCCGATGCGGCGAAGACGATCGGCGTATCCTTCATCTGCTCTCTGTATCTGCTTCGGATCCGGTCCGCACTGACATTCTCCATACTGCCCAGGCAGATGATGAGACCATCGAACTTGCACCTTTTCTCGAGCTGGTAAACAGTGTTATAAATGCTGTAATACCGGCAGTGACGGGGATCTTTATTCTTCGTACCGTCGTAGCATCCGGCGATGACCACAAGGTTCAGATCTTTTCTCTGACGCACGCCGCTGATGACATTGGAAATAAACTCCTCCCCATAATCCGTGGAAGTGTTCTCAAGGACCAGCCCTATCGTCTTTTTTCTCTTGGCGTCTCTGATCACTCGTCTTTCCGTCCCTTTCCGCTATCTCAAAAGCACTTACTCCATCAGGTCCGGCGATGGTCTCGAGAAGAGATATCCCTGTGAATAATCGACATCATAGCTGACGATCTTATTCTGGATCTCCTGGGTCTCGACAAATTCAGCGACGATTCTGATCTTATGTGCAGACATACTCTTCCAGCCGGAGATCAGGGCCAGAAGATTTTCGGATTCCTGACTGTCGCAGCATCTTCGGATGATCGATCCATCGATCTTCAGGTAATCGGAATGGATGCTAAGGATATGCTGCAGATTCGAAAAACCGGAGCCGAAATCATCGATTGCGACCATACCGCCGAGGTCGTGCACACGGTCCACGAATTCCGTCAGTTCAGTATAATCATCGATGTCCTCACTCTCGAGGATCTCAAAAACGAAGTTTTCCGGATACGGAACGGTCGAGAGCTTGTCATAGATCAGATCCAGCATCTCTTTATTCTTGATGTCACGGATGCTGACATTGATGCTGACGCTTATATCCTCCATATCCTGGAAGCGCTCAAAGACCTTCAGGATCATTCTTCTGGACATTGCGTCATAGAGCACTCCGAAGGTCCTTGCGACTCCGAGGAAACTGTCCGGATAATAGATCTTTCCGTTCTCATCCATGATGCGCATCAGCGACTCATAGTGGTTGATCCTTCCTTCATGATTGTCGTAGAGCCCCTGGTAATACGGGATGATCTTGTCATTTGCCAGCGCGTAGTTGATCACGTTGACGATATGATATCTCTCGCGGATACTCTCTTCATCCAGCGCATGCTCATCCGCGGATTCTTTCACATAGAACTGGATATTCTTGTTTTTCATCTCAGTCTGCGAAGAATAGTACATCGACTGATAGTTATCCTCATCGCAGCCATCCAGGACGCAGAAGATCGGAACGATCGAGATCAGCTCATTGGAATAGTTGAAGAGTTCTTTTTGAAGCGTCTCCATATCGTGTACGAATCTCGAGAGCGTCGAGCGGTACGAGGGTACCGCGATCGCAAGCATCCACTTATCGAGAAGATACGTGCGGTACTTGTGATTCGTCGCGAACCCCAAGCACTTGTTTATATAGTTCCGATATGTCAGATCAACAAGATGCGGGGAGAATATTCTCTCCATCTCGGACTCTTCGAGCACATTGATGATGCAGACCCGATCGTAGCCTTTGAGCTTAATATCCATACTGAGGGCCGCCTCATTCGGGATCTCGTCAGATCTGGAGTGGAGAATGATCTTCTCGCATTCACGCACAAAGCTTAAGATCTTCTCGTTTTCCGCCGTATTCTCAAGTTTTTCAAGTTCTCCCTCGATGAGCATCAGGTTATTGAGCATCTTGCGGTTATCCTGAGAGAATGTCTCCGTGTGAGAGAAAGCATACGGGTTATACTCCTGAATATACGGCCTTTCACCCATAACAGATACGACAAAAGCACCACTGCCCAGTTTGTTTCTGCCATGGGAGAACAGGATCTCACCGGAGGTCACACAGCCGCACATATTGGAATTCTCATATGGTGCCAGTTCCCATCTGGCGCAGTTCAGATACGGCGCAGTTCTCAGAAAACAAGTATATCCGAAGACCGTCTCTGATTTGGTAAAGTTCTCGACATGCTGGAAAAGCGCCCGGCTGTCCGAGATGATCTTCCCCTCGTAAACAAACGCTCTGCGCACCCTCTTACCGGGCTTAATATTCTGATTGGTAAAAAGGAATTCCCTCTTTTCCCTTGTGAGACCCTCTCCGCGGAGCGAGTATTCTTTCTGGTTCATAGGATCGTTTTTCGAGAATACCTGCTCCAGGCTGACGTCCTTTACCAGACGCATATGAAGCGGAATATCATCCTCATCCGAATATACATACGGGAAAGTATAGATCAGTTCGGGATGCCCGCTAAGCGCATCATATATGCCGAGCTTAAAGACATCCGTCGCATCCTTTTCATTGATCGACAGGATGCAGTTTCTAAAAGTATCCGTGATCTCGGCGTCATCTCCGATCACACGTGCACCGGTTGCAAAAGAACTGAAGCTTTCGAGTTTTTCGCCGGAAAGGGATGCGATCAGTATCGCACGGTCAGACCATCCCTTCTCATTAAAAACGAATCCATTATCGGAAAAATCATCCTGGTTGTTCTGCGCACAGGAGGCAATACCTCCGGTCATCGGCACACTCGGGAAAAAGTCATTACATCTGTCGATGAAGTGTCCCGCATCTTTAAACTGTCCGGAAAAGAAGGTAAGGATCAGCTTTGTATCATCCTTTACAAACTCTTTCTTGATCTGTCCGCAGAGCATATCTACAGGGAGTGCCGTTCCGGTGTATTCATCCATGATCGGGATCATCTCCGAGCAGACGGTCGCCTCAGAAAAAGTGGAAACAGAGATGATACAGCGGTTCAGCGCATAGTTGCCCTTATTTATTACTGCCATACAGCTGCTGCCGAAGATCACGGCCTTCGGGACAAGTTCTTTGACAAAACGTGCAAGATCCACCGCTTCATCCGCCATGTGGATCGCAGTATGAATGCGGATGAGGATATCACCCTGTTCCGCTGAAAGATTCAGCTGCTTCAAGGTGCTGGAGAGCCTAGCCTTTGAGATGTACTGGAAATTCCAGGTAAACATATCTCCATTCTCCCATATATGACCATTGAACCCGAACCACACGAATGTGATTGTAATTACCTTTTATTATAGCTTGCCGGAAAGAAGAATGCACGATATAAATCAATTGTATTTGAGAACATTTCGTGAACTTAGTGATGGATTATCGAAAGCAGTATCTTTCTTCACTTTTCAAGCACGAAAAAGGAGCTGCCATGCGGCAGCTCCCAAAATAATCTCATCTTTGCCTGATCAGAGATCCTCTTCACCTGTCTGAACATCCTGGTTGGAATCAGTAACAACGTCCTCGTTAGGAAATTCAATGATTTCCATAATCAGCTGCTCATATTTATCCATATCAGTTTCCTCCCTGTCCAATAAATCTCTCGGCATAGTACCAGTAGAAATAAAGCGAAGCCATCGCCGTCTTTTTCTGCTCATTGGAGTTCGTATTCTTCAAAGCATAGTAAACATATCCGAGAGGGGTGACCTGAATATTAACTTCTTCGCTCTCACCGGCAGTTCCGGAGATGGTCAGTGGCTGTTCCATATCCTGAATAGCGATTCCGGGGATTCGAATAGCATACTTTCCTTCTTCCTGCTTATAGGCTTTGTATGTTTTTCCGCCATACTCACAAGTTACGGAAAGCTTGGTAGTCGTCTTCGCCATACTGAAAGTAACGATCGCCGCATTGGTGGAGTCAAGCTCCAGTTTCAAGGAAATCGCGCTGATGCTATCTCCGACTTTGTTCTTTAAAGCCTTAAAATCTGAGCAATCATTCATGATTGTATCCAGAGTAGCGTCATTGTAGGAAGTGTTATAGATATTTGCCATGCGGGCATATCCGCCTTCTTCTCCGAAGCTCCATCCGTTCTCTGCAGAGAGATACGGCTGAATAAAGTAGCCATAGTCAGATAATCTCTGAACCAGATGTGTTTTATATGGATTATTGGGAAGCACCAGAGACTCTACCGCACTATTATACTTCTCAATATAATCTGCTACAGAGAATGTTCCTTCGATGGTTTTATCACCATAGGTAAAAGTAGTTGCGATCTCTTCTGCCATCTGAAC
>JAGCXQ010000046.1 GCA_017961235.1 Clostridiales bacterium | reverse complement strand
TTCCTGAAGCTCGCGGTTATCGTACTCGCGCGTCATCTGGCGGTTAAAACTCAAATAGAAATCCATGCGGTTGATGCCGAAATATTTGGCAAATCTCACGTTGATCACTGACCCTGCAATATTGAACACGAGAAGGAGGACCGAGACGCCGATCGCATATCCGGCCACAAGGAAGAAATACCGCTTGAAGCCTTTCAGAATATCCGAGAGCGAGAGAAACAGCGGGACCCCGATCTTTTTTCTCTTATGAAGAAAAAGGTACGAACTCTTACCAAAGCGCTCACCTCCGGCTTCTCCATGTATCGCGTTGATCACCGAGATCTTCGAGATCTTTCTCATGACAAGAAGACAGAAAAGGATCATGATCAAAGCCAGTGCAGAAACCGAAATAATGCCAACGACCAGTTTCACACCCGATGGCGGGAAAAGCAGATTGGAAGAGAATGTGTTGAGGAAAGCATCGGAAAGGTAAAATCCCGCAACGATTCCGAGGATGCCTCCGAACACCGCAAAACCTATATACTTTGCCGAAAAGAGCCATCGGAAACTCAGGTTATCCACACCGATCGCACGCATGGTGCCGATTTCTTTCTCTTCATCCCGAATAGCAGAAAGCATGGTAAAGCGGATCGTCATGAAAATGATCAGGATCATAAACAGGCTGCATACAAGAACAAATACCGAAAGAATAAAAAGCATCATGTCATCATTGGACATGCCATTTCTGGAAAACCATGAGGCCGTTACACCTTTTTCTCTCAGCGCGATCGTAATATCGGTCAAGGTCTCATATTCCGCATCCTTGGCATTTACTTCCAGGCATACCGCATGATTCAGATACTCCTGCGAAAGCACTTCATAATCTGCATCGGATAGAATGATCCTCATCCGGCTGTTCGTCACTTCTTTATAGAAATTCGCGATCGTAAATTCATAGGTATTGCCGTAATCGGTGGTGATGCGGACTTTATCTCCGGTGGATGCACCCGCATATACTCCTATACTGCGGGGCAGCACGACCGTACCGTCTTTGACATAAAACGGCCTGTCGTGTATGTCATAGACCAGATCCGCCTCTCTCGGCTGCTTCACGACTAAATATCGTTTATTGAAAAAGTTGGCGTCTTCGAGTTCTTCATAATGATCGAAATTGATCAGAGTATTATTGATTATACATGCACGCGAGACCGTGTAATCGTTCACCATCGGGTGCTGATCCATGACCCCTCTGGCTTTCTCTTCGTTCTCCTCTTTCACATAAAAATACGAATTGTATGCCTTACACATACGATCGGTATAAGAAGAACCGGTGATCACCGCATAGAGCTGAACCGTCCCGACAAATACCAACGCCGCCGCTGCGATCATGAAAATAAAGACGATCAGATTCAGACCCTTCTTCGCCTTCAGATCGTTTTTAAGCATTCTGAAAAACATCGTCCACCTCCGCATTTTTCCAGATTACGATTCTGTTATAACGGAAGAGCGATTAAAAAGTCCTTAAAAAACCGGATATAAGGAAATACAGAAGGCGAACCTTAAACTAACCTCAAACCGTCTTCACTATGAGATTCCCTCTTCCCGGAATCGTGACGGCACCGTCGATCCGTTCACCGGTAACCAGATCGGTCCCCGCAAGATTCGGGATCGTCACTTCCTGATCCGAGAGATTCAGGTAGAAATCATACGCAGCATTTTCCCCGATCCTTCTGTGATACTCAATGCCGGAAGGAAGCGCCCGCGTCTTGATTCCCGCATCCGTAATCAACATGTCGAGGAATCCGCCAAGGTCTTCCGGAAGGATCCGGGCCGCCTGATAATACGCCTTTCCCTGCCCGAACTTTTTGCAAGTGATGGCCGGTGTATCTGCGTAGAAATCATCTTTATATTTCCCGAGCACTTCCGCATCCGAGACGCGCAGGATCTCGCAGTAATCTCTGACCGAGAAGCACTTGTCCCCGGTCATGCAGATCGCATTTTTATCTGATGGATACAGCGTGTCGATCTCTTCCGCGATGACACCGAAAAGGTCCTTCAATCCCGCACCCGGGAAGCCGCCCTCATAGCAGAGAGTGTTCTCATTGACGTAGCCGGTCATGTAGGTTCCGAGAAGGATGCCTCCCTTCTCCACGAATGCTTTCAGTTTCTCTGCCGTCTCCGGTTTCACGGAGAAAAGCATCGGCGCAAGGATCAGTTTATAGCCGTCAAAATCATCGTTCACGGAAATGATGTCAGCATCAATGCCGCGGCGCATCAGGGCCTCCCAGTATTTCTGGCAGGTCATATCGTATTTTTTCGTCTTCCCGCTGAATCCACCGGAATAGTCGATCGCCCACCAGTTTTCCCACTCGAATATGATGGCGGCTTCGCTTCTTGAAGTACTGCCTTCCACCTCGGCGATTTTCTTCAACGTCTCACCGGTATGAGCCACTTCGCGGAAGATCCTGGTGTCGTTGGTCCCCAGATGACTAACCACGGCACCATGGAACTGTTCCCATGCGCCACGGGACTGTCTCCACTGGAAATACTGCACCGAGTCCGATCCGCAGGCCACCGCCTGCAGCGAGAACTGCTCGTGGACTTTCGGTCTTTTCAGCTTGTTATACTCCGACCAGTTGACGCTTCCCGGACAGCTCTCCATAAGAAGGAACGGTTTGTCCTTCCTAAGTCCCCGCATGATCGCGTGGTCAAAGGCACCTTCGATCATGGTGTCTTCGTAGCTCTCCCAGTCGTTATGCATCAGCGGATAGCTGTCCCAGGAGATCACGTCCAGTTCTTTTGCCAGGACGCGGTAATCGATGTCGTAGAACCGCTTCATGAGATTGGTCGTGATCGGGACATCTTTCTTTTTCGAGCCTTCCCTGATCGCACGGATCTCGGTTCTCGTATAGTCCGCATAGTTCCAGGTAGTAAATCTCCGCCAGTCAAGCTTATGTCCCATGATCGCGATCTGCCCGTTCGAATAAGGCGGTTCTACTTCGGAAAAATCACTGTACCGCGCACTCCAGAATGTCGCCCACCATTCGTGATTGAGTTTCTCGATATCCCCGTTATAGCGCTTCCTCAGGAAGTCCTGGAACTTTGCTTTACATAGATCACAGAAGCATTCGCCGCCGAATTCATTGGAGATATGCCATGCCAGAAGACCCGGATGATCTCCGACTTCTTCTGCTAGTTTTCTGTTAATGATGCTCACTTTCTCACGATATACTTCGGAAGAAAGGCAGTGGTTGTGGCGAAGGCCATGACGTCTTCTGACTCCCATGTCATCGACGCGCATGACCTCCGGATATTTACTGTCCAGCCACGCAGGGCGCGCAGCAGATGGAGTTGCCAGGATCGTATAGATCCCGTTCTCATAAAGACGGTCCATGATTTCATGCAGCCACTCAAGATGAAATTCTCCTTCTCTCGGCTCATACATGGCCCAGGAAAATACGCCGAGGGTCGCTTCGTTCACCCCGGCCTGTTTCATGTACTCGATGTCTTTTTCCAGGATGTCGGGCCGGTCCAGCCATTGCTCCGGATTATAATCTCCACCATGAATAATTTTCCCGATCTGTTTTCCAAAAGCATATTCAGACATTTCCGCGCCCTCCATTATATGTATCCCCGCGTCCTCTGAACGGTCCGGGATCACCATTTCCCCGGGTTACACCGGCATCTTCTCCATATACACGAACACCAGTTCATCGGTGATCTTTTTCTCGTCGAAGACCTTGTAGCCGAGTTTCTCGTATAGTCTTATATTATCGACACTTCTCGTGCTGGTAAAGAGCTCGTAGCGCATATCGACATAGTACCGCTCGATCTCCCGAAGGAGCTTACTGCCGTAGCCTTTACCGCGGAAGTCCGGATGCACCATAAGTTTTCCGATATAGGCGGTCTTATCCTTTTTATACGAGCGGACCGATCCGATGATCTTTCCGTCCTCGGATATGATCTTCAGGACGATGCCGTTTTTAAACTCTTCTTCCAGTTCAGGAAGCGTCTCTTTCAGCGGCGGAATATCCTTATTCCCGAAAAGCGCCGCCTCGCTCTGGTATGCGAGATACTGAAGATCCAATATCTCTTTCAGATCTTCTTTCGTGGCCCGAACCACATCCGGCCGGATATAATACACCAGATTGATGCGCACTTCGTGACGTTCAATGTCGAAGTTTCCGTAGCAGCAGCTGTCGAGACCTAAGAGCTGGAAGCCCTGGCTTCTGTAAAAAGCGATGGCGTGGACATTGCAGCTCTGGGTCTCCAGCATGATGGCACGGCGGCCGTCCCGACGTGCTTTTTCTTTCACGAGATTCATCATTCTCGTGGCGATGCCCTGACGGTGCAGTTCCTCCGCCACCCACACTTCAGTGACCAGAAGACGGTTGCTCCACTCTTCCGGACAGCACTCGATACAGGCGAGAAGTTTCTTTTTCGGAAGACCGTCCTCACCTTTCTCTTCTCCGATGATTCCCCAGGCTTCCGCACCGGGCCAGTAGTCCGGATAAAGCCCGTCCGAGAAATCCGGCTCATGCCGCACCGGTTCATCGAATTTCTTCATGACCATATCCACATGGAACGAATCCGCATCCTCACGGATCTCCACGTCGAAGTACCCCTCCGTCGTGTAGCGCATCGGCACCGGCGTTCCTTTCCATTCCTCTTTCGGAAGAGGAACGATCTCATATGTATTCATTTTTTTCTCCTTTGTCGCGGCGCTTAAACACGCCATGCCGGTCATGACCAGCTGTTAAACTTCACGCGCTCGGAGAAAGCTTTCTTACTCGGCGCATGAAAATCGTCCAGTGCTCGCCCCACCGGAAGAATACAGACGACGTCGTATTCCTCCGGCACATGCAGGATCGCACCGATCTTATCGCAGATCCTGTCTTCGTCCGTGATATGTCCCTCGTACCAGCAGCTCTGATACCCCAGCTCCACGATGGCCAGAAGCATATTCTCGATGGCTGCGGAATAATCCTGGATCGCGAAGCATCGGTCACGATATGCATTGATCCGGCGCGTCAGGACGACGATCATGGCCGGCGCCGTCTGCGCGACCGGCGGATCCAGTACGTCCTTGATTCTATCGAGCACTTCTTTATCGTCCACGATCACCACATCCGTGGTCTGCTTGTTGCATCCGGACGGGGCGTCGATACCTGCCGAAGCGATGGCTTTCAGGTCCTCCTGCGGGACTTTTTCGTCGGCAAAAGCACCTCGGTAGCTGTGTCTTGCGGCGATAGTCTGAAGGGCGCTTCTGAGTCCCATGATGTAGATCTGGCACGGGTTCGCCTCGTCCCATACGCTCTCGATGACTTCCATTTCCTTAAAGCCCAGACTCTTATAGAAAGCATTCGTGATGTCGTAATCCGCGTACATGCCTTCCTTCACGGTCTTGACCTGGATGAAGGAAAAGCCCTCTCGTACGGCATAGTCCTTCGCCGCGGCAAAGAGCCGGCGGCCATAACCCTTTCTATGGCAGGTCTTAAGGACACCCATCACGGCCAGTTCCATGGTCGCATCGCCCGTCTGCTTCAGGCAGAGGAAACCCACCGGCTTATCATCCTCGCACGCCGCCCAGAAGGGCCAGTCCACACACTCACGGATATACTGCTCGCGGCTTTCCTCGACCTCGAACCACTCCGGCAGTGCCTCCAGGACCGCTCGGGCGATCGCCTTTTTCTCATTTGTATCAGTAATAAACTTAATCATTAAAATTCCTCCAATGGCGGCATTTGTAACAGTATTACACTGTCTTTCCGCCTCCTATTCTGTCGTTATTTTCTGTCACTATTCTCTCGGATCAGAAGAGTTCGTCCAGCAGGATATAGTAATTGATCCTATCCCAGTCCGGCTCGATCCCCAGCTCTTCGAAGAGCATTTCCGGCCGGATGTCGGAATAGACCTTGCTGCCCCATCTCCCGTCGGCGTTATGCTTCAGGCTCCGGTAGCAAAGCGCAATATCCATCCACTTATCCCCGGTTCCGGTATTGCCGAGGTCGATCAGTCCGCTGAGTTTTCCGTTCCGGATAAAGATATTCGGCAGGCAGAAATCCCCGTGGGAAAGTACCGGCTCGTAGGAAGGTTTATTCTCCTTCAGCCAGGAAAGAAGCTCTTCAGCATCTTTAAACCCGCCTTCTCCGAAGGTCTCCGGTTCCGCATCACTTAGGTCCACCAGATCGTTTTTCACCCGGTACTCCGCTTCCGAAAGAATCGTATCGAGATCCGCTTTTCTCGGGCAGCCGGAGATATCGATGCTCCAGAGAAGTTTGAGCGCATCGGCTAAAATCGGGATCATCTCCTTCGGATGCTCCATATAGTACGGATCGCAAGCCACATTTCCCGGGATCCTGCTCATAAGAAGATACCTGTATGTTTCATCTTTTTCGTAGGCAAGGACCTCCGGAACAGGAAGCTTTCCCTTAAGATACCTCATGACTTCGACGGTCTGATCCTGATCTTCCCGGAACGGTTCCGCTTCCTCTGCCGCCGGGTCCAGGATCTTCTCGCACTTCAGGACGCAGTCATCGAAGAGAAAGATCCTCGATCCGGATTTTCCCAGATCGTCGATCCGGAAATCTTTGCCGGATACTTTTTCCCGGATGGCTTCCGGAAGCTCCGAAAGAAGGATCTCCCGAAGTGCCGTGTATTCGCGGTAATACATACCGCGGCGCATCTCATCTTTGCCATCGTATTCCTGATGGGTGGAGAAGATCTGAAGGATCTCCCCGAGCGGCATCCACCTCGGCTCCATGCCAGCTTCGATCTCCTGATTGGTCAGATGGCGCTCGGTTTCACCCGTCACTTCCGCCAGGAAATATATGTTGAGCCATTTACAGTCTTCGTAGTATTCGTCGATCTCCAGCACGCAGGAAGAAGCGCGGATCACGACGCCACACTCCTCCGCCACTTCACGGATCACGCATTCCTCATCGGATTCATTTTCCTCGAGACCGCCACCCGGGATCATCCACTGATCGTTCTTCGTCTCGTAGGACATAAGGATCTGCCCGTCCTTAATGATCACCGCACGGCAGCCGGTCCGCGTGCTCGTCCAGTTTCCGAAATAGTTGTCACCGATTATATCCAGGATCTTCATGGTATCCTCACTTTTTCCATTCTCTGTCTTCATTATCCGAAACAGTGCTTTTCCAGAACCTTAGGAAAAGAACTCCGGCGCATCGAAGATGAATCCGTTATCCAGCAGCTGCTGGATAAGGGTCTTATAGTATTCCGGCACCAGTTCCTCTGTCTCATCGTGCGCGTGGATCAGAAGGAGATGGCTGCCGTCCTCATCGGAAAGCAGGGACTTCCCCAGCTCCGGATTGACTTCCTCTGCGCGGGCAAGGATATCCTTCATCGTGACACCGCTGCCCGGACGGATCTCGTACTCAGCAAAATCGAATGTCCAGAACGTGTCGATATCTTTATCCAGACCCATCTCTTTCCAGATCGCATACGGAATCTGGGTATCCTTCACCTTGTTGAAACCATGCTCACGGAGATAGTCCTGCAGGGCGTCCTTATTCTCTCCGCCTTTATCGCCATACGGAAAACGGAACGGGCGGTACTTTCTCTCCACACCGGCATCCTTATAAAGCTTATCCAGGAGCTCCTCCGTCTTCTCGATCTCGGCGATCCCCTCTTCGAGCGTCAGCTTCGAGAAGAAAGGATGCGTGAAGCTGTGGTTGCCGACGATCGCCCCTTTCTGCAGAGCATAGACAGCATTATCGTAGTGCTCCAGTACCCTCTCGCCCCAGGCGAACATCAGGACCGGGATCTTCTTCTCACAAAGATAATCCACGATCGCGCGGGTGTTATTAGAAGCGATATCATCCATCGTCAGAACAGCATGTTTCATTTCCGTCACTCTCTTTTCCACATTATTTTCCGCAAGAACCATCTCTGATGATCTTCCGGATCTTATTTTCCCGCTTCCCATTCTTCCTTCAGGATCGAGTACCAGCTGGCGTCGCAGATCCCGGTGTTATTTCTATCAGAGAGGCGGAGAGTCCCCTCGAACTTTAGTCCGCAGTGCGTCATGACCATGCCCGAATGCGGGTTTTTCGGATCGTGGTAGCTGCAGATGCGGTTGGCCCTGACCTCTTCAAAGAAGAAACCTACGAGCGCCTGAAGGGCTTCCGACATGATCCCCTGATGCCAGAATGCTCTTCCTAGGCAATATCCTACCTGGACCGATTCCGTGCTGTCGTTGACCAGCCCGTGGATCGTGCCGATGGCCTCGTCTCCATTCTCTTTCAGGGTGATCGCCCAGTGATAGTAGTCTTTTTCCTCATATTCCGGGAGCCACATGCTAAGCACATATTTGGTTACATCCACGCTATCGTGTGTCGGCCATGTCAGAAACTTCGTCACTTCCGGATCCGAGGCCCAGTTCCTGAACATCGCTTCTGCATCCTCCATCGTAAGCCTGCGCAGGATCAGCCGGTCTGTTTCCAGTGGTTTCGTTCCGCAATGGATCATAGATTCTTCCTCCCGTTTCAGTATATTGCTTTACATTTCAGTATAGCATCCACCAATTTGATCAACAATAAACTGCTCTTATACAAAGAAACCGGACTTTGTTGTAAAATAGGTGTGGTATGAAAACGCAAAGGACACCGTGACAGTGCTTTTGCAGGCGAAGAATACGAGAGGTTATATCGGATATGTACTACAAAATCGGTGAGCGGCTCGAAGAAGTCAAACTGACGAGTTTTGAAAATCTGGGGTATCAATATGTTGCCGTGATCAACTCTTCTGAGTGGATCAAATCCAATAAGAAATTCGGGATGGGGATCGAGTGGGATATCAACCTCGATGAGATCACCGATACCCATGCGGAAGTCAATATCGATTCCCTGACCGGAACGTTTTCTATCCCCAGCAGGAAAAACACTTCCGGGCCGAAGCACAACTTCGCTTTCGCACTGGATGAGAAGGGCGTCGTCTTCGTCGATGACGAGGGCTTTGCCGGACGGATCGTCGAGAAGCTCGCCCAGACGAAGAAATATATCAATCCCTGCCTCGAGCGTTTCCTGTACGATTTTCTTGAGAGCATCATCCACAGAGACTATAAGATCATCGAGAGATACGATGCCCGTCTGGACGAGATCGAGAAGGATGTTTTGAGTGAGGAATCCTCCGGCTCCATCCAGGAACTGACCGATATCCGATCTGAGCTTCGTGACCTGAGGATCCACTATGCACAGCTCATGGATCTGAGTCAGGAACTGGAAGAAAACGAAAATGAATTCTTCAAAGAGAATAATGAGAGATACTTCCACCTCGTGTTCCAGAGAGTGCAGACGCTCCACGAGATGACGTCTTCTCTTGCCGACTATACTTCCCATATCCGTGACCTGAATCAGACGCAGATCGACATCAAGCAGAACAAGATCATGACGATCCTTACTGTCGTAACGAGCATCTTCATGCCACTGACGCTGATCACCGGATGGTATGGCATGAACTTTGTCCACATGCCGGAATTGAAAGAGCCCGCGGCCTATCCGATCGTCATCACCGTATGCATCCTGATCGTGATCGGATGCCTCGTCTTCTTCAAGCGGAAGAAGTGGCTGTAACGGGTCGGATGCTTCGCGAGCCTTCCGAAAAACTAATTCAAATTCCTAAGCTCAGGCTGTTTTTCTAAGCCCTTTCCCTAAGCTATTAGAGAAGCGGTGTGTCGTTGTACTGCTTTCTGTCGCTCTTCTTGACGCGTACGAACATGTTGTGCAGGAGATTGACACTCGTGAGGATCATCTCGCCCTGATTGAGCTTTCTGATATGCTTGAGAGAGTAATCGTCCAGATGGCTCTGAACCGTCTTGATCTCGTCGTTTTCCATGAGACGGTGGATCAGCATCGTACCGACCTGACCGAAGAGGACCGGAGATACATCCTTCGGGTTCTGTGTCGTCAGGTAAAGGAAGATACCCTTTCTTCTGCCTTCTCTTGCGATCAGGGTCAGGCCGCCGTAGAAATCCTTATCGGAGTATCTGGACTTGGAATATCTGTGTACCTCATCGATGAAGAATACGAACGGGCAGATGCCGTCGAGGGACATGATGAAATTACTTACCAGATCGACGACCATTCCACCGATACCTTCAGCAGCACCAAGTGCGGATGTGTCGATATAGAGGCTCACGCCCGGCTGGTAAACGAACTCTTCGATCGTATCGAGGAGGTTATACATCTCCGGATCATCCGAGAAGAATGTCAGGAATCGGGTGTTCGTCATCTGATACTGGATCTTCTGTACGAGGGAAGCATTTGCATTTGCCTTCAGAACGTCGTAACGGTATCTGAAGTTGTAATCGTTATCTCTGTCCGGCTCACAGACGGATTCCGCCTGGATCTGCTCCGGGAGAAGCTCGATATTGAACTCGATATCCTCATTGGTAACCGATGCGAGATTCTCCTGGACCTCGTCGATATTTGCACCGACTTTATAGTAGTAGGAGTCGTCGCCGATCTTCTTCATGAAACGAAGAGAAGTGATCGCCTGGGAGAGCACCGCGCCCTGGCTGCTGTTCTCCGCCTCGAAAAGTTTCTCCCACTGATCCATGGTGAGCTTACCGGGAGAGATCGTAGTATCGACACCCAGCGTCAGCTTCGTGATCTCGTCGTCAGCAAATGCATCTCTATACTCACCGGTCGGGTCGATGATCAGTGCTTTTCGGCCGGTAGTTACCAGCTTGTCAAGGATAGCAAGCGCCGTGGTGGACTTACCACTGTTTGTCGCTCCGATGCACATCAGATGACGGTTAAAAAGTGTGCTGGGCTTGAGGGTAACGCCTGCGCCCAGTCTGTTCATATAAGAACCGAAAGCCGGAAGCGGCTCATCCGAATCATGATTCAGTTCGAGGGAGTGCATGAACAGCTCATATACTTCGTCCGTTGCCAGATACACACTGTCGGTGATACCGAGCGTCTTAAATCCGGCGAGGTGGAATCTGTCGGAATCATTCGGCATAAAAGCGATCGTATCGATGCAGATCTCGTGGAATGCTTTCTTATTTTCTTCTTCGTCAAAGCTCTTCTTCGATGTCTTGTTCTCGTAAACTTCTCCGAGGAACAGACCCTCCGTCGAGTCAACTACGACGAAATAGCTGATGGTGTTTGGAAGAAAGGAGCTCTTCAATTTGCTTCTATCATTCATCGCAGCGAGGTTCTCGACCAGCGCGATGGAATTGCTTCTATATACCTGAGTAACTTTTCCCAGATAATATTCTTTCAGATCATAGCCTTCATAAAGTGATTTAAGTGTCATTAGAGCCTCCCGGTGAATATCTGATTCTTTCGGTCCGCATAGGACCTGATTATATTATAGGTTGCCGGGGCATGTATTTGGTAACCATTGTGTAAAGAAATCAGAAATTCATTATTCACTAACTATAACACATATCACCCTATTTGAATATCAAACTGATGACACGATACATTCATTTTTTGTCATTAATCCCGTGAAATCCTTCAATAAATGAGATTAAACCGTCCCGCCGGTCCGGAAAAACAGTCACTCTTTGAGTTCCAGCGCCGCGATCTCTCTTGTCGGCCAGAAAGCACATAGGTGCAGCCTCGTGATCTTCCCGGTCATCGGCCGGAAGCACTTTACGAAAGTCGGAAGCGCAGCATGCACGACCTCCGGATCATCGATCAGGATCGTGGTATGCGGAGTAAACCCGTACTGCTGTGGCACACCCATCTGGCAGGCTTCCTGAAGCTTATCCAGTTCCGGATTTCTATCCGGCGCCGCGAAAAGCACCTGCCCTCCGGCGAACATGCCGATATGGCTCAGGTGCACTTCCACCTGCGAGGATTCTGCCGCCACTTTATTAACGTTCTCGAGGACCTCTTGCTCCATCTCCAGCGGATATGTCGCCAGGCTGATGTGATACGGGAGATTCGGCGTCTGCGTTCCGGTAAAGCCTTCTTTCTTGATTTCGGCATACCAATCCGACATATTCTTCTGGACGCTCTCGTCCAGATCCGCCATCAGACACAGAAAACTCTCTGCCATTTTACTTCCTCCTTGTACAATTGTATCGGACCACATATCCATTCGGGTACTCGACTACAACTCTTTCCGCTTCAAATCCACTTTTCCGGTAGAATCCGATCGCATCGTCATCTGTCTGCGCCGTAATCTTCTTGAGGTGCTCAGTTTCCATCGCCTGGTATATCATTTCTCTGCCGATACCCTTTTTCCGAAGATCCTTTTTCACAGCGATACCCAGGATCTCCGCCTCGGGTTCTGTTTCAGACCCTTCAGCTGCTTCTATCTCTTTCAGCACCAGAATACCGGCTTTTTCGCCATCCATATCACACACGAAGATCTTCACAGACGGATCCGATAAATACTTCTCCATCAGCGCTTTGTAATCCTCATTAGTCGGCTGATACATGCATGGCGCATAAATCGAAAACGCCTCCTCGGAAGTCAGCCAATCTGTGTCAGAATAAAGTACCGTACTCACGCCACACCTCCATACATATCATAGTGCAGTATATGCAAGCCAATTGCAATGAAATAATCCCTGAAAGTGTCCCTGTAAGTGGTTCAACATAGACTTTTACAGAGGATTCTGCCTAAATCCTCTGAAAGTGTCCCTGTAAGTGGTTCAACATCGACTTTTACAGAGGATTCTGCCTAAATCCTCTGAATGTGTCCCTGTAAGTGCCTCTACATCGACTTTTACAGAGGATTTGATTGCACCACACGCATGGATCCGGACAACGCGGTTTTCATCTGTCTCAGAAAGCTTCTGCAGTTCAGGAAGGTGCGGCCGCACAAACTCCGGTCTTCTTTTCCCGAGGACACGGAAGATCTCCGGCGCTTCCATCCTGACTTTGTCATCCTCATCTTTTAGAAGTTTTGCAAATACCGGGATATGTTCCGCATAGATGTCCGGCGTGTTCGTCGCTATATTTTCAGAAGCCCAGATAAAGCTCAGCCGAACCTTCGGATCCTCATCTTCCGAATAATAAAACAGTTTTTTCCAATACGTTTCAATATTAGAAAAGCACCCGCGCCCGATCCTTCCGAGTGCATTTACAGCACGCTCTCGAAGCAGCGGGTCCGTGCTTCTACAGAAGGAATAGATCGACGGGACAACGTCCTGGATCAGACGGGGATACACAAGCCCGATCTCCCCGATCATCCAGATCGCTTTTGCTTTTATCTTCGTGGATTCATGATTAAGAAGCGTGGAGAGATAAGGAACACTCTCCGGCCACTTTTCCTTTTCTTTGGTAAGTTTTCCGAGTTCTTTGTAAAGCTCTGATTCAGTCAAATCCGTTCTCCTTTTCGAAGAGACATTTCACTTCCGATCCGAACACACAGTCTGAACTCACAGCTGTTTCAATGTCTCTTTTTCCATTTCGATGATGTGGATCATGCGGTCGATGGCGCAGATGCCCGAATACGGGATCTTATGCGCCAGCATCTGCTCTTTATTCGCTTTCGTTCCGGCCTCGTATTCGTCCAGGAGCGCTTGTCTCTTTTTCTTCTCCGCTTCCAGCTCTTTCTTGCTGAGCACATCCGAAAAGATCACGGCCAGGCAGAACCAGACGGAATCATAATCCACTCTCTCGAAAAGATCGCAGATCGTCTTTTTCAGTTCTTTTCGCCCGGCATTGGTAATACAGTACACAGCCTTATTCTCGGCCTCGCCCGTATCTTCGATCAAGCCCTTTTTCTGAAGCCGGATGCAGGTCTCATAGAGCGTCGTTGCACCGATGGGAAGCCAGTACTTCATGTTCATCTGATCGATGACTTTCAACATGTCATACGCATTTTTCTCGCCCTTGGTCAGGATCCCCATGATCACTATGGATGTTTTCGACAGCATTTCTCTTACTCCTTCTTCTCCGGTACAGAAACCATATCACGATCAGAAGCCAGATGATCAGGGCGAACACGAAAGACTCGATATTCTTGATTCCGTCACCTGCTTCCGAAGATATTATAACATCCCACAGCGCTCCCACTCCCCAGAAAAACGGGAAAATGACCAGCATATTCCGTGTGATGTAGAATACCGCGGTGTACATCAGTCCGACCAGGAACAGGTGCAGGAACTCCGGCTGGAATCCGGCATGGTGAAATGAATAGAAGACACTTGTCAGAAGGATCGCCGGGATGATGCCGAATGCTTTTTCGAAACTCATACGGAGAAATCCGTAGATAAACAGCATCTCGAAGATGCCGGCAGTGAGTATATATGCCGCCGCATACAGATTTTCCTTCTGTAAAAGCTCTGTTCCCTCAGGGATCCCATCTCCCATGAACATGGCCAGAAGCCCCGCAGCAAGAAGAATATCCAGAACAAGACTCAGTTTGATCTTCCGCTTCGAAAAGCCGATATCCGAGAGGACCTCTTTCCCTTTCTTATCCACATACATCGATACGAAAACGATGCCCAGTCCGAAGATCATGACCACATCCCGAAGGAGAAACGACACGATCGTATCACCCGTTGAATCCCCTGAGAAAGGAAGCATCAGAAGGCTCAGACCGATCATCAGAAGTCCGGCCAGTACTGCAATCCCAGTATCTCTGGTCACTTTTAACTTAAATAGTTCTTTCACGAAAATAATCACCTCATCTCAGGATGGCAAGCTGCCGCACACTTACTACGTATGCGTAGTATCGTGAAAGAATGTTACCACGTATACGTAGTAATGTAAAGACCCATTTTGAGGAGATAATTGAATCGGATCAGTTCACGATCCCGCCGTGGAACACGCACTCATAGACTTTCGTGTCGTTAAGATAGATCTCTTCATAGCCCTGAAACCAGGTAAAATCACCGGTGACTTTGCAGCGGTATGTGTACTCTCCCGACTGGAAGATCTCCGGCCCTCTATAGGGCATATTCTTATCTGCGGCGCGAAGCGCTTCTTTCAGGAAG
>JAGCXQ010000045.1 GCA_017961235.1 Clostridiales bacterium | reverse complement strand
GATACGCTGAACAAGGAGGAAATTTTAAATGGCAAAGGCAAAATTTGAAAGAACTAAGCCGCACGTTAACATCGGAACCATTGGTCACGTTGACCACGGCAAGACTTCTCTTACAGCTGCTATCACGAAGGTTCTGTCCTTCCAGGGTAAGGCACAGTATGAGGCTTACGGCGATATCGATAAGGCTCCGGAAGAAAGAGCTCGTGGTATCACGATCAACACCGCTCACGTTGAGTACGAGACAGATGCTCGTCACTACGCTCACGTTGACTGCCCCGGCCATGCCGACTATATCAAGAACATGATCACTGGTGCTGCTCAGATGGACGGTGCTATCCTCGTAGTATCCGCTTCTGACGGACCGATGCCTCAGACACGTGAGCACATCCTGCTCGCTCGTCAGGTAGGTGTTCCTTACATCGTAGTATTCATGAACAAGTGCGATCAGGTTGACGATGAAGAGCTCCTCGAGCTCGTTGAGATGGACATCCGTGATCTTCTCAACCAGTATGAGTTCCCGGGCGACGATACACCGATCATCCGCGGTTCTGCTCTGCAGGCTCTGGAGTCCACATCTACAGATGTTAACGCTCCTGAGTATGCTCCGATCCTCGAGCTCATGAAGGCTGTAGACGAGTTCATCGCTACACCTGCTCGTCCGACAGACCTCCCGTTCCTGATGCCTGTTGAGGACGTATTCACAATCACAGGTCGTGGTACAGTTGCTACCGGCCGTCTCGAGCGTGGTATCATCAAAGTTGGTGACGCTGCTGAGATCGTTGGTCTCCAGGATGAGCCGAAGGGCACAACAATCACTGGTGTTGAGATGTTCCACAAGCTCCTCGATCAGGCTGAGGCTGGTGATAACATCGGTGCTCTCCTCCGTGGTATCGACCGTAAGGAAGTTGAGCGTGGTCAGGTTCTGGCTAAGCCGGGTACAATCACACCTCACACAAAGTTCACAGGTCAAGTTTACGTTCTGACACACGACGAAGGTGGCCGTCATAAGCCTTTCTTCAATGGTTATCGTCCGCAGTTCTACTTCAGAACAACAGACGTTACCGGTGTTGCTCACCTTCCGGAAGGCACAGAAATGTGCATGCCTGGTGACCACGTAACCATCACTGTTGAGCTCATCACTCCTATCGCTATGGAGCAGGGCCTCAAGTTCGCTATCCGTGAGGGTGGCCGTACAGTTGGTGCTGGTACTGTTGCTACAATCATCGAGTAATTCGATCCTAAAGTAGATCAAACAAGCTATTCAAAAGAGCTTCGGGATTTCTGATCCCGGAGCTCTTTTTTCGTGCGCTGCTCCGGGGAAGAACATGTACTGCGCTTCCTAATCCCCGGCAATCATAAGTTCCCGATATATTGTTGACAAAAAGTTTATAAATGCCAGCGCTTCTATGGTATAGAATGGTTGTATAGTTCGTAAAATCGGAGGACATCTGTCATGCCTGAATATATACTCGACTGGAATCAATATACTAAGACAGCGATCACGATCGCAGAAGAGGGCGCTGTTCTTCTGAAAAACGACAGAGAAGCGCTTCCTGTTAACGGCGGAGCGAAAGCCGCGGTTTTCGGGCGTATGCAGAATAACTACTATAAGAGCGGAACGGGTTCCGGCGGTATGGTTAACGTCAAGCATGTCGTGTCGATCCTCGAGGGTCTCCGCGATGCGAAAGAGATCTCTCTGGATGAGGATCTCATCAGGACCTATGAAGAATGGGAAAACAAGAATCCCGTCGATCCGGGTATGGGATGGGGAAAAGAGAACTGGTCTCAGCCGGAGATGCCGCTTTCCGATGATCTGGTAAAAGCAGCCGCAGCGCGTAATGATGCAGCGATCGTAGTCATCGCCAGAACGGCCGGTGAAGACAGAGATAACACCGCACAGAAGGGTTCTTTCTTCTTAAGTGATGGAGAAGAAGAGATGCTTCAGAAAGTGTGCGCGGCGTTCCCTAAGACGATCGTCCTTCTCAATGTCGGAAACATCATCGATATGAGTTTTGTGGAGAAATATGATCCGGCGGCCGTTATGTATGTATGGCAGGCCGGCATGATCGGCGGCACCGCTGTCGCAAACCTCGTAACAGGAAAAGCGGTTCCTTCGGGAAGCCTTACCGATACTATTGCAAAAGCACTTCCTGACTATCCGTCATCTTCCAATTTCGGACAGGATGCGGCCAAGGATTTTTACGCAGAGGATATCTTTGTCGGATATCGTTATTTCAGCACATTTGCACCGGAGAAAGTGCTGTATCCCTTCGGATTCGGCCTTTCTTATACGACATTTGAGATCGGAGCACCTGTTTTTTCTTCGGAAGGAACAGATGTGTCTGTAAAGGTAACCGTAAAAAATGCCGGTGCCTGCCACGGCAAAAAGACCGTAATGCTTTTTGCACAGGCGCCGTCTGACCGTTTTGCGATGCCGAAGAGAGTCCTTGTCGATTTTGCAAAGACGAAAGATCTTATGCCGGGGCAGGAGCAGGAGCTCACTCTGAAAGCCGGAGCAAACCGTTACAGTGCTTTTGACGACGATGGACGGCTCATGGGAAAGACCGGATGGGTGCTGCCTCAGGGTACATATACTTTCTATGTGGGAGAAAACGTAGCGGATGATACCGTGGCCGGACGAATCGAAATCGCGGAAGACACGATGCTCGAAGAACTCGAGTCTGCCTTTAAGCCGGTAACAGCATTTGAACGCTTGACACTTGGCGGAAAGTATGAACCGGTACCGCTCCGCGAAGTGGATCACCTCGATACGAGACCGGAGAGGCTTCCGAAAGAGATCGCACAGACAGGCGATCAGGGCATCAAGCTCGCGGATGTGAAGAACGGGAAGAATACGCTCGAAGAATTCATCGCACAGCTTTCGGATGAGGATCTCGCGCTTATCATCCGCGGTGAAGGCATGGGAAGCCCCAAGGTCACGACCGGTACAGCCGCAGCATATGGCGGTGTTACAAAGGAATTAATGGCGATGGGAATTCCGACACTGTGCTGTGATGACGGACCTTCCGGAATGCGAATCGACAGCGGAAAGAAGGCCTTTGCGATCCCGAACGGCACATGTCTGGCATGTTCTTTTAATGAAGAATTAAATGAAGAGCTCTTTACCTGGTTCGGAATCGAGATGGTAAGTAACGAGGTCGATGTGATCCTGGGTCCTGGTATCAACATCCACAGACATCCTCTGAACGGCAGAAACTTCGAGTATTTCTCCGAAGATCCGCTTCTTACGGGACGCGTCGCTTCCGCGCAGATCAAGGGCCTCGAGAAACATGGAGTGACCGCGACGATCAAGCACTTCTGTGCGAATAACCGAGAAACGAACCGCCGTTTTATGGACTCGATCGTTTCCGAGAGAGCTCTCCGTGAGATCTATCTAAAGGGATTTGAAATCGCGATCAAGGAGGGAAAGGCCAGATCGGTCATGTCCGTCTATAACATGATCAACGGCTGTTTCGGTACATCGAATTATGAACTGAATACCATCATCCTCCATGACCAGTGGGGTTATACGGGTCTTCTTATGACAGACTGGTGGGCATTCATCCAGAAGATTCCGGCGAATCCCTTTGACCACTCGCTGACACAGCACTCCATCATGGCGAGAGCCCAGTGCGATGTGTATATGGTCTGCTCTTCGGTTGAGCGCGGAGATCTTGATGCGACGGATACTTATGAGAACCTGAGGAACGGAAGAACGGATCTGATCACAAGAGCCGAACTCCAGAGAAATGCTGCGAATATACTGCGTTTTGCGCTGGATACACCGGCGATGGATGCAGTGATGGGAAATAAGCCGGCCGTCAAGCATATCGATTGTCCGTTCTCGGACGACACGATCGAAGCGAAGGTGGATGTCTATTACAATATCGATGAGGATCCGGTCATCAAGGTCGATGTGGATACCTCTGAGGGGAATGACTTTGTATTTGGCATCACGAGTGATAAACACGGAAAGTACGATTGTGAACTGGTGGTCTCTTCGGAGCTGTCGCCTCTGGCACAATTGCCGATCACGGTATATTACACGAGCATCCCGATGGGTGTGATCACGTTCACCGGAACAGATGGGAATATCGTAAGTAAGACCTCTCAGATCGGACTTCTGAATAAGCACTCGATCTTCCGGCTGCACTTCGGAAAGCGAGGACTGAAACTTCATGAACTGCGGTTTACATTTAAAGCCGGTGTTGATGAAATAAAGTTCGAGGATATGTAAATATTTCTTTTTTACCTTACCCGGCTTTAAGAGAGGCATGCCTCTTGCTGATTCGGCCGAACTTACCTGCTGAACGCAGTTGTATCGAAATCGGTTTCGAAATTTGCATTCCGTTGTGTTTTTGATGTCAGATATATGATATTATAGTTCTATCTGAATAAGGGAGAATACGATTATGAAAGAAAGAACACCTCTTGTAACCCATATCTTTACTGCAGACCCGTCTGCACACGTTTTTAACGGTAAGATCTATGTCTATCCGTCCCATGATATCCCGCATGACGGCGAGGATAATGATGACGGTGATGAGTACAGAATGGAGGACTACCACATTCTTTCTCTCGATAACCTCGATGCAGACTGCGTCGATAACGGCGAAGCTCTCCACATGAAGAATATTCCGTGGGTCAGCAAGCAGATGTGGGCTCCGGACTGCGCATATAAGAACGGCAAATACTATCTGTATTTCCCGGCACGCGACAAGGACGGCATCTTCCGTATCGGTGTTGCTGTATCGGATAAGCCGGAAGGTCCTTTTACACCGGAAGATAACTATATCGAAGGTTCGTATTCCATCGACCCGGCAGTGCTCGTAGATGACGACGGACGCGCTTACATCTACTATGGCGGTCTCTGGGGCGGCCAGCTCGAGATGTGGCAGACAGGTAAATTTGATGAGAACACACCTCGTCCGGTCGGAAAAGATAAGGCGCTCGGACCGATGTTCGCAGAGCTCAATGACGACATGAAGTCCTTCAAGACGGAGCCGAAGCACCTGGAGATCCTGGATGAGAACGGTAACCCGCTTCTTGCCGAGGATGAGGACAGAAGATATTTCGAAGGCCCGTGGATGCATAAGTACAACGGACTTTACTACCTCTCTTATTCGACAGGTACGACACATTATCTCGTATATGCGACATCCGAGAATCCGGATGGTCCTTTCACCTACAGAGGACGCATCATGGAGCCGGTCATCGGCTGGACGACACACCACTCGATCGTGGAGTATCAGGGCAAGTGGTATCTGTTCTATCACGACTGCGAGCTCAGCAACGGCATCAACCACCGCCGCTGCGTCAAGTACACCGAGCTCAAGTACAATGAGGACGGTACGATCCAGACCATTAAACCGTACGAGAAATAAGAAGACTCGACACGGAGCGTTTCCCTCAAAAGGAAACGCTCCTTCATTTCGGACAAAGAGGTTCACTATGGCAAAAGAACAGTGGGATGTATATGATATTCACCGCATAAAGACCGGCGAGGTCGTGACGCGTGGCGAGAAGGCTGCGCCCGGCCAGTACCGCATGGTCGTGCATATCTGTATTTTTAACTCGGAAGGAAAGATGCTGATCCAGCAGCGCCAGCCGTTTAAATCGGACTGGTCGAACCTGTGGGATCTTTCTGTGGGCGGCTGTTCCCGTGCGGGGGAGACCTCGCAGGATGCGGCGCATAGAGAGCTTCTGGAAGAGATCGGACTGGATTGCGATTTTAACGGTGTTGTTCCGCACTTCACCATGAACTGGGAGCATGGCTTCGATGACTATTATCTTCTTAATATGGATCTGGATCCCGCTTCTTTGAAGCTGCAGGAGGAAGAGGTCCAGGCCGTCCGCTGGGCAAGCCGTGAGGAGATCCTCGACTTGATCCGAACCGAAAAGTTCATCACATACCACGAGAGCCTGATCGATCTTTGTTTTGCGATGCGCTCCCAGTATGGCGTCCACTCCAGCGAGAAACTCCGATAATTCCGCAGTAAAAAGAAAGCGCACGTGAAAAAGATTTCGACACGCCTCCGCAGGGCTTTAGCCCGAGGACCAGCGCGAGAAACTTTTTCCGGGCGCTTTTTTAATTTGCGGTTTTTTCGCTTTCTTTGTCGGAGTTGGATTGACTGCGCTGGAGCTTATCCTGAAGTTTAAGGATTATTAGTGCGAGTTCTTCCGCGTTCCTTATATTCCGGAGCATGATCTTCTTTCCATTGTATGGATAGAGGATGAGATGGGCGTAGTGGAAGATCTTCGTTCCGATCGTGGCTCTTATCTCGACATCCTTGATCTCATCGAGGGAGATCTCGATCTGGCGGTGAGAAGGGAAGAAGGCAAAGATCTGTCCATAGAGGCGGAACTTGGTGACGAACACCAGAGTGCTGAGACGGCAGACAAGCGCGATGGCAAATCCGAGAAAGGCGATGAGCCAGAATCCGAAAGACAGAAGGCCGATCAGCCGGCCGTATTTCGAGTGCATATCTGAAGCAAAATACAGAAATCCCAGAAGACAGCTGAGGATCAGGTCAGCTAAGACCGGAACCAGAGACGATCGCATATAAAAGAGGATCGAATTATCTTTATCGTTTCTTTTTTCGATCGGTTCGAATCTCATGGCGCGTTAGAAAGAGGCTCCGACGGCTTTCCAGATGTCCTCGTACTTCCTCTCGTATTCTTCGGAAGAATAATATACTTCGAGCTGGGCAAAGGTCTCTGCATCCGGATAGTAACAGGGATTATTCGCGATCCTCGGATCGAGCATCTTACGGGCGGCGGTATTCGGTGTGGAGTATCCGACCGCCTGACAGTTCGCAAGAGCGACCTGCGGGTCATACATATAGTTGATGAATTCGTGTGCTCCGCTTACATTTTTTGCAGTGGTCGGGATGCACATCATATCGACGGACCAGTTGCTGCCGGACGGAAGGATGAATCGCATATCGATGCTGCCGCTTTTCCCGAGTTCTCTGATACGGTCACTGATGACCAGATGATCTCCGGACCAGCCGACGGATGCCACCAGATCGCCCTTCGCCATTCTTTCCTTGAGGTTATCGATACCGAGAGCAGGTGCGACCTCGACCTTCTGATCGAGAAGTACCTGGCGCGCTTCGGCAAGTTCGTCGTCGTTGATGGAATTGATGCTGTATCCGCAGTAGTTCAGCGCGACGCCGATCGATTCGCGCATACTTCTGTACATGCCGATCTTTCCCTTATACTGCTTATCAAAGAGTACTCCCCAGATCTCCTTCGGATCGCGGGTGTTCTCCGGAATATCCACGAGATTGGCATCGTAGATCAGACCGACGGTGCAGTAGAGATACGGGATCGCGAACTTCAGCATCGCATCGTTGATGTCCTTATCACGCGAGTATTTCACGGAGTAGAAAAGGGGATCGAGATATTCTTTTACATTCGGAAGCTTATCCCAGTCAAGATCGCGCAGGCGGTCCTCACGAAGAAGACGCGACACCATGTATTCCGACGGGATTATTACGTCATAGGAGTTATTGAGGTTCGGGTACATCGTCTCGTTATCTTCAAAGGTACGGTAAACGACCTTATACTTCGAGTGTGTCTTCTCGAAATTCGTGATCGTATCCTCAGCGATGAAATCGCCCCAGTTGTAGATGACGAGTTCTTTTCGGGAATCACAGGCTGTGGAACAGACCGATGTGAAAAGTAGAAAAGACGAGATAGCGATCGCTTTAAGACGATGCGAAAAACCGAAATGTTTCTTCACTAACATTCCCCTCCTGTATTTATGTTAGAGAAAAGAAAACCCTAGACCCGCACACATTATAACATACTCCGCGGGACTTTCTTCTCAAGCTTTCTTTCTTCTTTGCCCGAAAAGACCGAAAATACAGGTGTTTTTCACCGGTAAAATAAAATTGCAATTGCATTTTGCCCCGGAAGATATTATTCTATATGTTGCTGTGGCATGTCCTTGCCGCTGATCATGCGCGAAAAGCACTGCCGCAAATGCATTTTTATGAGGTCGATCAATGGGTGAAGAAGAAAGAAAAGGCCGTCATCTGATTACGGAAGCGAAGCGTGTCGTCGTAAAAGTCGGTACGTCCACGATCACGTATGAGAACGGACGCATGAATATGCGTAATATTGACCGTCTGGCCAGAGCGATCGCGGATCTTATGAATTCCGGTCGTGAAGTGGTTCTGGTCACCTCCGGTGCCATCGGTGTCGGAGTCGGATGTCTGGATCTTCCCGAGCGACCGAGTGAGATGCGTGATAAGCAGGCGGTTGCCGCTGTCGGACAGTGCGAGCTGATGAATGTATATAGCCGCTGCTTTGCCGAGTATTCCCGTGTCGTTGCACAGATCCTTCTGACGAAGGACGGTATCGACGACCCGATCACGAGAGAGAACATCTCCAATACTATGGAAGCACTGATCGAGAAGGGGATCCTGCCGATCGTAAATGAGAACGACACCGTATCCACTGCCGAGATCCCGCATGCCGGAACCTTTGGCGATAACGATACGCTTTCCGCATTGGTAGCCCGTGTAGTCAACGCAGATCTTCTGATCATCCTGTCTGATATCGATGCGGTATATGACAGCAACCCGCGCGTCAATCCGGATGCGAAGCGCATCTCTGTGGTGACCGAGGTGGATGATGCCCTGATCTCCGGTGCAGGCGGAGCAGGTTCTTCCCTGGGTACAGGCGGTATGCAGACGAAGATCACTGCGATGAACATGCTGATGAATCACGGGATCGCCGGCGTTATTGCAGAGGGTTCCCAGTCCCAGATCCTCGAGGATATCCTTGATGGAGAGGATATCGGCACACTCTTCGTCCCGAAAACGAAAGCCTAAGTGTTGCGAAAAGCACAGGAATAGCAAACGAAGCAGGTATCCGGACAGATCTTCGGATACCTGCTTTATTTCTCACAATTACCCGATGCGCAGGCGGTCCGGCAAAGATCAGGTGAAAAACGGGTAAAAGAAAAGCAGCCTTTTGTTGAAAGACTGCCCGGAGTTATTATGAAGCACTTAGTTGTTCTTAAGGATGGTAAGCTCAAACCCCAAAACACAAACTCAACAAACCGGGTTTTCAACAAGCTTCCCTGAAGCGCTCTCAACCGCTTCCATTGTCATTATATCCCTAGGTGGTTGAAAAGAAATCATCATTCTGTTAACTGGATTCTAATAAAAGTGAAGTCCGCGTCATAATCTGACACATTTTCTTCACAATTCGAAGAAATTCCCGAAAACAGGCGGCTTCTGACTTCTCAAAATTCGTCCGGCTGCTGTATTTTTGTGGTGATTTGTTCCGATCTGTTTCGATTTGTTAACAAATCATTTCTTGATGAGCTTTCCCAGCCAGGTGGACAGCATCAGGTATGCCCATGCTGCTTCAAGAGGCATATCGTAGAGCGGCTTGATCTTCGCATCGAGGATCGTTTTTGTCGAAGCGGACGGTACGAGCGCACTGTCGATCGGAGCGACAAAGACCTGCTTATCGTAGCGGGCACAGGCCTTCTTCAGATACAGGATAGAGAACGGGTTGTCCTCGGAAAGAGTATTGACCGTGCCATCGTGATGCAGACGCTGCAGGATATATTTGTAATCGGAACGTGCGATGCTGAAGTTGTCGTAGTTTAAGCAGACCGGAGCATCGATCGTCAGGATGGTATCTTCCTTCGGAAGGGTCATGAGCTTACTGAGCGCACGGAGGTTCTTCATGGAATTCGGGCATTCGGAGGGGAGTTCCACGCCTTCATTTGCGATGAATTTCTTACCGGAGATCTTTCCGGCAACGCGGTTCTTATAGCTGGCAAAATCATCGGTCTTTCTGTTCGGGCTCATCATGTATGCCGCATGGTGGACATAGATCTTGCCGTCTGCTGCTTTCCCTACGACATAGACGCCCTGATCCACTTCCATGGCGAGTGTATAGGCGGCCTTGAGATTGACGACTGCATCCGTATCTTCCTCGGTCGGCGCGATCTTCGATCCGAAGAATACGACCGGAATCTCATAGCCGGACAGAAGGAGCTCCGCAAGCTGGGCGGTATAGGCCATCGTGTTGACGCCGTGTGCGATCAGGACACATCCGAATTCGCCCTTATCCAGTTCTTTTTTCAGCGCATCGAAAAGCACTTTATACATGGGTGGCGTGAAGTTCTCGGAGCAGACATCTACAGGCTCGATGATCGTGAAATCCTTTCCGAACTTGCCGGCGGCATCCAGCACAGCATACGGTGCGACGCCGAGTTCAAGTGCTTTTTTCGAAAGACGGGTGGAAATGCTGCCACCGGTAAAAACCATCAGGACCTTTTTCAAATCTGCCATGTGAATACCTCCCCATTAAAACGCCGGCCGGGAAGCGGTGATCGTCCGCTTCAAATGGCCGAGATTCGTATATTTTCATTATAACGCAGAATTTTTTTATTTGTCTGATATAATACACAAGAAAGATAAAAGAAATAGCGAGGAAATGTTAACATGCGGTTAATTAGTTGGAATGTAAACGGCATCCGTGCTGTCGCGAAGAAAGGCTTTCTCGATACGGTAAAAGAACTCGACCCGGACATCCTCTGCATCCAGGAGACAAAGGCGTCCGTTGACCAGCTCGATGACAGCCTCCTGAACATCCCGGGGTATAAGAGTTATTTTTCCTCGGCGGAGAGAAAAGGATACTCCGGCACCGCAGTGTACACGAAAAGAGAACCGGTATCGGTCTCTTACGGCCTCGGCGAGGATGAATTTGACCATGAGGGAAGAACGATCGAGCTCGACTTCGGCGACTTTATCCTCTATAACATCTATTTCCCGAACGGCGGACGCGGCCCGGAGATCGTGGAGTTTAAGCTCCGTTTCTATGACTGCTTCCTCAAGAAAGTGAAAAAGCAGATGGATGAGGGAAGGATGGTCCTCGTATGCGGCGACGTGAATACAGCGCATAAGGAGATCGACCTTTCGAATCCGAAGGCGAACAGCAAGATCTCGGGATTCCTTCCGGAGGAGCGTGTCTATATGGATCACTTCGCAGAGACCGGCCTGGTCGATACCTTCCGCATGTTCTACCCGGATGTGAAAGAGAAATATACGTGGTGGTCATATAAGACCTTCGCAAGAGACAGGAACGTCGGCTGGCGTATCGACTATTTCTTTGTCGATGATGCACATAAAGACCGCATCACTGAATCCGAGATGCTCTCGGACGTCATGGGATCGGATCACTGCCCGATCTATATCGACCTGAAAGAATAGTGCTTTTCGCCCGACAAAGTATGCCGGTGACGAAATTTATAGTATATATAAGGTTTCCTGTGGTATAATGCCCCTGTTATATATAAAGTATATTAGTCCGGCGGGTGCTCTGGCATGAGAATAGGTATTACCGGACAGATATGTTGAGAGAGGAAAAAGAAAAATGAAAAAAATACGGATCAGTGCGGTACTGACGGCGATCTGCATCATGGCGGGCATGGCTCTTTCCGGATGTAAGGAAACAAAGACCACCATGGGTACTTCAGCCACAGGAGCTACAGGCTCCGATACAGGTCTCAGCTTTTCTGTTGAGGATACTTCCGGATCCGGAAGCGATGCCAGTGTTCCGGGAGTGAGCAGCTCTTATGTAAAGATGACCTTTGAGAATAACTACGATCGTGCAGCGATCGAGCAGATGAGCAAGATCGTGAAGATCCGCGACATGCAGTTCACGGCACTGGATTATAACTTCTACTTCGCAAACGAGTACGTCCAGCTGATGAAGATGCAGCTCCAGGGTGTGACCAATATCCCGATGACACAGTCCGGATTCCTGGATATGGAAGGACAGCTGACATCAGATATGAAGGTAAAGGATTATCTGAGAAAGGCGATCGTTTCCGACTTCCAGGGCGAAGTATTCCTTCTCGAATATGCGCAGAAGAATAATGTAAAGCTGGATAGCGATGTTCCGGGAAAGATCCAGGAGGAGTTCGATAAGACTAAGAAATCCGCTGAGGATATCGGTATGACTCTCGACGAGTATCTGAAGTCTTACTACGGACCGTCTGCTACAGAGGACGGCCTTCGCGAGATCCTGCAGCGCTATGAGATGGTAAATGCCGCGATGAATCATTATGTAAAAGAGTATAAGTTCGCTGAGGGCGAGTCGATGCTTCCGACGGTTTACCATGTTCTGTATCCGACACTGGATCTTAATACCGGAGAGAAACTCCCGGATGATAAGAAGGCAGAAGCCAAGCAGAAAGCAGAAGCGCTGAAGGCTTCGGCAACGAGCCTGGATGATCTGAAGACGAAGGCAGAGCAGGGCAAGGTGGCAAATGAAGTCGCTGAGGCTGCGGAATATACAGTATCTGTCGGACAGATGGTAAAGCCGTTTGAAGAATGGTGCTTCGCAGACCATAACATCGGTGATATGGATGTTGTCGAGACAGAGTATGGCTACCATGTTATGTATTTCGTCGGCAAGAAGGAAGCCGATACCGAGCAGAAGAGACAGATCGCACTGAAGGCTATGAATAACGAGATGGAAAAGGCGATCGAGTCTGACGATTATTTACCGGTATATTCCTGACCGGAAACCTAACTTAAGAAAAACCGGAAGATCCTCTATCGGAATCAAGATAGAGGATCTTTTTTATCTCTTGATTTTTATCCTCATATCCTATATACTCGCTTCTGCAGTTGCGAATCATTCGCAACTGATAAATCAGGAAAAATGAGAGCGTATCAGGAAACATGAATTCATATAGCAGTAAAAAAGCTTCGCATCATATATCGCGTGGAACCGATGTCCGGCGGGCAGCCGCGGGAGTCTTCTCCCTGGTGATGCTTCTGGGCGCGATGACTATCTTCAGCGGCTGTAAGAAGAGAGGCTTCGGAAAAGATGCCGAGGGTAAGGTCAAGGTCGTAGTCTCGATCTATCCGATGTATGACTTTGTACAGAAGATCGGCGGCGATCAGGTAGCTGTGAAGATGCTTGTACCGGCCGGGACGGAGCCGCACTCCTGGGAGCCGTCGACCAGAGATATGCTCGATCTGGAAGATGCGGATATGTTCGTATATAACGGCGCCGGAATCGACGCCTGGGCCGAGGATGTCCTCGACACGGTGCAGAATAAGAATCTTACTGTCCTTGAGGCATCAGAAGATGTCACTCTCCTTAAGTCCGGAGAGGACCATCACGATGAGGATGAGCACAACGAGGAAGACGGACATGAAGAGCACGACCATCATCACGGTGAGTACGATCCGCATGTATGGCTTTCTCCGAAGAATGCGGAAAAAGAACTTGCCACGATCGCGGATGCGCTGATCGAGAAGGATCCGGACCATGCGGATGTCTATCGTGCGAATCTGGAAGCGGCAAAGAAAGAATGTGAAGCACTGGATAGTGCTTTTCGCGAGAAATTAAGCGCATATGCCGGAAGATATATCGTCGTTGCCCATGAGGCATACGGCTATCTGTGTGAAAACTACGGTCTGAAGCAGATCGGCATCGAGGGAGTGTCGGCGGATCAGGAGCCGGATGCGGCGCGCATGAGAGAAATCATCGACATGGTCAAAGAATATGGGATCAAGTGCATCTTCTTCGAGGAACTGGTCGATCCGAAGGTCGCAAAATCGATCGCGGAGGAGACCGGATGTGAGACCAGAGCGCTATCACCGCTGGACGGCCTTACGAAGGAGGATATCGATGCCGGACGGGAGTACTTCTCCGTCATGAGAGATAATCTCGAGACGCTGGCTGCATCGTTTGAATGAGATAAAGGAGAACCGGATATGGAAAATGTGATCGAAGTGACGGGAATGTCCTTCGGATATACTCGGGACATGATCCTGGAAGACGTGGACTTTGCCGTGGAACGCGGGGATTTCGCCGTCGTTATTGGTGATAACGGCGTCGGCAAGAGCACGATGGTCAAGCTTCTTCTCGGCGTTCTTCGGCCAACGAAGGGATCGATCAGTATCTGCGGGAAGAATCTGACCTCGCTTCGCGGTACCGGCATCGGATACCTGCCGCAGAACAGCGGAAGCAAGGCATCTACTTTCCCCGCGACATGCGAAGAGATCGTCATGAGCGGCCTGTATAAGAAGATCGGATTTGGAAGATTCCCCGGGAAAGACCATAAGAAAAAGGCCGAGGAAGCGCTGAAAATGGTGGATATGCTCGATAAGCGGAAGTCCCTGATCGGCGAGCTTTCCGGAGGTCAGCAGCAGCGCGTGATGCTCGCTCGTGTCCTCGCGGGAGATCCGGAGATCCTGATCCTCGATGAGCCGACCGTCGGTATCGATGCGGAGTCGGTGGACAGACTCCTTCACATCCTTCATCACCTGAATATCGATAAGAAAGTCACGATCCTCATGGTCACCCATGACGTCGAGAAGGCGGGACCGTACGCGAACCGCGTGCTGTGCCTCTCCGAGGGTGCCTGCCGGGAGGAGCTCCTTCCGGATGCGAAGATCGTCCATGCGCATGCGCACAGCCATCCGCACGGCGGTGTGGAGCATATCCACTGCGCGAACTGCGAACACGGGGATGCGCACGGACATGATGCGGAGCACTGCGCGGAGTGTGCACACTGTGACAGCTCCTGTGAACATGGAGATCATGTGCACCACGAAGATAAGGAGCATGCCCATCATGCGCAACACGGAAAAGGAGGTGAGGAGAATGCCTGAGATCCTGCAATATACGTATATGCAGCGCGCCCTTTTCGTGGGACTTCTGCTCTCAGTCATCGTTGCCTGCCTTGGCACGGTCATGGTGCATAAGCGCCTGTCCCTGATCGGAGACGCACTCTCCCACTCGTCGCTGGCAGGCGTCGCCCTGGGCCTTCTTATGGGCTTTAACCCGATCGTCGGTGCGATGTCGGTCTGCATCATCGCGGCATTTTCCATCGAAGTGATCCGTAAGAAACTCGGCAACCACTCGGAACTGGCGGTCGCGATCGTGATGTCCACAGGCATCGGTCTGGCCGGTGTGATGTCCGGATTCGTGAAGAGCTCTGCGGACTTTAACTCCTTCCTCTTCGGATCGATCGTCGCGATCAGCAGCTTTGAAGCACGTCTGGTCATGATCCTTTCCGTGATTGTGCTTCTGGCATTTATCCTTCTTTACAAAGAACTCTTCTATATCTCGTTTGATGAGCAGGCAGCATCCATCTCCGGCGTACCGGTCGGAACCGTCAACGCGATCTTCACGATCCTTACTGCAGTCACGGTCTCCATCGCCGCAAGGACGGTCGGAGCCCTGATCGTGTCCTCTCTTCTGGTGGTGCCGGTCGCGGCTGCGATGAGCATCGCAAGAAGCTACCGCACGACGGTATTGTGGGCGGCATTTGTATCTGTCTGCTCGACGATCGGCGGACTGGTCCTGTCCTTCTATCTCGGATTAAAGCCCGGCGGAACCATCGTGCTGATCTCTGTTGCATTCTTCCTGATCTTCCGCTGCATCGCATTTTTCCGCGGCAGAAGCACTTCATCGAAAGGAGCGTGATCCCTGATGTCCTTTCCTGATTCACTTAGAAAAACAAAATCCAGACTGAAGGTCTGGGAAATCCTGGAAAAAAGCGCTACTCCGCTGACAGCTCGGCAGATCGCTCAGCAGGCTTCTTCCGCCGACACCGGCGAAGAAGGTGGAAAGGGTGTGTGGCTCTCGAGTGTGTATCGTGCGCTCGAAGCTTTTGAAGAGGCACATGTCGTAAGCAGGACTGTCCTGAAAGACAGTCCGGAAGCACTGTATTCACTCGCGGAGAGCGGGCACCATCACTACGCCATCTGCCTTGGCTGCAAGAGCAGGACCGAGCTGGAGGGGTGTCCTTTTGAAGAAGAGGAGGAGCACCTGCACACGACGGATCAGGACTTCATGGTCGTCGGGCACACAGTGGAGGTCTTCGGCTACTGCAAAGACTGCAGAAAGAAACTGAAAAACGGCAAGTAAAGAACCTAAAGAGATCCACCCGAAAAACGGATAAAAGAGGCAAAAAAAGAGTCCCAGAAGCGGGACTCTTTTGGTCTGTATACGTAAGAAGTGAGCCGGATCAGAAAGCGATGAAGCCGTTCATATAGAGGTAGCTGACCAGAAGTCCGGTCGCTACTCCGAAGATCGCGCTGGTCAGTACGTCCGAGATGTAGTGGACGTAGAGATAAAGACGCGAGAAAGCGATCCCAAATGCATATACCAGAGCGGCGACACCAAGTCTCGGAGAGAATCTGGCGATCGTGGTCGCTGCGGCAAAGGAAGAGAATGTGTGTCCGGACGGGAAGGAGAAGTCCTTCGGCTCACGGATGATGATGTTGGGCATCTCGCCTCTGGCCTCGTAAGGACGCGGGCGCTTCGTGACTCTCTTCAGGATCAGGTTTACGAACAGCAGGCTGCAGCCAAGCGCAAGAAGGATACATACTGCGGCTTCCTGATTGATGTTGGCGAAGTAGAAAGTTCCCGCTGCGGCAAACCAGATGATTCCGAAGTTACCGGTCAGCGAAAGAAACGGCATGACACGGTCGAAGGCCTTGCAGCGCAGATGATCATACATCCAGTCGAGGACTTTCAGTTCGCGTTTTGAAATACGTGACGGCATACCGTTTCTCCTTTCATATCAATTTTTTGTAAAGCAATACCCGAAAGGGGATACCTACTTACGTTATATAGGATATGATGATTATAGAAAGAAATCAATGCGTTTTTTCTTTATTTTCGTTAAAAATTCGTAAAATCATTGGGACCTGTAGCATAGCAAGACAACCGGTGGTTTTCGTGTTATTATTTTGCTTATGAAAAAGCACCTTCACCCATTTCAGATCGGAGATCTTATCATTCCGGAGAACATCGCACTCGCGCCGATGGCCGGGACGAGTACCTGCATCTACCGCACCATCGCACATGAGCATGGCGCGGCTTTTGGCGTGACGGAACTGGTCTCCGCCAGAGGCATCCGCTTCAAGCAGTCGGTAGAAATCAGCATGCGGTATCTCCGGATCGATCCGGATCACGAGGGAAAGACCGGTATCCAGCTCTTCGGCGCGGATCCGGAGGACTTTTCCTATGCGATCCCCTGTATCCTCGAGGATCCGAGGCTGAACCGTGTGGATGTCATCGACCTGAACATGGGCTGCCCGGTCAGCAAGGTCGTGAAGACCGGCGCCGGCTCCTCACTTATGATCGATCCGCGCCTGGCCGCCTCTATTATCGAGGCGAGTGTCCGCGCGGCAGAACCCTATGGAAAACCGGTCACGGTCAAGTTCCGCTCCGGCTGGGACGAAGAAGATATCAATGCTCCGGAGTTCGCGAAGATGTGTATCGATTCCGGTGCAAAAGCACTTGCCATCCACGCCAGAACGCAGAAACAGATGTATCGGGGAACGGCCGACTGGGAAGTGATCCGAAAGACCAAGGAAGCCATCGCCGGGACCGGCGTGCCGCTATGGGGAAACGGTGATGTCACGGACGGAGCATCCGCGATCGCGATGCTGGAAACGACCGGCTGCGACGGTGTCATGGTCGGGCGCGCCGCTCAGGGAAACCCGTGGGTGTTTACGGAGATCCGTGCCGCACTTGCTGCGGAGGATAAAGTCATTCATCAGCCGGACAGAAAGATGCGCGCAGACGTGATCCGCAGACATCTTCGCGGACTATGTGGCGAGCTGGGCGAGAAGACGGGCGTCAAGGAGATGCGCTCGCAGATCGCCTGTTACCTCAAGGGCCAGCGCGGGACCGCGGACATTAAGAACCGCCTGATGACGGCCGGCACCATCGAAGAGGTGGAATGCCTCCTTCAGGAATACGAATCCATAGACGATTGATACCGATCCCTTATTCGGAACAAGGGAATAGCGATGCACCAGGCTGCCCGAGACCAGACGTTTGAAATCAGATATCGAACTCGTAGGTATGATAGCGGCGGGGACTGTCTTCCTTTGTGTTGCCCAGAAGATAGTTATCCAGGATCAGGCGATAGTGCCCGGAAGCGAGTTCTTGATTCAGATACATTTCGATCTCCTGATCGAGCCTGGAGGAATCAAACGTGGTGCCGTAGCCTTTGACCGGGATCTCGTACCATTGCCCGTCCTGCTGCATCTCCAGGAGGAATTCGATGTTCTTTGAGTACTTGATCATGAGGGTATTCTCTTCCCGGATATAATACGCGGACGTAATACGAAGAGTCTGCTCATCGGTCGGAATGACCTGCGCAGGATCGATTTTCGACTTCTGAAGCGGGACAGCTTCGGAAGTGGCCGTTTCCAGATCGAACTCGCCTGCGATCCAGAAGTGGGTGTTAGGTGAGGATTTCGGGGAAATTTCCTTGATGATCCGGTAATGCCCGCTGGGAAGATCACTATGCATTTCATCGAGATAGTAAGTCATCTCCGCTTTGTTGGAAATGACGTATTCTTCGTCACCTAATGTGAAGGTCTCACCATGACCGAGAGTGGATCCCATCTGAGTAAACCTGACATTAGGAAGAAACGGGACCTTGTACCATTTACCGGATTGCCTGTATTCGAGACGATATTCATGGCCATATGAATAAGACGTCTCTCCCTTGTTGGTCAGCGTAACACGGACTTTCCGATTTCTAATAACTTTTACCATGAGCTCGACAGGACACTCGTCAAAGGAAGAAAGGTCAATATCGGAGCGCTCTTTGAAAATCTTTTTCTTGCAGGCGGTGCTGCTCATAAGAATGCCGAAGGTCAGAATGCTGCATATCAGGATCCTGCCTGCGCGACGTGATTTTGCACTTCTCGAAAAGCACGCGAATACGTTAGTCATATTGCTCACCTCCGTAATCTCGACATCCCCACCTCCACACTAACAAAATCCCAAAAAGAAAAAAAGGGAGAAACTGCAGGAGAAACAACGGACGAATCAAGAAAAGGTAGAAAAAAGAAATACTCCGAGCGGCGAGATCAAGAAAGCGGTCTCATCAAGCAGAAAAAGACAATAAAAAAGGGATATCCTAGGTGGCGAGTTTTGCTTCAGCAAACTGTATGAGCCACAAAGGATATCCCTTTTTAATGACTTACTGATTGATCAACCGCGCTTACTTCTTCAGCAGGCTTCCGAAGAGACCTCTGATGAGGGAAGAACCGATCTGACGGCCGGCAGCAGTCGTAGCAGAGTTCACCATCTTAGTAACAGGGCTGTTCTTTCTGGCTCTCTCAGCTTCACGCTTCGCTTTCTCTTCCTGACGCTCAGCTTCCTTGCGCGCTCTTTCCTCTGCACGAGCCTGACGCTCAGCCTCGCGGCGCTCACGGTCTTCCTGGCGCTCACGCTCACGCTGCTCACGGATCTCGGCGGCACGATCTTTTTCTTCGATACGGCGGTCACGGTCTTCCTGACGGTCAGCCTCACGCTGCTCGCGGATCTCGGCAGCACGCTCACGATCAGCCTCTCTCTTGGCTTCTTTCTCTGCTTTTTCAGCAGCCAGGCGGGCTTTTTCTTCTTCCTTCGGATCAACTACTGCAGGTGCCGGAACGGCAGCAACAGGTGCGGCAGCAACAGGTGCAACAGCGGCCGGCGCAGTCTCGATCGGAGCAGCGGTGGCAGGAGCAGCAGGTGCAACAGTTGCCGGGGCAGCTTCCGCAGGAGAAGAAGGAACACCATATCTTGCCATCAGGATCTCATAAGCAGACTCCGGATCAACAGCAACTCTATACTTCTCGTAAAGCGGGTTCGCATTGGTCAGTTCCTGGATCTTCTCAAATCCGGCGGAGCCGATGAAGCTCTGCGGCGGGAGGATAAATACACGTTCAACGACGCCCGGAGTACCCTTCTCATCGAGGAAGGAAACCAGCGCTTCACCAACAGCAAGTTCGGAAAGGGCAGATTCGGTATTGAACTCCGGATTTGCACGGAAAGACTCGGCAGCTGCCTTCAGTTTTTTCTGCTCGGCAGGAGTATAAGCACGGAGTGCGTGCTGTACGCGGTTCTGGAGCTGGGCCAGGATGTTGTCCGGGACATCGCTCGGGCTCTGGGATACGAAGTAAACGCCGATGCCCTTGGAGCGGATGAGGCGTACGATCTGATCGATCTTCTCAAGGAGGAAGGCAGGAGCATCGTTAAAGAGCAGATGCGCTTCATCGAAGAAGAATACCATCTTCGGCTTATCGAGATCGCCGACTTCCGGCAGATTCTCATAGATCTCACTTAAGAGCCACAGCATGAATGTCGAGTAGAGAAGAGGCTTATTAAAGAGCTCTGTCGCGTTCAGGACGTTGATCATGCCGCGTCCATCGGATGCGGGCGTAAAGAAGTCCATAATATTGAATGCCGGCTCGCCGAAGAATGCATCTGCGCCTTCGTC
>JAGCXQ010000044.1 GCA_017961235.1 Clostridiales bacterium | reverse complement strand
GGATCGTGACATCGTTGACTCCGTAAGAACTCAGGATACGCTGCGCCACATCCGCACCGGTCATGCCGGAAGCGGCCATTTTCTTGCTGTATTTACTGAATGTATTTTTGCAGTTCGCACTAATGATCAGGCTGACCACCATCATGCCGATCGAGATGATCAGACCGAAACTGCTCATAAAATCCCAAAAGCCCATGGTTCACACTCCTTTTACCCTGCCCGCGCGGATACAATTTCCGGTTCTTTTCGAAAAGATCCGCGGCGCATGTCATACGTCATTATTATAGCAGAAAAAGAAAGGGACGCTTTACGTGACTTTCATCACATAAAGCGCCCCCTGATCTAACTTATCAATTCTTATGGCAATGAATTACTTAGCAGCGTTGCAGATGACGGAGAAGTCCTGAGCCTTCAGGGAAGCACCGCCAACGAGACCGCCGTTGATGTCAGCCTGAGCGAAGAGGCCTGCAGCATTACCAGCGTTGCAGGATCCGCCGTACTGGATCGTGATTGCCTCAGCACACTTCTCGCAGTAGAGCTCAGCGATGACGCCACGGATGAACTTGCAAACTTCTTCAGCCTGCTCGTCTGTAGCAGTCTTGCCTGTTCCGATAGCCCAGATCGGCTCGTAAGCGATCGTGATCTGGCAGAGCTTGGAAGCCGGGATATCCTTGAAAGCGCCAACGATCTGACCCTTGATCCAGTCAAATGTCTCGCCTGCCTCACGCTGAGCCAGGGACTCACCGCAGCAGATGATCGGCTTCACGCCGTACTTCAGAAGAGCCAGAGCCTTCTTGTTCACTGTCTCGTCTGTCTCAGCGTTGTACTCACGACGCTCGGAGTGACCGATGATGCAGTATGTAACGCCCATCTTTGCCAGCCACAGCGGGGAGATCTCGCCTGTGAAAGCACCCTTCTCTTCGAAGTGGCAGTTCTGAGCAGCGATCTTGATGTTGGTGTAAGCTGTAGCCTCAACAGCAGCAGCCAGAGCAGTAGCCGGAACGCCGAGAGCGATTCTTGCTGTAGCGTCCTTAACGAGCGGCTTCAGTTCCTCGATGAGCTTAACAGCATCCGCCGGGATACCGCAGTTCATCTTCCAGTTACCAGCAGCAAATGTTCTGCCGATCTCCTTATCGTTCAGGCAATCAATACCCGGGAGGACCTTACCTTCGATGAACTCGAGGGAAGCACCACCACCTGTGGAGATGTGTGTTACCTTATCAGCATAGCCGAGCTTCTCAACAGCAGCAGCGGAGTCACCACCACCGATGATGGAGATTGCAGAGGACTCAGCGATCGCCTGAGCGAGAGCCTTTGTACCAACTGCGAACTTCTCGAACTCGAATACGCCTGCAGGACCATTCCAGATAACGGTCTTAGCAGCCTTGATCTCAGCAGAGAACAGCTCGATGGTCTTCGGTCCGATATCCAGACCCATCCAGCCATCCGGGATAGCCATGGTATCTACTACCTGGGAATTAGCGTTTGCATCAAATGCATCAGCAGCAACTGTATCAACAGGAGTCAGGAGCTTAACGCCCTTAGCCTCTGCCTTAGCGATCAGTTCTTTTGCCAGATCGAACTTATCCGGCTCACAGAGGGAAGTACCAATGGAACCGCCCTGAGCAGCTGCGAATGTGTAAGCCATACCACCACCGATGATGATCGTATCTGCCTTGTCGATGAGGTTCTCGATTACGCCAATCTTATCGGAAACCTTGGAACCGCCGAGGATAGCTACGAACGGACGCTCCGGATTAGCGAGGGCACCGCCGATGAACTTGATCTCCTTCTCGATGAGGTAACCGGAAGCAGACGGCAGGAAGTTAGCCAGACCAGCTGTGGAAGCGTGTGCACGGTGAGCTGTACCGAAAGCATCATTGACATAAAGGTCAGCCATGGAAGCGAGCTCAGCAGCGAACTTCGGGTCATTCTTTGTTTCTTCTTTGTGGAAACGGACGTTCTCGAGCATCAGGATCTCGCCGTCCTTCAGAGCAGCAGCCTTAGCCTTTGCATCTTCACCGATAACGTCAGCAGCCAGTGTTACAGGCTTGCCGATGAGCTCAGCGAGGCGGTCAGCAGCTGGCTTCATGGAGAATGCCGGCTCCGGTCCATTCTTCGGGCGACCGAGGTGGGAAACGAGGATTACCTTCGCTCCGTTATCTACAAGATACTTGATCGTCGGGAGAGCACCCTTGATTCTCTTATCGTCTGTAATTTCACCTGTCTTCTTGTCGAGCGGTACGTTGAAGTCCACACGAACGATTACTCTTTTGCCGGAAACGTTTAAATCTTCGACATTTTTCTTCTGAACCATTGCCATAATGTTCACACTCCTTAAGAAAATTACTTGTTGTTCAAGCCTTACTATTATACGCCTGATTCTATAGGGATTCAATTTAATATATAGAAAAGCATCCGGATTTTGAGAACATAAGGCGAAGAAAAAAGCGGGGCCTTAAGGAGGGGTAGAGGCCACCGCTTTTTCATTTATACCCTGAAAGATTTCCTTTCTTTCGACAGTTGCTGTTTTAGAAGGAGTATCGCCGGTTCCCCGATCCGGGGCGTTATCCTGCAGTCTTCCCTTATCTTCCGGTCATCAGCCGACGCTCTGCGGAGCCGGTGCCTCACTCGGCTGTACCAGCTCGAAGTCCTTCATAGAATCGACTGTTCCATCCGGGAGGACAAAGACCATCGTATATTTTCCGGTCGGCATATCCTTCGGAAGATTGCCCTGGATCCAGTAGGTGTGGATCGTGTTGTATTCCTGATCGACGATCGGACGGCAGGGTGCGCCTTCCATCTTCGCAAATGCATCTTCTTTGTTCCAGGCATAATCATCATTATGCGCGAATACATACATCGTGATCTTGGACGGGGCATTCATGTCATACTTATCACTGATGATGGCTTCGACCGTGAGCTCGGAGCCCGAAACGATCTTGCTGTAAATCTGCCAGTTGATCTCCGAGTAAGCGCTTCTGAGATCCTCGATCACCGGATCTTTTGCATCCAGGGAGCGCATCACTCCATGCTCGCTCTCATTCTCCTTATCCGGATTTCCGGAAAGGTCTGCTGCCTTCTTTGCTTCCGTTTCTTTATCTGCTACAGTTGTTGTGGTCGTCTTCTCACTTTCTCCATTCGCTGTAACCTTTTTGCTGCATCCGCTGGCACTGACCAGAAGGATACCTGCCATAAGAATTGCTGCGAGCATTTTCCCATTCATCTTTTTCATTTTTCTATATTCTCCTCGTTTTACGTTTTTCTTTTTCAATACGTATTTGAAAATGGCTTTTTCTCAATTTCGCCTTCGTGTAATAGACGAAGCAAGATCCAGATCTGTTGCAAATTTTTCCGGATCTTTCTCCCTCATCTTGAAAAGCACTTGTATTCGCAGTACATTTCTTTTCAGGAGGAATGACCATGGATAATGAGGTACAGGGCATCGTCATGCCCGATTATTCGATAGGATTTCAGTGCATCGCGGGGAAGTGCCGCCACAGCTGCTGCGTCGGCTGGGAGATCGACATCGATGATGACACATATGAGATGTATAAGACCGTGACCGGTCCTATCGGTGAGAAGCTTCGGGCCTGCATCTGCCCGCCTTCCGAATCTGACGAACCTCAGGCTCACTTCATTATGGCCGATAACGCGCGCTGCCCGTTTCTGAATTCCGACAACCTATGCGAACTGATCTTAAATCTGGGCGAAGATTCTCTTAGCGAGATCTGCACCGAGCATCCGCGGTTCTATAAGGACTTTTCTGACCATATGGAGATGGGATATGGGCTCTGCTGCGAAGAGGCCGCCCGTATGCTTCTGTCCCACCGCGATCCGATCCGCCTGATCGGACTTCCGGAGACGGATGATATCCGCTCCAGGATATTCTTCCTTCTTCAGGACAGAACGAAGTCCCTGGATGATCGCATCGACAGGATTTTCGCTCTGTTATCTGATTCCGCCGCTTCACCGGTCATCCCGTCAGAACCCTCTGATTACGCCCACTGGGGCGCATTTCTCGGCAGTCTGGAACAGCTCGATTCCGCATGGGGTATTGAGCTTGCAAAACTGAACGATCTAGAGATCTCCGGCGAAGACCTCGATGCATTTGAAACATATATGGAGAAAGAAGGCCGTGCCTTCGAATACGAAAACTTTGTCTGGTACCTGATCTACCGTCATCTCGGTGACGATGTTCTGGAGGATGAAGCCGCGCTGTGCGTGAAGTTTGCTGCTATCTGCATGAGACTGATCCGCCGCCTCGGCGCATGCAAGTATAAGGAGACAGGTGCTTTTACCAAGGAAGACCAGGTCGAGCTGTGCCGCATGTTTTCTTCGGAAATCGAGTACTCGGACGAGAACATCGACCTCATTTACGATCACATCTTTGATCTTTCAATGCCATGATGATGCTCTGGATCTCATAGAGCCTCTGGCGGTTCTCCGGGACGTAGCGGTACGCGCCTTCTCTCGGATCGAAGAGCTCCATGAATTTCCCGTAGTCCATCAGCATTCCCTTCATGCCGGCGATCGGATATGTCTTCGTTACGGTCTTTGCGTCCTTTGAAATATCGCGGTCGCAGTACTTTCGTACCGGTTTTCCTTTCTTATATACGATCCCCTGCTCCGGTGGACACTCCGTGCCTTCGTAGGTGATCACGCCGTCCTTGACTGTCAGCACACCTTCGCCGACTTTCGCGTGATCGTGCTCGTTGCAGAGCTTAAAGAGTGACACCTTCTCTGTCAGGCAGAAGTCCTCTTTTTTTACCTCTGCTTCATAGACGGATCTTTCCCACTCCGCCCACTCGTGCAGATCGGAAAAGCACTTGTCCTCGGGGCCCGCGGGCTCGAAGAAACCTCTCTGGTTCATGATGACTTTGTTGCCGCAGTCGCTGCAAACGATCAGATTCTTCTTTCTTCTGGCATTTTTTGGAAGAGTCGTATCTCCCTTCCCGTCCGCGATACGTGTCGTATTCATCTTGCCGCAGCGGGGGCAGATATTCGCGATATTCTGGATCCCCGAAGCCGGGGCCTTGGACTTAAAGACCTGCGGGTGATCGGCGAAATACGCATACTCGTTATATACCAGTGCTTTTCGCATGAAGGCATGGATCTCGTCCACGCTCATCTCCTGTACCTTCTCAGACGGAAGAACATCTGTAAATTCCGCGGTGATCCGGCCTCTTCTCCAGGAGCTCTGGCTCCATCTGGGCCACGTCATATAAGCGCCGTGAGAGCGGAAGATCACGACTCCCGCGCCGGTCTTCTTGATGATCGAGGCCAGCCCGTTTTCAAAGCCGATCGAGTGGCCGTCCGTAAAGCGCGTCCCTTCCGGGAAGATCCCGAGAACGCCGCCTCTTCCGAGCACGCGCATCATGGCGCGGACAGTCCTTAAGTCATTTCTGAACTGGGCCTTCGGGATGCATCCGCCCTTCGTGATGATATGTCCGAAGATTTTTTTCCTAAACAGAAATTCACCCGCGACGAAGTTGATCGGGCGTCCTTTCAGCGCGATCCCCATGATGGCCGGATCGATGAATGACGGGTGGTTGCCGACGATGACCAGCGGGCCGGGCAGGTCTCTGATCTTCTTATCCGTCTTCAGTTTCATGCCGAAGACGCGCTTGAGAACACTTGCCGCGATGACCGAGCCGAAGAATGAATACCAGAAACGGCTCGGGACACAGCCATAATCCTGCTGGTCCTTCGCCTTTTTCGTATTATTCTGTTTCTTTTGGGAAGCGCTCTCCTGGCTCAATTTTTCGCCCTTTCAGTCGAATCATGTATGAAATTTGTCAAATAAATCAAGTTTCGACATAAAATGATAACATTCTTCCCGTATTATACATTACTAGTGGGGTTGTGTGTAGTCGAAACGCCTGTAAACACGCGCTAAATAACCTCAGAATATCTTGATCTGAAAGGATCGGCAATCGCACATATGGCAAAAACCTGTTTTTATTGTGGAAAAGAACTCGCACCGGGGCAGAGATGTTCGTGCCGCGGCACGTCTTCGTCTGCCGGAGCATCTTCCGGAACATCCGGATCATCTTCTTCGGCAGCCTCTACCGATGCTTCCTCCTCTGCATCTTCCGGTACCGCATACGACACAGGTTCTTCCGGGTATTCCACGGCTGCTCATTCCACGACACCTCCGGACTACTCGTCCTGCAGCGCCGACCCCACCCACTACAGCAAAAAGGCATCGAAAAAGACGAAGCAGGTCTGGAATCATGCCGGGAGCGCTTCTTCCGGCGCCGGCGAATCCGACTGCAAGTTTTCTTTTGCCAGATTCATCGACCAGGTCCGTTCGAAGTTCCCATCGATCTCGAAGGTGATGCGTCCTGTCATGAACTATATCTGGCATCCGGTAAGCACGATCCAGAACCGTCCGCAGAAAGTATCGGTCCCGAAGGTCCTCATCATCAACAGTATCTTCGCAGCGTTCACCTCGCTGATGGTACTCTTTACGAACCGGACAAACTCTCCTTTTCTTGGGATGCTGATCTCGCTGCTGTTCGGTAAGACGGACCTTTTCTCCGCGCATCCGTTCATCGCTTTCGGAACGATCTCCGTGATCCTCTGGTTCAGCGTTCTTCTTCTGGCGATGTGTTTCAGCGTAACATCGCGATTCGCTAACAGAAAGCTTCCCTATCTGCGTGCCCTTGACACCGTCACGATGTCATCCATCTATATGTGCTTCGCTGACGTCCTGATCTTCTTCTCCGTACTGCTCGGTACGCAGGGTGCTTTTACATTAATATTTCTCGCGCTGGTCATCATGGGCATCACCCACTACGTCTCTCTGAAACAGGACCTGATGCTCACCGATAATGCTGCCTTTAACATGCTGGCGGTAAGCTATCTTTTCTTCTATCTGCTCGCCCAGCTTGGCATCAGCATCATCATCCGCATCGCCAACGCCCTCTGATCCCTTTCTTTTCTCTGTATTGTTGGGCGTATCCCGTCATGATACAATCGATCTGGAAGATGGTATTATGTCCCGTTTCCGGGAATGAGGTTCAGTATGGGAATGGTCGATCGCAATTATTTCAGAGATCCCACCAAAGAGGAAGAAAAGAAGATCCTCGAGCTCGCCGAAAAGCGTTACTGCAGTTTGCGCCGGGGCTCTTTGCTTGTGCTTGTTATCGGCCTGGTGATGTTGCTTGTGGCAGCCGGTGTTTTTATTCTTCTTCCATCCGAATTGGGATCCGGCCTGGGGCTTCTCTTTCTGGCTGTACTCTTCCTGATCATAGGATTAGCGAATAACAGTTCTTCTAAAACGATCATCAAAGAATTCCGGGACGGGGATTTTCTCGTACAGGATATCGAAGTGGCCGATATGCTTTATCAGGATCCCCGCTGTCAGGACACTTACGCTCTCGCTCTTCGTACCAAAGAAGGCCATTCTTTCGACCTCCCTGTTTCGGCAGACAGATATAAAGAATTCAGTATCGGAATGAAAGGACTTCTGGCTGTTATGTACGGAGAAGAAGGCCTGTTCAAAGCCGGCCGTTACTTCTTTATTCCGGAAGAAAAGAGTGTGAAGCTAAGTGAGGAAGCATTTGAATCTTCATTTGCTGCAGACGGAGAAGCCTCTGAACTTCTTTCCCCGGTTCTTACCTCCCTTCTCAAAAGATTCTTGCCCATTCCACTGATCCTTGTGATCTGTGCGCTCCCGTATCTGATCGGAGCTCTCATCGCATTCTCTATTTTTCAGAACTCGGCAAACCCCAAAGCCTGGACGATCCCTCTCGTAATTGCGAGTATGCTCTCAACGATCTTATTGTTTCTAGGGTACAAGAATCCTGTCCTTCTGGATCACTATCTGAAAAAGGGAAAGCGGAGCTTTGTTCTTTTCATCTTATGGATATGTCTGCCGTGTGTCGCGATCTCTGTAAACACTATCGCTCTCCTTAGCGCACCCATGGTTTTCTTCCTTCTTGCGCATATCATATGGTTTATCGTGCTCGGAGTTCTGGTATTCATATTCTCTTTCAAAAGACGAAATATTGCCCGAGCGCTGAAGAACGGAACCGCCAAGTGGGCCAGGGGCACGATAATACAAGCCGACAAGCGCTTCTACGCACTCTCACGCGGCGGGTCTGAAGTCCCGTTTATCACAGTGCGCCTTAATAACGGCGGAACCATCTTCTTCGATGTTTACAGCGAAATTAGTGCCCATGATCTCAAAGTCGGTGTTACAGGCTATGTGATCCGGATAAACGACACCTTCCGCGGCCAGACTGTTCCTCACTATTACTTTCATATGGATCCGCAGGAAGACGGATCAGATCAGAGAAAGAATTGACTGGCTCAATTCGCGCATATTTAACGATGTATTCCTGCCTTCAAAGGTCGCAATCAGATTGATTCCGAGAAATATACAGTTTTTCTGGTATCGTTCTATTTTTCGGATTGCATTATCCCAATAAGTCTCATCATCCATCATACCAAAATGCTCGTGATAGATAAGTCTTCTGCGCCTTGTATCAAACAGCGTAAAATCCGGGATCATTCTTCCGCCATCCTTCAAAACCAATTCGTTTTCATAGCGATATGGAATTCCGAGTTCCGCATACATATTCGCGATCAGAAGTTCTGATTTAGATCGCACCAGTTCGCCGCGACGTGTCTCGTATTTCTTCTCCTCCGGACGAAACGAATTCGATACGAATTCTTCGTTCATCCATATTTCCGCCCGCCGGCTCTCGGACAGAAGGATCGGCGTTACCAGCTTCCTGCGAGTCTCTCCTATTTCGTCAAAGACCCTGTCCGCACTCTTGTCGGAAATAATCTTCAGATACTCGTTCAGCACGCGAAGTTCTCTTGAAGCACGCCGTTGTAACCTTGTAGCATAGCTTTTTGCTGCTAACCGCTTCACCAGGTCGATCTGCTCCTTTCGGATATATCTTCCGCGAGTATCCTTTGGATCTGTTACATGATAAAACTGGATCCCCGTCTTTTTCTTCGAGATCCGAAGACTCCCCTCCGGAGCATAATCAAGCACTTTTTTCGCTGCTTGCAGTGCTTTTTCCAGAGAATTCTTTCTCATGAGCAGTTCATCCTGAAGTTTCATTTGCTCAACTCCATTCTTTTTGGCGTTTTCTCTATTCTATGTACCCTCCCTGTGCGTGGCTATATTTTATATGAGTAGTTTTGTAAACTTTTTCCCATAATCCTTCTGATTTTGAATTTCTATCTGTCCACTTCATTGGCTCTTTACCGATAGAAAAGCACTTACTAAAAATCTATCCGCTTCTAGATGGACCATCATACCGATATTTTCTCAGGAAAAGCATTTTTATCCGCACATATTCAATATAACTTACCGATAGAATCTGTCTTTTCGTTCATTTATCCGCATATAACAACTAAATCATACCGATAGATAGTCATTTTTTCGATTTCTATCCGTTCAGTGCCACCGATTCTTTCCGATAGAAAAGCACCTGCCTACCTTTATATCCGCAAACAAAAAAACCCGCGATAATTCGCAGGGCTTTTTCCTTCACCATCTGATGAAAAACTACTGATCAAAGAAGATTCACACCGTGTGCCGTCGCTTTCTCGACCACGTCCTCCGGCCATACGGAAGACTGAACTTCACCGATGTGCGCTCTCTGCAGGAAGAACATGCAGATGCGGGACTGGCCGATACCGCCGCCGATCGTGTACGGGACTTTGCACTCCAGAACATCCTTCTGGAAAGGAAGTTCGGCACGCTCTTCGCAACCCGCGATCTTGAGCTGCTTGGCCATTGCTTCTTCATCAACGCGGATACCCATAGAGGAGAGCTCGAGAGAGCATCCCAGTACAGGATAGTACACGAGGATATCGCCGTTCAGGGACCAGTCATCATAGTCCGGAGCACGTCCGTCGTGCGGCTTTCCGGACTTCAGCGCGCCACCGATCTGCATGAGGAATACAGCACCATATTCCTTGGTGATGAGGTTCTCTCTTTCCTTCGGTGTCTTATCCGGATACTTGTCCTCGAGCTCCTGTGTCGTGATGAAGTGGATCTCGTTCGGAAGGAAAGGATCCATGAAGTGATATTTTCCGCAGATATAGTACTCTGTCTGCTTGATCGCCATGTAGATGCGGAAAACCGTCTCTTTCAGCGTCTCGACATTTCTCTGGTCCTTCGTGATGATCTTTTCCCAGTCCCACTGATCAACATAGATCGAGTGGAGGTTGTCGGTATCCTCGTCACGGCGGATCGCGGTCATATCGGTGTAGAGACCTTCACCCGGGTGGAAGCCGTACTTGCAGAGCGCCATTCTCTTCCACTTTGCGAGAGAGTGCACGATCTCAACTTCCTTCTCGTTCTGCTCCTTGATACCAAAGGCAACCGGTCTTTCTACGCCGTTGAGGTTGTCATTGAGTCCCGACTCCGGCTTTACGAAAAGCGGCGCCGACACACGTGTCAGGCTGAGCGCATCTGCGAGCGCCCGCTCGAAATAGTCCTTAACTTCCTTGATCGCGACTTCCGTCTCGCGAATGGTTTGCGGGCTTTTATACCCGTCCGGAATCTGAATCGTACCCATTTTCAACTCTCCTTTGTTTCTTTATTTGCGCCACTTTGGCGCTTCCTATTTCTTCTGCAAAAGCACTTGCCCCGGGGCTTTTCTTCCCCTTCTGCCGCTTAGGTGTATTAGAGTTCGCAGTTGTTGACCGTTCTCGGGAACGGGATGACGTCACGGATGTTGCTTACGCCGGTAAGATACATCACGCAGCGCTCGAATCCGAGACCGAATCCGGCGTGACGTGCAGTACCGAACTTACGAAGATCCATATAGAATCCGTAGTCCTCCGGCTTCATGCCGAGTTCCGTGATGCGGGAAGCGAGCTTGTCGTAGTCGTCTTCACGCTGGGATCCGCCGATGATCTCGCCGATGCCCGGAACGAGGCAGTCCATCGCGGCAACTGTCTTTCCGTCTTCGTTGAGCTTCATGTAGAAAGCCTTGATCTCCTTCGGATAGTCGGTAACGAATACCGGCTTCTTGAAGACTTCCTCGGTAAGGTATCTTTCATGCTCGGTCTGCAGATCGCAGCCCCAGGATACCTTATACTCGAACTTGTCGTTTACTTTCTCGAGGATCTCGATCGCCTCGGTGTAGGTGACGTGGCCGAAGTCGGAAGATGCTACGTGCTTAAGTCTTTCGATCAGTCCCTTATCTACGAAATCGTTGAAGAACTTCATCTCTTCCGGAGCGTTCTCCAGAACGAAGTTGATGATGTACTTGATCATGGACTCGGCAAGGAGCATGTCATCCTTCAGATCTGCAAATGCGATCTCCGGCTCGATCATCCAGAACTCCGCCGCATGACGTGTCGTGTTACTGTTCTCGGCACGGAATGTCGGTCCGAAGGTGTAGATGTTCTTAAATGCCATCGCGAAAGTCTCGCCGTTCAGCTGGCCACTGACCGTGAGGTTCGTCGGCTTGTTGAAGAAGTCCTGGCTGTAGTCGATCTTACCGTCTTCCGTCTTCGGGATGTTGTTGAGATCCAGTGTGGTTACCTGGAACATCTCGCCTGCACCCTCACAGTCGGAACCGGTGATCAGCGGTGTATGTACATAGACGAAGTTTCTCTCCTGGAAGAATCTGTGGATCGCGTATGCGCACAGGGATCTTACTCTGAAGACCGCCTGGAACAGGTTCGTTCTCGGACGCAGATGTGTGATCGTTCTTAAGTACTCGATGCTGTGACGCTTCTTCTGGAGCGGATAATCCGGTGTGGAATCACCTTCCAGAACGACTTCCGTTGCCTGGATCTCGAAGGGCTGCTTGGCCTCCGGTGTAGCTACCAGTGTACCGGTAACGATCAGAGCTGCACCGACGTTCGTCTTGCAGATCGCTTCAAAATTCGGAAGCGCATCGTGATATACGACCTGGATCGGCTCGAAAAACGTACCGTCATGCAGCACGATAAATCCGAAGGTCTTTGAGTCACGGACGGATCTTACCCAACCGCCGACGGTCACTTCTTTACCGAGATACTGTTCTCTGTTTCTGAAGATCTCTCTTACATCTACAATGTCCATTTGCTTTCTCCTTTGCACTTTCTTTCCCCGGTAGTAGCACTTTTCCGGGCGGCTTATATGGTCTTTCAGAAGTGCTTCTTGAACATAAACAAAAACGCCCCGAAGCATCTTCTGCTTCAGGACGACTTTCCAATCGCGGTACCACCTGAATTGCTGTGATCTCCACAGCCACCTTACCGGGTTCCATCAAACCCTGCCACCTGACGCGTGGCCTTCGGCTTCCACTACTCTGCGTCTTGCGGCTTTCTGTCGTACGCCGCCTTCGGCATTTCATTTTGCAGCTCGGAAGTGTTATTCACCTGCATTCACTCTACGGGGCTTACACCGTCCCCCGCTCGCTGGAAGCGATAAAACAGGCTACTTCTCTTCGTCATCGCTTTTGCTATGTTCAATTTGACGTTAGATTACTCTGCGTAAAGCCGTTTGTCAAGTGCTTTTCGGAAAGCATCGTCAGGCATGGTCCGGAGCAATCGGATCCGTGATAAGAATTTTAAATGACGAATATGTTATAATAATGAAAGCTTATATCCATTGACACGCCTCATTTCGGCGATATACTACATTACGAGTATCTTTCCCCGAGGAAATACCCTGCCGGGGAGAACTGGATTTACCACAGGAGCCGGACTTATGGAAAAACATGAACTTGAAATCAGAGTGACGGATATTCTCGCGTCTTTTTTAAAGTCGATCGTTCTGATCGCCGTTATCACGGTATTCTTCGCCGGACTTCTCGGCGGATACGGATACTATAAGGCAAAGAAGGCGAAGGTCAGCGTTGCTTACCAGGAGACTGTCGATGCCGCCGCGGAAAAAGTCGCCGCTAAGGAAGTCACCATTAAGAATCTCGAGCAGAAAAATGCTACGATCAACGAAGTAAGCATCCCCTACTATAACCGTAAGATCGAAAGAGACCGTGTTCTGAACGAAAAGAGAAGATACTATCTTGAAAACAGCATCTACTACACGATCGATCCTTTTAACTGCGGCACAGCAAGAATTACCTTTGCCGTAGATGCTCCGATCCCGGACGGTGCTGCGGAAGAATATGCGAACTATAAAATGAATGAACAGCGCCGCATCGTAAATGCGTGCGCATCCATGTATCCTTTCTCGGACGAGATCCTCGAGAAGGTCAAGACCATCCTCGGCTCTGATGCAGACAAGCGCTACATTCAGGAGCTGATCAGAGTGACCAATGTAGAAGACCAGTTCGTCCGCCTGGATGTCTATTACACCGATCTTGATCTGGCTAAGAAAGCTGCTGATTACCTTTACTCCGAGATGGTAAAGATCCTGAAGGGTCTGGATTCCAGCTATCAGGTAACGATCGTGAATTCCTTTACCGGATATGAGGTCAACCGCGAGATGTATGAAGACCGTACGTCGTACGAAGACAGCATCCTCGCATCCGAGCGCGCTCTGACCACAGATAGTGACGCGCTGAATAACTTAAACAAGAACATCGAGGATAACATGACAAACCTCGGTGTGGCGAAAGAAGATCTCACCGCTCTTAAGCGCGAACTGGCATCTGCACAGAGCAGTCTGGCAAATGCCAATGCGACCCGTTCCCCGAAGAAGAACGTCATCAAGTTCGGCATCATCGGTGGATTCCTCGGACTGTTCATGGCTCTTGCCTTCGTCTATGTCAGAGACATCTTCTCCGGCAAGATCCGCTCGAGAAACAATCTTCTTTCCCGTTTCCCGTACCCGCTCCTCGGTGTGGCACCTGCATCGAAGAGGATCTTCTTCGATAAGACCATCAAGAACCTCGAGGGCGACCCGACCTATGACAATAAGGCCGTTGTGGAAGCAACCGTTGCAAATACTCTTGCGATCGCTTCCAAAGAAGGCTCAAACTGCTGCATGATCGGTACAATCGATCCTTCCGATCCGGCACTCACCGCTCTGAAAGATGCTATGAAGGGTAAGATCGACTATTCCGGCAACATCCTCTCGGATGCGAAGACCGTTAAGTCGATCGAGAAATACGACTCTGTTGTTCTTGTTGAGAAGAGAGGCACTTCCCGCGCCGACTCCGTCTCCGAAGAGATCACGAAGCTCAAGTCCCTGCAGAAAGAGATCGTAGGTGTCATCCTCGTCTGATCCCCGGAAACTCAGCATAACAGAAAACTCAGAGAACGAAGCAAAAGAAAAGAGCTGTCATCTGAAAGGCAGCTCTTTTTATGTTCGGATTTCTATTCTTCGCCTGCCCCGGCAAGCTTCGTTTTCCGGTCCTTTTCAGGCCACCGTGTGGAAGAGATTGATCAGGAAGATCCATGCGCAGCCGTAGTAAGTAATAACGGCGACCAGATCGTTTACTGTCGTAATAAGCGGACCGGATGCGACCGCCGGATCGACTTTGATCTTGTGGAAGAACATCGGTACCAGCGTTCCGACGAGGCTGCTGACGATCATGGCCAGCCATAGCGAACCGCCTACACATGCCGCCACGGCAAAAGAGAAGCCCGCCGCGTAATGCTTGAAGATCATGACATAAAGGCCGATCCCGACAAAGGCCAGCGATCCCAGGAGCATGCCGTTAAAGAATCCGACACGCATTTCTTTTAAGACGAACTTGATCTTCTCACTGGCCTTCAGGTGCTCATCCATCAGCACGCGGATCGTTACCGCGAGTGACTGGGTGCCGACGTTACCTGCCATATCGAGGATCAGGCTCTGGAAACATACGACGATGGCCAGTTCCGACACGACCGTCTCAAAAAGGCCGACTACCGTAGATACGAATAATCCGAGAACGAGAAGCGTCACCAGCCAGGGCAGGCGCTTTTTCATGCTCTCACCGAGCGTCTCCTTCAGATCCTCCTCCGCGGTCAAGCCGGCGAGTTTTGCGTAGTCATCACCCATCTCATCGTCAACGACTTCGATGATGTCCTGGGATGTGATAACGCCCAGGACCTGATTATCTTCGCTGAGTACCGGGATAGAGTCCTCGGCGTAGTCCTTGATCTTTTCGATAGAAACATCGATCTTATCGTGGTCATGTACATACGGGTAAGAAGTGACGATCAGCGATTCGAGCTTGGCATAGTCCCTCGCCCGGATCAGATCCTTCAGATCGATCACTCCGTAGAATTTCTCTTCATTATCGACGACATAAATGGTCGAGATATTATCGTTTTCATCCGCCTGGCGGATCAGTTCTTTCATCGCCTGCTTGATCGTCAGGTCATCCTTGATCACTACGAAGTTCGTAGTCATTTTCGATCCGATCTCATCGTCCTCATAGGACTGGATGAGCTTGATGTCCTGGGAGCTCTCATCGTCCATGAGGGAGATGATCTTCTCCTGCGTCTCTTCATCGACTTCTTCGAGGACATCGACAGCATCGTCGGCATCCATGTTCTCGATGATCTTCGCGGCGGATCGGATATCGAGCTCGGCGATGTACTCTTCCGGATCTTCGAGGTATGCGAAGATATCGGAAGCCTTCTCGGCGCCGAGGATATGATACAGTTTCTTACGTTCTTCTTTGGTGATCAGCTCGATCGCGTCTGCGATGTCGCTCTCATGGTAATCTTCGAGTTTCGCACGGAGTTCTCCGTCCGACTTATCGGCACGGATCAGCGCGATGATCTCCTCGACTACATTTCTGGTCTCAGTTTTATTTTCAATCCCGGTCTCGATCTTGGATTCATTCTCGTTATCCATGAAAAAACCGCCTCCTCTTGCTAAATTTCAGCATTTTCATGCCGGCAATAAAGGGAAGCATATGGGAAAAATGTTTCAGATCAAAATCGAAGGTTTTTCTTCGGCAAAAGCACTCTCACCGGTCGTCCGGCGATCAGTCTTTCATCTCGTGACGAAGAGGTGTTCGTATGTGATTCTCATCTGAATCGTTTTTCTCAAAACAGCCACGCCTTCGATAACTGCCATCACAACTATCCAACTTCGTCACCTCCTTGTTTTGGGGAATACCTAATGAAATTATGAACGCGGAAGAATTAATTGTCAACGCTGTTTTTACCCTTTTTCACTTCCGCGATCTGTTCAAAACGGAAATCTTTCACCTCGATCTTTTTATCTTCCAGTTCGACGATTTCAAAGGTGTACTCGTAGAGAGCATACTTCTTCACGTCACAGGTAAATGAGACATACTCATCCTTCAGATTCGAGTTTCCCTTCAGCAGGAAACGGCATGGTCCGGTCGCGTCCTTATGGCAGTAATAGCCGTGATATGTACCGGCCGAAGATCCCCTTCCGATGTTGATCCATCCGCTAGGGTCCGTGGAACTTTCCCCGAGCAGCACGATCGAGCTGAAACGGTTTCCTTCTGTTTTTGTTTCAAAAGCATATGACCCGTCTTCACGGATGACCGCACCCTCGGAAGGAGTAGGATCCACTGCCACATCTTGTACTCTGTTTTCTGCAGAACTGGGACCAAATACAGTAAAATCGCTGAAGATGAGAAGGTCCTTCGAGAGTTCATGGAGTTTCAGAGCATATACATATTCTGCTCCCGATTCCAGAAATACAAAATGATCCATGTACTCATCCTGTAAGTTCGAGTTCGCTTTTACACGTATCCGGTACCAGCCGGTCGGGCCGTTCAGGCAGAATGAATCACTGTATTCGCCCACCACATTTGTATTCAGGATGACCGTACTGCTCGTCAGTTCCATATTAAGGAGCTGTATCTGGAGACGGTCAAATTCATTGTCCTTAAGATCCGTCGTGATCTCACAGACATTGCTAAGTGTTCCGAACTCAGAATAATACTTGGATGCATCTTGGATCTTCACTGCATTGCTGCTATTTACACCGAAGACGTCTTGCAGGAAAACCGACCGTCGAATCGCTACATCGGCGAGATACCGTTCTCCATCATATGTTTCAAAAAGGAGCTTCGCCCCGCTCAGATCCGCGTCAGACGGAATCAGTGTACCGCAAAGTCCATCCTCATCTTCCGTCAGATCGAAGATCTTTTCGCCAGCAAGAAGATATGCGTATTTTGTAGCACGCATCCCGTCATTAAACACATATACTCTCTTGAGACCGTCATATTCCAGGACGCAGAGATCCCTCTTCTCCGATCTTATTGCCGATGCCAGTATGGCATTAAGCTGCGCATCGGAAGATTCCTCTTTACGAAGATCGACCAGAGGAGTATTCCAGTGCGGCTCCTTCAGTGAAGACAGAGAGAAGTATTTCTCCATAAGAGTATATTCCGCGACTTCAAATACCACGACATCCGGATCAAATGCATTGATGTACTCATCCAGCTGGAATACATTTTGATAGTTGTGTATTCCGATATACTCACTGGAACGGGCAAGATAGAACTGCGGCCGGCCGTTGTAGTAGCTTCCCTGAAATACCAGGAATCGCGGAAGCTTCTGTGCCTCCTCTCCGGGATTAACAAGATAGTGGAAGTGCTGGTATTCCGGCGATAGTGACAGGCCCTCCTGATACTTTTCAGTCAAGTTCTCTCCATTTTGCTTCAGGGTGAATACCGGAACCTCTTCATTGAGCACGAAGCGGGATGTCGGCATGTATTTCTCGACTTTTGTCCCGATATCATAATCATCCATCCGCAGTTCCGTAACCTCCGGATGATCCTGATGTACAAGTGAAAGGACATTATTTGTTGAATAGAAGCAACCCAGATCATTCCAGTGTCCTGCATCATATTTCACATTAAACACTTGCTCCGTCTTGCTCTTTTCAGAAAGGAGCGCCTTATTGTCAGCACACTTCACCCCACGCGCTTCAATTTCCGCGATCAGCTGATCGACCCAGCTATCATCATAGTTCACTCCGTCCGGGAGATATTGCCGGAGAACAGAAGTCTTTTCAGGCTCAAATTCGAAATAAAAATCGACACCCCGTGCTTCACAGTAGTCTTTCATCATTGCGACAAAATCTGCAAACGCCCTGTGATACTCGCCATACTTGATGTTATAGTGCATGTTTCGGAAAATATACCCGTTCTTTCCGTTCATATATCCCGGATGCGTAAGATCACCCATAAATGTGTCATTAAACACAGTATATAGATTGATCATCTCCGTGCGGAATCCGATCCGGTCTTTCAGATACGTCTCGAAGGTCTGCGGGAAATCTTTATCTCCGATCTCGGGCGGAAGCGCCAGTGTGCGGTTATCTATCTCAGAAACAGAATACCGCTTCGTATTGACCAGAAACAGCGGGATCAGAAGGATCAGAAGAAATGCGAGCAAATATATATATCCAAGTGCTTTTCTCATCGTCTCCTCCTTAAAACTGCATGTAGATAAACGGGCTATAGCTGGAATTCACGAGGAAAAGAATATCGAGCGCAAAAATCGCCAGAAGTACTATATATCTAGCCCATAAGATATACGGTCTGTCCAGAACTTTCTGAAGTTTCTCCTTCCGGTCTTCTTTCAGGAAAAAGAGTCCGGAAAGAGAACCCAGCGCAGCGATGGTCAATATCGTGATCGTCCTTCTGGTTGCGAAGAATCTCCATGAGAAATTCAGGATGGTATCCGTCTTCGAAAACAGTGAACGGTAGAATGCAAAAGCACTGTTCACATCCGGAGACATAAACATGATCCACCCGAAGAATACAAAGAGCATAGTCCCTACCCATTTCAGAATAGAAGGGATCTTCTTGTACCAGGTCTTGTCCTTCACGGCACGCTCCGCCACAATGACGATGCCGTGCGCCACACCCCAGATGATGAAAGTAAAATTGGCACCATGCCAGATACCTGTGAGCAGGAACACGACGGAAAGATTAAAATAGACGTTTCCTCTGCGATTTCCTCCCAGCGGAATATAGACATATTCACGGAACCAGGTTCCGAGAGAGATATGCCACCTGCGCCAGAACTCCGTGAGTGATCTGGAGATATATGGGTACCGGAAGTTTTCCTTCACATCGAATCCGAAGATATTCATAAGTCCGATCGCGATATCCGAGTATCCGGAAAAATCCATATAGATCTGGAAAAAATACAAGATCGCGATGATCCAGTATGTTGGTGCGTCCATGCCGTCGCCCGTCATACTCCGGATGTAAGCGATATTCGCACCAAGTGTGTCAGCGATGATGAGTTTCTTGGCATAGCCGATAATGATTCGGTCCAGTCCCTTGTTGACCTTCTCGACCGGCCAGGTATCCTTGACCGTTTCTTTCTGAAAATCCTTCCATAAAACGATCGGACCGGAGATAAGTTTCGGGAAGAAAGAGAGATACAGCGCGGTATCCATAAACATCCCCGGTGCAGCATCTCCGCGCCAGATATCAACGACATACGAGATCGCACTGAATACGATAAAGGAAATTCCGGTAAACGAAATCAGCTGAAAATACCGGATCTCAAAGATCTGAAAGTCATTCCACCAGTTCAGGATAGCCGAGACATACTTGCAGTAGAACAGAAGAATAGTAAGTAATGAGACCGACAGTCCCGTCCACTTTTTCCCGGCCCCGGAGCCTCTCGTCGCGTGTACCAGCTGTCCGGACAGATATACGAGAAAAATAAAAATAATGAAATCGAATATTTCACTCCAGCCATAGTAGGCGAAGATCCCCAAACTTAGAACAAGTGCTAATACAATTCTTACTCTCGCTTTATGGATCCACTTTGCCACCATAGCAAAAAGGATCGATAACGGGAGAATAATAAAGATAAAAGTAAGCTCAGTAAATGACATCTACTTACTCCTTCACCGCAGTTTGCTATACTGCGCCACCCCTGACGCTGAAGCCCTCTTCATATTGCAAATATGATCCTCATAGTACGCAGCTTCAGGCAGATGATCTGACACGGAATGGGGCGGACCGGAGTTTCATTATTTGAATCAGTCTAATTGTAACAGAATCGTTCTAATTGTAACAGATAAGATTATGACGTTCATATGCTGTGCCGCTATGGAAAAATACATATATTCATTAAGCATCACAGACAAGAAAATCTATATTTTGATATTCAAGAATTGGGTTTCACAAATACAGGTTTTCTGTTATTATATTTCCAGCTAAAATGCCCTATTAGGGTTAAATAGGTGAATATATATTATATAAGCGAGGAAGATACCATGCCAAAGAGGGAAGATATCAATAAGATCCTTATCATCGGTTCCGGCCCGATCATCATCGGCCAGGCGTGCGAGTTTGACTATTCAGGTACTCAGGCTTGTAAAGCTTTAAAGAAACTCGGCTACGAGATCGTACTGGTCAACAGTAACCCGGCAACCATCATGACAGACCCGGATGTGGCGGACATCACGTACATCGAGCCTTTGAATCTGGCAAGACTTACCCAGATCATCGAGAAAGAGCGTCCGGATGCCCTTCTTCCGAACCTCGGCGGCCAGTCCGGACTGAATCTCTGCTCTGAGCTCTCCGAAGCAGGTGTCCTCAAGAAATACGGTGTTCAGGTCATCGGTATCCAGGTCGATGCCATTGAACGTGGTGAAGACAGAATCGAGTTTAAGAACACCATGACCAACCTCGGTATCGAGATGCCGAGATCCCGCGTCGCCTACTCCGTAGATGAAGCGGTCAAGATCGCAGAAGAACTGAAGTATCCGGTCGTTCTCCGTCCTGCCTATACGATGGGCGGTGCCGGCGGCGGCCTCGTTTATAACGTTGATGAGCTGAAGATCGTCTGTGAGCGCGGTCTGCAGGCTTCCCTCGTCGGTCAGGTCCTCGTTGAGGAGTGCATCGCCGGCTGGGAAGAGCTCGAACTCGAAGTCGTCCGCGATGCCGATGACAATGTCATCACCGTCTGCTTCATCGAGAACATCGACCCGATCGGTGTTCATACCGGTGACTCCTTCTGCTCTGCTCCGATGCTGACCATCTCTGAAGATGTACAGAAGAAACTCCAGGATTATTCCTACAAGATCATCCGCGCCATCGGCGTCATCGGCGGCTGCAACTGCCAGTTCGCTCATGATCCGGTCAGCGGCCGTATCGTCGTTATCGAGATCAACCCGAGAACCTCCCGTTCCTCCGCTCTCGCTTCGAAGGCAACAGGTTTCCCGATCGCTCTCGTTTCCGCGATGCTCGCCTGCGGTCTGACACTTAGCGATATTCCGTGCGGCAAGTACGGCACACTCGATAAGTACGTACCGGACGGAGACTATGTCGTAATCAAGTTCGCCCGCTGGGCATTCGAGAAGTTCAAGGGTGCTTCCGACAAGCTCGGTACACAGATGCGTGCCGTAGGTGAAGTCATGAGCATCGGTAAGACCTATAAGGAAGCTTTCCAGAAGGCGATCCGCAGCCTCGAGACCGGACGCTACGGCTTAGGCTTTGCGAAGAACTACCACGACCTTTCCAAGGAAGAACTGATGCACATGCTCGCTTACCCGACATCCGACAGACAGTTCATCCTCTACGAAGCACTGAGAAAAGGCGCGACCATCGAAGAGCTCTACCAGCTGACCAAGATCAAGCACTGGTTCTTAGAGCAGATGCTCGAGCTCGTTCAGGAAGAAGAAGCACTTCTGAAGATCAAGGGCGCTGTTCCGGCAGAGGATACTCTCCGTCAGGCAAAGCTCGACGGCTTCTCCGACCGTTACCTCAGCAAGCTCCTCGAGGTTCCGGAAGAAGATATCAGAAATGCTCGTTACCAGTACAACATCCGTGAGGCATGGGAAGGCGTACACGTAAGCGGCACACAGGATGCAGCTTACTACTACTCCACCTATCACCTCTCCGAGGATAAGAGCCCGTCTTCCGACAGAAAGAAGATCATGATCTTAGGCGGCGGCCCGAACCGTATCGGTCAGGGTATCGAGTTCGACTACTGCTGCGTACATGCCGCTCTCGCACTGAAGAAGATGGGATTCGAGTCCATCATCGTCAACTGCAACCCGGAGACGGTTTCCACCGACTACGATACTTCCGACAAGCTCTACTTCGAGCCGCTTACTCTGGAAGATGTTCTCGCTATTCACGATAAAGAAAAGCCGGTCGGCGTTATCGCCCAGTTCGGTGGCCAGACACCTCTGAACCTGGCAGCTGACCTCAAGAAGAACGGCGTAAATATTCTTGGTACCACACCGGAGACCATCGACCTCGCAGAAGACAGAGATCACTTCCGCGCAATGATGGACCGTCTCGGCATCCCGATGCCGGAAGCCGGTATGGCAGTTACTGTAGATGACGCTCTTACGATCGCAAACAAGATCGGTTATCCGGTCATGGTTCGTCCTTCCTACGTTCTCGGCGGACGCGGCATGGAAGTCGTACACGACGACGAAATGATGCGTGTATATATGAACGCAGCCGTAGGTGTTACACCGGACCGTCCGATCCTCATCGACCGCTTCCTGCATCACGCAACCGAGTGTGAAGCAGACGCGATCTCCGATGGACAGCACTGCTTCGTTCCTGCAGTTATGGAGCACATCGAGCTCGCAGGTGTTCACTCCGGTGACTCCGCCTGCATCCTGCCTTCCAAGAACCTTACCGAGAAGCAGATCGCAACCATCAAGGAATACACGAAGAAGATCGCTATCGAGATGAACGTTAGAGGTCTTATGAACATGCAGTACGCGATCGAAGACGATGTCGTCTATGTACTCGAGGCGAATCCGCGTGCTTCCCGTACCGTACCGCTCGTTTCCAAGGTCTGCGCGATCAACATGGTTAAGGTAGCCACCGAGATCATGACATCCGAGCTGACCGGCAAGCCGTCCCCGGTACCGGAGCTCAAGGACCGCATCATCAAGCACTACGGCGTCAAGGAAGCTGTCTTCCCGTTCAATATGTTCCAGGAAGTTGACCCGGTTCTCGGACCGGAGATGAGATCTACCGGTGAGGTCCTCGGTATTTCCGAGTCCTTCGGTGAGGCTTACTTCAAGGCTCAGGAGGCGACCCAGACGAAGCTTCCGTCCGAGGGTAATGTCCTCCTGTCCGTATGTGACCGCGATAAGGATGAGCTCATCGACATCGCCAAGGCATTTGACGAACTCGGATTCCACATCCTCGCTACCGGTAAGACCTTCGAGATGATCAAGGAAGCCGGCATCGATGCTGAGCGCGTAAATAAGCTCTACGAAGGCCGTCCGAACATCACCGACAAGATCACCAACGGCGAGATCCAGCTGATCATCAATACTCCGGCCGGAAAGACATCTGCTCATAACGACAGCTATATCAGAAAAGAAGCGATCCGCCACAGAGTTCCGTACATCACCACGATGGCGGCAGCCAAGGCCAGCGCCGAGGGTATCAAGGCATATAAAGAAAACCCGAACTTCCCGGTAAAGAGCCTGCAGGATCACCACAAGGACATCATCTGATCCGTCGCCCGGCATCGCGGAGACCATCCGCGGCATTATCTTAAAACATCAAACCCCTGCTTTCGACATACGAAGGCAGGGGTTTTCCTTTTCCTTTTCCTTTTCTCTTTTGTCCTTTTCCTCGCGTCTGGAAGATATACCCCCGGGGGGTATTCTAAGAAAACCTTATGTCGTTTTTTCAAATTCTTTAATTTAGACATACGATTTTGCCCGGTTTTTACGTCTAATTTCCGTCTTTCCGATTTTAGACGTAAGTCACCTCCCGAAAAGCACTTGTCACGCAGCTAAAGTTCACCGGGAGAGTGCTTTTCGAGCGGAAAACAGCGAAAAGTTGCCACATATACCCCCACCCCCATACGTCGGAAAAACGATTTCCGCAAATTAGACATACGGAGCTTCTCCCCACGTATGTCCGAAAAAGGATTTCTTCGATCCAGACATAAAAACGGACACGGATCATGCATTTTCTCCGTATCCGACAGAATAAAAACCGCAAAAATGTCTTTAAAGTAATTTTATAGTTGACGAGCTAGAGTATACTACAAGGTAGATGAAGCGTTTACCTTGAGCAGAAAGGAGACGAAACATGTCTATGAATGATAATAACTTCAATAATATATTCGGCTCGCCGGTTGCAGCTGCGCCGGCCACACCTGCCTCAGCAGCACCGGCTTCGGCCTCAACCACGCCGGCCGCACCCGCTCCGGCACCTTCGGAGTTTAAGACCGCGGGTCAGGCGATGCAGCCGCCGATCCTGACACCCGCGACTTTTAGCCAGCCGATCCTGACACCGCAGATGATGTCCCCTGCCGCACCGGCATTAGAAAATGCCGGCCAGCCGGATGCAAAAGCAATCAGAAAACAGGAAAAAGCCGCGAAAAAGCAGGCAAAGAAAGAAGCAAAACTTGCCGCCGGATCGTCTGAAGGGGCGCTGGCCGGAACATCTTCCGGATCCTCTTCTGCAGGGAAAAAGCGCCTAGTTGCAGCGGCTTTGGCTTTCTGCATTCTTGGCGCAGGACTCGGTGTATGCGGCACGATCGCATATGGCATGCGCTGGGCGGAAGATGTAAAGTCCGATGCCATAAGCGCTGCAAAAAGGACCGCCAAGGGCGACAGCAAATCCGCACTTTCCAAGAACCGTTCCGGCAGTTCCTCCACTGTTCTTCAGGGAAATCGGGACTACACCGTACTCAATACCGGCGTAGTCGATACCAGCGAAGAGCATACGGCAGCGGAGATCTATGCGGCAAATGTCAACTCGACCGTCGGTATTTCGACCTCGATCGACTATAACTATTATGGCAGCAAGACGACAGCAGCCGTCTCCGGATCCGGCTTCATCCTTACGGATGACGGGTATATCGTTACGAACTATCACGTCGTCAAGGATGCAAAAGAAGTGAAGGTTACGACCTACGATAACAAGTCGTATCCGGCGGAGATCATCGGATATGACGAAGATAACGATATCGCCGTACTCAAGATCGATGCGAAGGACCTTACTCCGGTCATTCTCGGCGACTCGGACACCATGAATGTCGGTGAAGATGTCGTTGCGATCGGAAATCCTCTCGGAGAACTCTCTTTCTCCCTCACCAAGGGCTGCATCAGTGCACTCAACCGTACGATCACGATCGATAACAAACCGATGACGCTGATCCAGACGGACTGCGCCATCAACTCCGGAAACTCCGGCGGTGCGCTCTTTAATATGTATGGCGAAGTCATCGGTATCACCAATGCGAAGTATTCCAATAACGGCGATATCAACGATGCGGCAATCGAGAGCATCGGATTCGCGATCCCGATCAACACCGTTCGCGGCATGATCGAGAGCATTATCGAGAAGGGCTACGTCTCTAAGCCATACATCGGTGTATATGCGGAAACAGTCACTTCGCAGACGGATTACAAGGCTACTTCCGGCATCGGCATCCATGACATCATCGCAGGAAGTCCGGCTGAGAGAGCCGACCTGAGAAAGGGCGATGTCATCATCAAGATCGATGGTAAATATGTGACGGATATTGCAGAACTGAAGTCCAATATCGCTCGCGTTGGCATCGGCGGAAAGCTGGAACTCACGATCCTCCGTGATGGAAAAGAACTTACTATCGAGGTAGATGTCGAGGAGAATAAGACCTCCTGATCACTACAACTTAGGCAGAACGGACAGACCGAAAGTAAATAACTACATCAAATAAAGATCCCGGGGATCAGAAGATCACCGGGATCTTTTCTGAATAGAATCCGAGTTCATCCTTCCCGATGCGGAGCACGAATGGGAAAATATCCTTCTTTATACACATATAGTAGTCCTTCGTCGGGAAATGCTCCGAAAGAGACGGATCGAAGAACCGCTTCCCGTCTAAGTTCTTAAGATCCTGCCGGCGCTGTTCAAAAGCCGGCGGGAGTTCTTCTCCATATATGAGTGACTGAATATACTCGGCGCACAGATCATCCTCTGCCGCACGGACCTTAGCAGATGTCCCCATCGCCACGATAGAAACGGGAAGCTCCGCCTCACCTTCTTGTTGCAGGGTATTTGCCGCCCCGCCATCGTTCTGACGGATGTGGGCCTTCTCTTCAGTCTTTCGGATATAGGCCGCGACAGCGCCCGCATTGACAAAGCTTCCGGTGAGGATCTCCTGCGCATTCTGTGCATTTACGATGCCCTGTGTACCGGCGCTCGTAGTGTGGATCACGACCCGTCCGGCGATTCTATCCGCGGCCGCTTCGATCTGCGACGGGGAATTTCCGAAGTCAAAGCCCTCGAGCTTTATCCCCTGGCGTTCGCCGACCAGGACCGCGTCCGGGATCTTCTCCTTCAGCGCCCAGGCGTCCTCGATAGATCCGACCGGCCGGACCAGCTTCGCTCCGAATTCATAGAGGTAGCACTCCAGTGAGAATGCGCGGAATACATCGATGATCACCGTCAGCCCGGATGCCCCCCTGGCACCGGATAGGAGATGAAGGATCTTACAGTTCACCATCCCGCAGCCCCTTTCAGATCTCCTGAATGTGGTAGAGGACCGAGCGGAAATCGCCGTACACGCAGGGGAGGATAAGCCCGGCGTTCATCAGTGTGCCGCCATATGCTTCCGCGACCACCTCCGGCTCTCCCTCCGGATCTTCCGCCCAGGTAACACGGTACCGCTTCTTCTCATCCAGCCCTTTCAGATGGATAAAGCGGGTCGGCGCGCACGGCTGGTTCATCACATGGATAAAGGTCAGGAGCATCTCCGACTTATCCTTCGATACCACGCCGTAGCAGTCATAGAATCCGGTATCGCGGAAAGACGCGATCCGGTAATAGTCACCATTTCGGATGAGGTCATTATACCGATGGAAAAGCACTGTCTGCTGTTTCATCTCTTCATGTTCTTCTTTGGAAAGCTTCGTGATATCCAGCTCATATCCGAAGGTTCCGGCCAGTGCGACATGGCCTCTGCTCGAAAAAGGAACAGTCCTTCCCGTCACGTGGTTCGGGCAGATCGATACATGTGCGCCGAGACAGGAAAGCGGATACAGTGTCGCCGCGCCCTCCTGGATGCGGATACGCTCATAGGCATCCGTATCGTCGGAAGTCCAGATCTGCGGGCTATAGTAGAGCATACCGGGGTCAAATCTTGAGCCGCCGCTGCTGCAGTTCTCCAGAAGCAGATCCGGGAAAGCCGTAAGAAGGCGTTCCTGAAGATCATAGACGCCCAGCACGAAGCGGTGCAGCAGTTCTCCCTGCCGTTCCGCCGGAAGGCCTGCGCTATAAAGGTCACTGAGGTGACGGTTCATATCCCACTTCACATAGGCAACATCTGCCTCCCGGATGACATCGGAGATCACCTTAAACAGGTAGTCTCTGACCTCTTCTCTGGAGACATCCAGCACGAGCTGGTTTCTGCTTCTGGACGGCTCGATCCCCGGGATCGTGATCGCCCAGTCCGGATGTGCGCGGAAAAGATCCGAATCCGGAGACACCATCTCCGGCTCGAACCAGACGCCGAGCTTCATGCCGATCTCTTTCAGCTTCACGCTAAGTGCGGAAAGTCCGCCCGGCAGTTTCTCCTCATTTACCGTCCAGTCGCCGAGACTGGTATTATCGTCATTTCTCCTGCCGAACCAGCCGTCATCGACGACCAGCATCTCGACACCGCAAACCTTCGCCTGTCTTGCGATCTCCAGGAGCTTCTCCATATCGAAATCGAAATAGGTCGCCTCCCAGTTGTTGATCAGGATCGGACGCTTCTGATCCTTATATTTCCCGCGGATCAGGTGGTTCCTGAAAAGATCATGGAAGCTCCGGCTCATCCTGCCGAGGCCATGATCGGAATAGGTCATTACTACTTCCGGCGTATAGAAGGTCTCTCCCGGCTTCAGTTCCCAGGAAAACTCCTCCGGATGGATGCCCATCGAGACGCGGATATCCTCATTCGGAGCCTTCTCGACCATCGAGCTGAAATTGCCGGAATAGAGGAACTGCAGACCATAGACCTCGCCCTCTTCCTGCGTGATCCCCGGAGATACGATCCCGAGGAAACTCTGTGCGCGGTTACTGGTCTTGCCGCAGATCGAAGAGACGCCGATCCTTCCGAAAAGGATCGGATCGATCTGGCGCGTGAACTCTCTTGCCCATGTGCCGTGGAAAGTCATCAGCTCAAAAGGCCTTCCCTGCATGTCCCGTCCGGGCATGTCCATCGCCGCGGAGAGCGCTCGCTGAAGCACCATCTTCCCTTCCCCGCCGTTTCTTATTTCGACGCGTCTTGCGATGACGTCTTCCTCGTAAAAAGAACTGTAAAAGAGGGATACTTCTACCTTTGTGTCCGGATCCTTAAGGTCGATCCGGAGCGTATCCGCTTCGCCCTCGGCCGCGTAGGTAGAAGGAAGCCCCGGGACAGGTGCTTTTGAAGAAGAGATCTCAAAACCCTGGAACATAGGACAGACGCGCGTGGTTCCGTCCGGGAAGAGTACCTTTAGTGCGCCCTCACGCGAATCCCCCGCGCCCCAGCCCGGATACTCGAATCGGAAGCCGTCCATAAAGATGACCATCTCCCGGTCCGTCCTGCTGATTCCTCCCTCCGGTGCAAAAGCATTCCGGTAGGAAATATCTTCGTCACTGATGCGCGGGCCATAATAGAAATGGCCTAAAAATAGGCCATCCTTAACTCCGAGCATATAACTGGTATTCTTTGTATCGATGCGGAAAGAATCTCCGCTTCCGTTTACTGAAATGTTATAACGCGTTCTTTTCATCCTCGAGTTTTCCATTAACGAATTTGTCATTGATCCTGCCCATGTCCAAACAGAACGGCATCGCATTGCTCAGGCGCCAGCTGGAACCGGAGCGCACCATCGTCATCTGGCATGCATAGGAATTCGTAGTCGTATCAAAATGCAGTGTGATACGGTATTCGATCTGCGTCTCATATGTCTCCGGATCCGTATAGACCGTCGCGAGCTGAACTTCCGCTTCTTTATAAAGGCGCGTGTCCATCTGCGTTATGATCGGCTCGACCTTGTCACGCTCATCACTCTTTACATATTTTCTTACTGAATCATAGTCGGCAATAAAGATCCTGCGGATCAAGTAGTAACTCAGTTCCTGTGCCTCCGCCTGATATTCTTCTGTGGTCTTCTCTTCACCTTTCATGAAAGGCAGTTTGCCATTGCAGCCGCAAATAGCTGCTGTCAGAGCAACCAGCACAAGGATCGCTATGGACCGGATCAGTCTTTTTGAACCTCTCATCTTTCCTCCAAACATGTTATTCTATATCCCAAATTGTAAACAACATTTTACCCTAGATTAGATTATACACTATAGAATATATCCATTAAACCCCACAAAACCGAACTATTGTGAAAAAAAGTGTTGACAAAGGATTTTCCGAGGATTATTATCACCTCATGTAAAAGCTATGACGAAGAAGGTCGTGACCATTTCGCCTCACAGAGAGCCGGCGCACTGCTGAAAGCCGGTATCCGGGATGATCCAGATGACTATCGCTTCCGAGCCGGTACACCGAATAAGTAAGTCCGAAAGTGCTTTTCGCGAAGTAATAAGGACCGAACTTGAGTAGACTGTACACGTAAGAGCCGCGTTAAGGCAAAGGGTTTGATAGAACCTATTAAGTGGCGAAAAGTATTTCGCAAATTGAGTGGTACCGCGGTAAATAGCCGTCTCAATGTCCGAAGAGTGGACGTTGGGGCGTTTTTTATTGCCTCAAAAAGCGAAGGAAAGACGCAGCTGATAGGGAGCTTATGGAGGAATTGAAAAATGAGCGAACTAGAAAAGAATGAAACTTTACTGAGAAACAGCGACCAGGGTGGTCTTCTCGAGCAGAAGATCTCTGAGGTAGCCAGCCGAATCAAAGCACTGCGTCTGGATATGGGACTCTCTACGAAGGACATGGCCGAGAAGGTCGAGGTCACCGAAGAAGAGTACGTGAAGTACGAAGAAGGTCAGGAAGACTTCAGCTTCACTTTCGTATATAAAGTCGCGAACCTCTGCGGAGTCGAGATCTCCGAGCTGATGGAAGGTACAACACCGGCACTTCGCGAATATGCCGTTACAAGAAAGGGCGAGGGTCTGCCGATCACCCGCCGCGCAGGATATAAGTACATGCGTCTGGGGCACCTCTTCAGAAATAAGCTGTGTGAACCTTTCGAGGTCACGATCCCTTATTCCGAGGAAGTCCTGAACCCGCCGTATAAGCTTGTCACTCACTCCGGTCAGGAGCTGAACATCGTCACCAAGGGCTGCCTCAAGGTCATGCTCCGTGACCACTCCGAGATCCTGTATCCCGGTGACTCCATCTTCTTCGACAGTAGAACACCGCATAACGAGTACGCACTCGGCGGCGAGGACTGCACCTTCTACGCAATCGTTCTCAATCCGGAGAAGTGGACCAAGGGCGACACTTACGAGAAGACCGTCCAGACTTCTTATGTAGAAGATAACAAGACCAACTTCGATCTGGCTGCCGTTAAGGATCCGCTCTACAGAAAGTATGTCACCGATACACTCGATTCAAATAACAAGCTGACATCGATCTCCTACACACCGGAAGCTGATAAATTCAACTTCGCTTTCGATCTCGTGGATGCGATGGCAGACAAAGACCCGAACAAGACATCCATGATGTGGGTCGCAAAAGACGGAAAGACCGATCATCGCTTCACTTTCGAAGAGATGAAGAAATACACCGCGATGACCGCAAATTACTTCGAGAGCCTCGGCATCAAGCACGGCGACCGCGTCATGCTGGTCCTCAAGCGCCACTACCAGTTCTGGTTCTCGATCCTCGCACTCCATAAGATCGGTGCGATCGCGATCCCGGCCACGAACCTTCTTAAGGAGCACGACTTCGACTACCGCTTCAAGTCCGCAGGCGTCTCTGCGATCGTTATCACCGGTAACGGCGACACCGCTCTCGAAGCACAGAAAGCCGCTGAGCACGCCGGTCTGGATATCACGTTCATCATGGCCAACGGCGCGGATGACGAAGCTGGTGTGAACCTGCTCAAAGTCCTCGAAGGAAAGGCTACTGTCGATGAAGCAGGACTGAAGAGCGAAGCAGTGCTTTTCGAGCAGGGCGGAAACGGATTCCTTCCGATGGAAGGCATGAGCTCCAAGTGGCATAACTTCAACTATGAGATGCCTGCATTCAGTGGCGAGTTCGCCCGTCCGGCAAATGCGACACAGGGCAACGATACGATGGTCATGTTCTTCACTTCCGGTACGACCGGCTATCCGAAGATCGCGGCACACTCCCACAAGTATTCTCTGGGACACTTTGCTACAGCGAAGTACTGGCACAATGTCGATCCGAACGGCCTGCACTTCACGATCTCCGATACCGGCTGGGGTAAGTCCCTCTGGGGTAAGCTCTACGGCCAGTGGCTCTGCGAAGCACCGACGTTCACCTTCGACTTCGACAGATTCCATGCTAATGAGATCCTGCCGATGTTCGCCAAGTACCATGTAACGACATTCTGCGCACCGCCGACCATGTACCGCTTCCTCGTTAAGGAAGATCTGTCGAACTACGATCTGACTTCCCTGAAGTATGCGACTGTTGCCGGTGAGGCTCTGAACCCTGAGGTATTCAACCAGTTCATGCGCGCGACAGGTATCCGCCTGATGGAGGGCTTCGGCCAGACCGAGACTTCCCTCGTAATCGGTAACCTCGTCGGTTCCGCGATCCGCCTCGGCTCCATGGGTAAGGCCGTCACTCCGTATGATGTCCATATCCTCGACGACGAAGGCAATGACTGCCCGCCTGGCACCACCGGCGAGATCTGCATCAATACCAAAGAAGTCGTTCCGTGCGGCCTCTACCTCGGTTATTACCAGAATGAGGAAAAGACCCGCGAATCCTGGCATGACGGCTACTTCCACACCGGTGACACCGCGTGGAAAGATGAGGATGGCTACATCTGGTACGTCGGTCGTGTCGATGATGTTATTAAATCTTCCGGCTACCGTATCGGACCTTTCGAGATCGAGAGCGTCATCATGGAGCTGCCGTACGTACTCGAGTGCGCCGTCACCGGTACCCCTGACCCGCAGGGCGTCCGCGGCATCGTCGTAAAGGCTACGATCGTACTCGTTCCTGGCCGCGCCGAGCCGACCGAGGAGCTGAAGAAAGAGATCCAGGAATACGTCAAGACCAACACCGCGCCGTATAAGTACCCGCGTGTCGTCGAGTTCGTCACCGAGCTGCCGAAGACCATCTCCGGCAAGATCAAGAGAAACGTCATCAGAGACGGTAAGGATTCCTGATTGTTTGAGAGTGCGCTTCTCGTCCGGGAGGCTGATCCGGGGGCTGATCCGAGGCTGTGGCTCTTGATTCAGAATCTGAAGTTCCTGATCCGGGGGCTTATCCGGGGCCTGATCCGGGGCTGTGGCTCTTGATTCGGGATCTGAAGTTCCTGATCCGGGGCGCAAAATGGCAAAATAGGATCAAATAGTGTTTTTGTGGCATTTAGTCCTATCAAAAAATGAACTATATAGGATCAAATCGCTTATTTGAGCGGTTTGATCCTATTTTTCTGGAAGGGACATAGGATCATTTCAGTAAAAACAAACATATCATCCTACATGGGTACAAGAAAGGTAGGATCAAATAGTGCTTTTCAAGCAGGAGATCCTATCGGGGCACAAGAAAGGTAGGATCAAATAGTGCTTTTCAGGCAGGAGATCCTATCGGGGCAAAAGAAAGGTAGGATCAAATAGTGCTTTTCAAGCAGGAGATCCTATCGGGACATAAAATCATTAGGATTAAACAGTGATTCTTGGCAAAATCACTTGCCCGGGTTACGATTCTGTGGTCTCTGACGGCTCCGTTCCCTCCGGATTTTCAGGATCGATCTTCTTCTCCGCCGCGGAGAATCCTCTCGGCAGCCATACCTCGCCGCTCTCCGCACCGATCTGTTCAACAGAAGCATAGTACGGCATCGGGAGACGGCCGAAGAACTCGGCCTTGCCGGTAAGGATGTCGGATACGGCGTTACCGCCCTCGGAACCCGGCAGATAGCACATCACGACCTCATCCCAGTCCGAAACATAATCGGAGATCAGGACATTTCTTCCGGCAACGATCAGCGTGATGACCGGCTTCAGCTCGGTCTGCTGGCTCTTCTTCTTGCCTTCATTACTCTTCTTATATTCAGCGATCTTTTCGATCGCGGCCTTATTTCCTGGAAGTGCCAGGGAGCCGGTGATCGACAGATCCTCTGTATCTCCTTCCATCTCCGCATAGGGCTTTTCGCCCAGGCAGAGGAGGATCACGTCGCAGTTCTCCATCTCTGCCGGATCGGTTACGATCTCAAATCCGATCTCGGAAGCGGAAGCCTTCAGTGCCTCCAGGATCGAGGGACCCTCGGCGCACCAGCGTCCGGTATCCGCCTCTTCATCGAGGCCGCCCTGCCACAGGTATGTCCAGCCTCCACAGAGAACGCCGGTATCATCCGCCGCAGGTCCCATAACGAAGACCTTCATGCCGGGCTGCAGAGTGATCGGGCCTTCTTCCGGAAGCACCAGCGGAACCATCGACTCGGCCGCCAGTTTTCTGGCAACAGAGTGTGCATGCTCACTGTTCCAGTCATAGGAAGGTACACGGTTCTCCTGGAAAGGATCTTCGAAAAGACCGCAGTCCATCTTCATCTGTATGATGCGCGTGACCGCTTCATCGATGCGCTCCATCGGGATCGATCCCTCGTTGACCGCTTCGATGATGTAATCTCTTGTTGCAGCGTAGCTGTCGCCCTCCATCAGCATATCCACACCGGAGTTAACGCAGAGGATGACGTTTGCCTTGTCATCTGCGCCGGAGCAGTGGTGCAGCGACTCCCAGTCGGAGATGATCACGCCCTTAAAACCGAGCTCGTTACGGAGTTTGTCGATAAACTCCTTGTTCTCATGCATCTTCACGCCATTGAGCGAAGAGTGCGACAGCATGATCGTCGGTACACCGGCATCGATCAGATCCTTATACACTTTCAGGCACTTCTGGATCTGCTCATCGGTCATCTTGGCATCGCCTCTATCGATCAGATAGTCACCTTCACCGGTTCCGTAAACCGCGTATCCGTCACCGAAGAAGTGCTTCGGGCACGGCAGTACGTTCTGTGACATCAGACCCTTCGTATATGCGAGCGAGTGCTTCCCGACGAGTTCTTCATCATCGGAATAAGACTCATATGTGCGGCCCCATCTCGGATCCTGTGCCGAGGCCACGCACGGCGAGAACGACCAGAGGAATCCGCAGTGTTGCATGTCTGATCCGGTCAGTACACCCATCTCAAATGTCAGCGATTCGTCATCCGCCGCACCGACATTGATATTCTGCGGGAAAATCACTGATCCCCGGGCTTCGAGTACGCCGTGGGTACAGTCGTTGGCATAGATCATCGGAATACGTGTTCCGGAAAGAAGTGCTGCATCCTGGTAGCGTGATACCACTTCCGCCCACTCATCCTGCGGAAGCGCCGGCCACTCCGGATAATGCGAGAGCACTGATCCGTAGCAGTTTTTCTGCATCTCGTCCAGCGGCATATTATAGTTCGCGCCCTGCACCATCTGGTCCGCCTTCTCTTCCACTGTAAGAAGCGCGCAGATCTCCTCTGCCGTCAGGTCCTCAAACTTCGGGTTGATGCAGTGGTATGACGGGAGCGTCTCTTCTGTCTCTGTCGGCTCTGTCTCGACCGATGTCTCCGTCGGTCTCGGAAGATCCGAAGGTGTCGTCTCGACATGCTTTTTCGGAGCGCTGCAGGAAGTGAGCAGCAGGCTCAGCATCGTAGTAAAAATAGCACTATTTTTCAGTCGTTTATTCATCGTTTCTCAGATCCGGCTCCCTTAAAAATTTGTAAAAAATACCACGCACATTTTACCATAAAAAATATGTCCGGTCATCCGACGCGGACATGTGGCTGGAAGTGCTTTTCGATGCGAAAAGCACTCGTCTCCCGGCTCTTTCCGGTTACTTCTTATACTGCGGATCCTGGAGGCGTTCGCGCATCTTCTCTTCCGGCATCGGACGGTCATAGTAGTAACCCTGGATGACCTCTGCACCGAAGGACTGGAGCTTCTTGACCTGGGTCTCCTGCTCGACGCCCTCGGCGACGATCTTAAGGCCGATCGACAGCGCCAGCTTAATGATGTGATCGAGGATCGTCAGATCCTTATCCTGATCGTGGTCGATGAATCCCTTGTCGATCTTGACGGTATCGAAGGAGATCTCACGAAGGACTGCCATAGAGGAATTGGCCGATCCGAAATCATCGATCGAGGAGCTGTAGCCGCGTTTATGCAGCTCATCCACAAAAGTTTTCATGACGCTGAGCGGGAATTCATCCACTGTCTCTGTGATCTCGATCTCGATCAGTTTCTTCGGGATCCCGCTCTCCGTAACTACCTTATCGATCTTCTCCGCGAGATCCGGATCTGCCAGATTTCTTCTGGAGAAATTGATCGAGATCGGCGGGACATCCAGACCTTCTTCCATCCACTTGGAGATATCACGGCAGATGGTCCGGAGCATATACATATCCAGATCGCAGATCGACTCATTTCTCTCCATGACATGGATAAATTCACCCGGACGGATCAGTTCCCCCTTATGCATCCAGCGCGCCAGCGCCTCGGCCCCGCAGAGCTTCCCGGTGCGGCTGTTGACCTTCGGCTGGTAGTAAGGATGGAATTCGCCCTTTTCCAGTGCTTTTCGGATCTTCTTCTCGAAACGGATCTTCTCCTCGATCGTATCCATCAGTTCCTTGGTCATATAGACCACCGAGTGATCCGATGCCGTATGCGATGCGTGATCCAGCGCCGTTGCCGCGTAGTTGATAACATCTTCACTGCTGACTTCGGCGTTCTCGATCTCATAGACACCCGCCTTCACGGACAGATGGACGTCGCATTCTTTTCCCGTATCGTCCGTGAACTCCACGCGGAGATCCGTAAGCTTACTCAGGAGAGAATCGACATTTTTCTTATGCACGATAGCGATAAACTGGTCGCCTCGCTGGTGGCCGAGAAACTCGTCCGGGGCGAGTTCTTTTGCGAAAGACTCGGCAAAGATCGCGAGCACGCGGTTGCCTGTGTTCGCGCCGTACTTCCGGTTGATGGAAGAAAAACGTGAGATATCGAAGTAGATCGCCGCATAATCCAGGATCTCCTTCTTCGCCTTACGGGCACGGATCCACTCGATGCAGCTGTGCTCATTGGCAAGGCCGGTACGGATATCCGTGCGCTCGGCGATTCTGATCTGCCGGTTCTGATACACGATGTTCTCGATGAAGATGATATTGACCGCCAGCGCGATGCCGATGTCCATGTAAGCGAACCCATAGAGGAAATACTGGACCACAAAGCCCGCCACCGGCAGGACGATAAACGAGAGCAGCACGAGGAAACGGCCACGGGTCGTGTTCTTCCTGTACTGAAGAAGGATCGACAGGAGAAGCATCATGCCGAAGATCGGGATCGCTACAGACAGCGGGAAAAGATCGCCTCTGTGGTATGTATTCGTCTCATCGATCGTGTAGTAAAGTCCCGTAAACTGGGAGATAATGACCATAATCATTCCCGAGATCGAAAGCAGGATGATGAATATGCTTCTTTTGCGGCACGGCTGGCCTTTCTTAATACTAAACCCGCCGAAAAGCACTACCCTGAAATCCGTCAGGATCCCTATGAGGAACAGATCGCAGAGAATGAAGAGGATCAGGTTCGACAGGTGCAGCCCGAAGGAAGCCGCCTGCCCGGATCTGCCCTGACATACGTAGAAGAAGAACTCAGAAAGGAGCAGGACGCCCGCCATGATAGAAAGGATAGTGACGACGATTTTTGCCTTTTTGTCGCGGCTGCTCTTCATGGCACAGAGAATCGCGGAAAGGAAGCAGAAGATCGATTCAAACAGCAGCAGTGCTACTTGAGTAGATAAGATATCGACCAACGAAACGTCCCTCCTTCCCGCTCGTTTATCAAAAAACGCTGTAATCTTGTTCTAAATCATTATACTCTTATATAAAAAGACAACGCAATTTATGAATTTTAACGCTTGAAAAACTTTCTGTGAAATAAGAAAATACTATGTGGTAAGACAATCGTCCGAATCTCCGCTATTTTCAGCGGGAAACGGATTTGTAAACAAATAAGGAAAGGATCCGATTCGACAACATGGAAGACTGTCTCGTTTATTTTTTCACAGGTTTTCTCGACAGCGGAAAAACTTCGTTCATTCATTCGTGGCTCGCGGATGGAAGTTTCTCAGATAAAAAGGTCCTGGTCCTTCTGACAGAAGAAGGTGAGGTCGAGCTTCCTCCGGAAGAGGGCGCTCCCTGCAAATCCCTGAAGATCATAAGCGCAGAGACCGACGAGGTCACACGTGCATTTACCTATAATCTCGACGCCCAGTATCACCCGGATGTCGTTCTCATCGAGTGGAACGGCTCCGTCTCCCCGGCGAAGTTCTTCGACGAGGTCGATGTTCCTGAGCGCTGGGCGCTGGCCGCCGCGATCACGATCGTGGATGCCTCCACCTACAACGACTACTACAGAAATATGCAGACCATCTTCGCGGACTACTACCGCTTCTGCGACAACGTTATCTTCAACCGCGTCGATCCGGAAGTAAATAACATACCTAAGCTCCGTGGTTCGGTAAAATCACTGAACCCCGCCATGAATCTGTCCTTCTTCGGCATGGACGGAAACATGATCGATATCGGGGAATTCCTCCCCTACAATCTCGACGAAGATCCGTGCGTCATCGAGCCCGATGACTTCGGTCTCTTCTACACCGATGCTCTCGACAACGTCAAGAGATATAACGGAAAACGTATCACTGTCACCGGTCAGGCGGTCCTCATGCGCGAGCACAGAAAGGAAGCCTTCGTCCTTCAGAGAAAGGCTTACACCTGCTGCGCCAATGACATCGGCATGATCTCGCTTCTCTGCCTTCATAAGGTCAGAGGCGGCTTCCCTGAGAACCAGTGGCTGAAGGTCACCGGCAGGATCGGTTTCTTCCGTGACGACTCCCAGGGCACACCGGTCGCAATTCCGTGTCTTCAAGTGGAGAACTTCCACATCACGGATGCCCCGGATAACGACGTGATCTATTTCAGTTAAGATGAACAATCGCGGTGGATCCCCACTATAGAGGGTCTCCCGCAAAAAGAGAAAGAAGGTAACTCATATGGCAACAAAAGTAGATATTTTCTCCGGTTTCTTAGGAGCCGGAAAAACCACTCTCATCAAGAAGCTCATCTCCGATGGCTACAACGGACAGAAGCTCGTCCTCATCGAGAATGAATTCGGACAGATCGGCATCGACGGCAGCTTCCTGAAGGAAGCCGGAATCGAGATCACCGAGATGAACTCCGGCTGCATCTGCTGCTCTCTCGTCGGCGACTTCGGCACCGCGCTGAAGGAAGTCATCGACAAGTTCTCTCCGGACCGTATCCTCATCGAGCCCTCCGGCGTCGGCAAGCTTTCTGACGTAGTGGCTGCTGTCGAGAAGGTCGAGGGCACCGAGGTCTGCGGTACAGTAACCGTCATCGACGCCAGCAAGTGCAAGATCTACCTCAAGAACTTCAAGGAGTTCTACGAGAATCAGATCAAGTATGCCGGCACTATCATCCTGTCCCGTACCGGCAACATCGCTCAGGGCAAGCTCGACACCGCGATCGAGCTGATCCGCGAGATCAACGATCACTCCCAGATCATCACCACACCGTGGGAGCAGCTCTCCGGCACACAGATCAGAGAAGCCATCGAGAACCCGCTCACTGCAGATGACATGGCCGCCGCCCTCCTCGAAGCCGAGGCCAACGAGCACCATCACCACCATCATCATGACCACGACCACGACGAGCATGATCATGACGAACATGAACATCATCACGATCACGATGAACATGATCATGAACACGAACATGAACATCATCACCATGATCACGACGAGCATGACCATCACCATGACGACCACGATCATGAGCACGAACATCACCATGATCATGGCCTGGACTGCACCTGCGGTTGCCACGACCATGACCACGATCACGAAGGCCACCACCACGCAGACGAAGTCTTCGACAGCATCGGCTTCGAGACCTCGAAGTCCTTCTCCGAGGCTGCGATCAAGGCTGCCCTCGAAGAGCTCGACAGCGGCGACTTCGGCATGATCCTCCGCGCCAAGGGCATCGTCGCCGGCGAAGACGGCAAATGGATCCACTTCGACTACGTTCCGGGCGAGGCTGACGTAAGAACGGGCGCCGCGGACGTCACCGGCAAACTCTGCGTCATCGGCTCCAAGGTCGATAAGGACGCGGTAAAAGTGCTTTTCGGGCTGTAATAGTCACCGCATCGGCCGAGCCGTCCAGACCTGCCACACTCGCTGGTTCGGCCGCACCGCCAAACAAAACATTCCGACTCCGCTCCCCACACCCGGGCAGCGGAGTTTTCTTTTCCGCTTTCCTGCCATCTCATCTTTTCGGAAGGAAAACCACTCATGGAAAACCAATGTATGACTTTTTCGCGGAAATTCAATTTTCGACATACAGGGTGGGGGGTATATGTGGCAATTTTTCCCTCTTTTCGCCTCGAAAAGCACTTTTACAGAGAAAAACTGCTCCCGGTTTTGAAGGCAGATATGACTTTTTTCGAATACCGCCAAAAAAGTCATACTTTTCGCGTAAAAATGTATGTCGAAAATGAAAAAATCCGAAAAAAATCATACAGTTTTTTCAAAATACCCCCCGGGGGTATACCTTTTCGCCTCATCCTTCATCCATTTCTTCTCCTCTTCCGCCGCCTCTCCCCCGCTTCTTCTGCAAAAGCACCTGTATCTTCCTCATCTTTGTCCGTTTTATTTTCGCCATGGCTCTGCTACACTACCTTATTGGATGTCAGAATCGGATGTCAAAACCGGATATCATCATTGAATATCAAAAACGAATATCACTATCAGATGTCAAAATAGGATGTCAAAAAGGAGCCGCTACTAACAGCCTATGAAACTGTTTAAGAAAGATCCGCATTTTTATAAAAAAGTCTTCGTCTTAGGATTCCCGATCGCGCTGCAGACGCTGGTCACGGTGTTCGTCGGTATGCTCGACAACATCATGCTCAGCCACTACTCGCAGGATACGTTCTCGGCCGCCTCGCTGGCCAATGCTTACGTCATGATCTTCCAGATCTTCTGTATGGGCCTCGGCATGGGCGCATCGGTCCTGGTCTCCCGTTACTACGGCATGAAGAAGGCAAATGATAATGTGGAAAAAGCAGACATCTCGCTGAAGCAGACCGTCTGCCTGATGCTGCGGCTGATGCTTTTCTTCGCCACGATCTTCGCCATCGGCGCCATCGCCATGCCGAAACTGATCATGACTTCCTACACCGATAAGGAAGAGCTCATCGGACTCGGCGCGACATACCTGCGCTGGTCCACGCTGACATTCTTCTTTCTCGGGCTCTCGCTGGTCATCGCCATCGTTCTTCGAAGCGTCGGCCAGTCCCGCTTCCCTTTGTATGTCTCGCTCGGCGCGCTCGTTGTAAACCTCGCCGGCAACTATATGCTGATCTTCGGTCATTTCGGCGCACCGAAAATGGGTATCGCAGGTGCGGCGCTTGCGACCTTCCTCGCCCGTCTTTTCGAGGCATTCGCCGACCTGTTCTATCTCCTTGTCATCGATAAGAAGATCGGATTTAAGATCCACCACTTCTTCATGAAAACGAAGACGCTTCTCAAGGAATATCTCCGCGTATGCATCCCCGTGCTCATCAGTGACGCGATCCTCGCCTTCGGCAGCAATGCCGTCACCATGGTCATCGGCCACCTCGGCGGTGACTTTGTCGCGGCCAATTCCATCACGACCGTCACCCAGCAGCTCAGCACCGTCCTTATCCAGGGCGTCTGCCAGGCCGGCGCGATCATCACCGGGCAGTCGCTCGGCAAAGGCCGGAAAGAACAGGCCGAGGAGCAGGGATGGCTCTTCCTCGGCATGGGCTTCGCACTGGGATTCCTGTCGGCGCTCTTCATCTTCTTTACGAAGACACCCGTCATCCTCTCCTACGGCAAAGAAACGACGCCGGAAGCTGTCTCGATCGCCTATCAGCTCCTGAATGCGATTAGCCTGATCATCATCTTCCAGGCCACGAACAGTATCATGACCAAGGGCGTCCTCCGCGGAGGCGGCGATACAAAAGTACTCATGTTTGCCGACAATATCTTCCTCTGGGCGATGGCGCTCCCGCTGGGCATGCTGGCCGGATTCATCTTCCACCTGCCGGCCTTCTGGATCTACTTCTTCCTGAAATCCGACCAGATCGCCAAGACCATCTGGTGCGTCTGGCGCCTCAGAAGCCGAAGGTGGATCAAGAAGATATCGACCGGCAACAACTGACATATAAGCATTATTCTTCGCGAAAAGCACCTGTCCCCGCTACGAAGCGGTGAGCCGAAAGAAAGATTATCTAAAGGAGGCCCCATATGACACGACGTGCAAGAATCACCATTCATCCGGATTTCCCTATCGGAGAGATCTCCCCGAGACTGTTCAGTGCTTTTCTTGAACCGATCGGAACCATGGTCAACGGCACCATGTATAACCCGAAGCATAAGACCGCCGATGAGCAGGGCTTCCGTACTGACTTTATCGAAGCACTGAAAAAGACCGGTCTTCCGGCAGTACGTCTTCCGGGCGGCAACTTCGTCTCGGCCTGGCAGTGGAAAGACTCCATCGGTCCGAAGGACCAGCGAAAGGTCCACCTCGATCCGGCATGGTACCAGTACATCACTAATGAAGTCGGTCACGACGAATACCTTCAGTGGGCGGAGAAAACCGGCGTCGCGCCTCTCTACACCGTAAACCTCGGCACCGGCACGATGCAGGATGCCATGGATATCGTCGAATACACGAATCACGAAGGCGGCACCTACTGGTCTGATCTGCGCCGCAAATACGGCCACGAAAAACCGTACGGCGTTGACACCTGGTATCTCGGAAACGAGATGGATGGCCACTGGCAGCTCGGCTCCTGGGAGAAGGATCCGAGAGGATACGGCATCCTCTGTCAGGAAACCAGTAAAGCCATGAAGTGGATCGACCCGACCATTAAGACAGCGGTCTGCGGCTCCTCCGCGCCCTTCATGGAACACTTCCCGGAGTGGGATGAGAAAGTCCTGGACCAGTGCTACGATGTTGTCGATTATCTCTCCATCCACCACTACCACGCAGCAGCTCCCGGCGATCTGCTGAGCCTTCTCGGCGGCGCCGAGTACTACGAGGACTTCATCAACACCGAGATCGCCATGTGTGATTTCGTTGCCTCGAAGCACCGTTCCCCGAAAAAGATGATGATCTCCTTTGACGAATACGGCGGCATGATCCGCCCGCTTGCCGAGCTTCACCCGGGCTGGGGCCGCTACAACATGGCGCGCACCCACTACCGCTTTGATCCGGAAAGAAAATACACTCTGTACGATCCGGACAATATGCCCGACAGACGCTTTCCCGGCGGCGACATGGAGCACATGCTCTCCATGGTATCCATCCAGCTGGCGTTCCTGCGCCACGCCGACCGCGTGAGGATCGGATGCATGACCGGCGGCCTGATGGCCCTCGCCGCGAGCAACCACGACACCGTATGGCGCACGGCTTCCCACTATGCCCTCCTGCAGCTTCTTACCTACGCGAAGGGCACCTCCATGCAGGTCCACGTGGACTCCGAGACCTTCGACATGCCGGGGTATGCGATCGACGACACATCCCAATACACCGGCAAAGACGGCGTAAACTATGTCGATTGTGCCTGTGCATGGGATAAGGACGCATCGCGTCTTTCGATCTTCGTGGTCAACAGAAACGAGCGGGATACCTACCCGCTGGACCTCGATCTGAAGGGCTTTTCCATCTTCGACGGCAAAAGCACTGTCCGCCATCTTGAGATCTCTTCGGAGGACATTTCCATTATCACCGAACCGGAGAATGACACGCTCTTCGCGCCAAAGGAAGTCTCAGAGGCCACCCTCGAAGAAGGCGTCCTCAAGACACACATCAAGCCTCTGTCCTGGAATGTGATCGTAATCTCCGCTTAAGTTTCACCCGAAGTTCCTGGAGTTGTTTCACCTGGAGTTGTTTCACCCGGTATATTCGTTGCGTCCGCCTGCCGGATCTCGATCGTTGACTGGAGGAACGGCTGTCCGGCCTCAGTCTCGACGATCAGGGTGATATGCTTCGGCTCCGGAAGCTCAGTCGGAACCGTTGTCTCCTCGGTCGCAGAGGTCTTTCCGGTTGGTTCTTCTGTTGTTTCAGCGGTCTCTTCCGGATATAGCGTATATCCCTCCGGAAGTTCCATGGAAAACATGAATGTCTCGGTCTCCTCCTCAAGGTTCATCTTTCCCTCGTAGAGCACCTGTCCTTCGTCATCCACGAACCGGTATTTAAGTGATAATCCCTGATACGGTTTCAGGGACGAACCCCGATACTCAAACAACGTAATATCATCTGTGTAGTACTCCACCGGGTTCCCGGTACTGTCGAACCATCCGGAGTCTTCCGTCCAGGTGATCGGGAACGGGATCATCTCCGCGTCATTAAAGATGGTGACCTTCGAAGTATGGAACTCCTCTCCCGAAGGCTCGTAGAGACGGCAGTAAATATCTCCTTCCGGAAGTGCTTTTTCCGGTTTCCAGGCACACGCGATCCAGTCGGTATTATTCTTCATGAGGAAAGAATTCGTATAGAGAATATCGCCGGAAGTATTCAGATATTCGTACTTAATATCTGCATTTGAGTATGTGTTCCAGGTATAGACATAAAGGCAGATATACTCCGTCGAGCAGTGATATCCGCCCGTCTCCTTGCCCTTCGTATCTACCCAGTACGCATCGAATACGGACATATTCATGGTTACCGGGTCTTTTGATGTCTCCGGTACCTCTGCGATCAGATCCGTCTCCGTCAGATACCCGAAAAGCACTTCCAGAAGTTCCATGGTGCTCCCGGATGTGATCTTCCAAGCCCCGTCCGTCTTGCGTATATTCATCGTAAACTCTTTCGATATTGCGGGAACCGTGCTGATGGTTTCCGACAGTTTTCCAATATCGGCAAAACCACCCTCCAGGGCAGCGCTTTCTTTCACCGATTGCGGGTCTGCATAACTGATCTTTACTTTCGCGTTTCCTTCTTCACCGGAAGACACGACACTCACCACTTCAGCATCCATCCGTCGGCACGCAGTTTCAAAAGGCTTACTTCCAGATGTTTCCGTCACCTTTTGGAGATACTCCTCCACCAGCGCCGGATCATCCGAACGTGATCCGATCTTATCGGTCTTTGCGATCTTGATATAAGCGAAAAAATCATCGAGCGTATTTCGGATCTGCTGTTCTGCAACCGCAGAGGCATCCTGAGTATTTCCGGAATTTCTTTTCTTGCAGGACGAGAACATCCCCGGAAGAAAAAGTATGACACAGCCGATGCTGAGGATCTTTCTTCCGTACTGTTTCATCGCCGTGACATCAGGCGGATCGCGTACATCTGCCAGACTTCCTCACTAATGAGGACATACTCCTCGACGAGTTTATGATACATCGCCTCGGGATCCGCGACATAGAAGTTCTTCCTTACAGAGTTACCGTTCGTATCGATAAAGGAAAGCACAATACGGATATAGCCGTTTTTAAAGAAATATCTGTGTCCGTTCTCTTCGATCTCGGCGAAATCCCGAATATCTTCCGGGAAGATCCATTTCTCGATCGGGACCGACGGCAGACGGACCGGGATACTCTTCGTCGCATCAGGATTCGTGACCGCGGGAAGATTGCTTCGCATGATCTGTCTTCCCTCGTTACTTAACTGACGGCGGTAGCATAGTGCCTGCTGCTTCTTCAGTTCAGCAAGTTCCGTATATTTTTCCATCGGGGTAAGCGGGTCCTCGTTGATCCTCTTCGCAAGATCCGCAATTCTCTCTGTATATTGTTCATATTCTGCGGCAAATGCCTTCTTATCCTGGACCAGGAGCTCCGCCGGGATCAGCTTCGTCTGCTTCGTAACGGACAGGATGCTTCCGAGAATGAGGTTATCGAAATCCTCTTTACTGCACCATGTGCTGTCCTGCATGTCCTTGCCGAGCTGGATCGCAGCGACTTCCTTCCAGTTGGTATTCACTTCTTTTCCGGCGCGTTTTCCGTCCGGCAGATAGATCTTATCGATGTGCGGAAGGATATAACGGTTTACCCAGGATCTCGGTGCATGCAGTATCTGACAGATGTCCTGTACCGAGATCGTATGTGTCGTCGAGAGTGCCTTTATTGCTTCCGGCCAGGTGCGCAGCTGCTCCCAGCTCTGGCGCGAAGGCTTCAGGACTTCCTGTGCCGGCGCCTCTCCCTCTGTACCGTCATCATTGGAATACGGGAACCACTCTTTCGGATAGACACCGAGGAAGTCCGCGATCTTTCTCGCATCTTCCTCCTGCGGGATACGCGTGCCCTTGAGATATCTGGAGATCGAACACTCGGAGATGCCCAGTTTCTCGGCCACCTTCTTCTGCGTCAGGTTCTTCTCCCGAAGTATTTCCTTGATATTCTCATTCAATGACAGCATCGTACCTATTTCCTCCCGGAATGCAAATTCCACCTACTAAATTATAACAGAGAGGCAGGTGACATATTCAAAACGAATGGGGCATAAAATGAAACAATTAGTGAACAATGGCCGGTCGGGAATGATTTCTTTCGTTGCGTATGGCGATGATTTTGGAGTATGATGGTTGTATCCAATTTTATTACGATACAAAGGAGTACCGCTTATGGAAAACAAACGTCCCGAGGAAATGGAAAGAATCACTACCCGCGAGCTCGCCGATGCTTTTATCGCTGAGCAGATCGCCGCTGTAAAAGCACAGGTAGGTGACAAGAAAGTGCTGCTGGCGCTGTCCGGCGGTGTTGACTCTTCTGTCGTTGCCGCTCTTCTCATCAAGGCCATCGGCAAGAACCTGATCAACGTGCACGTCAATCACGGACTTCTCCGTAAAGGTGAGCCGGAGCAGGTCATCGAGGTCTTCCAGAATCAGATGGATGCGACTCTCGTATATGTAGATGCAACCGAGCGCTTCCTTACTAAACTCGAGGGCGTCGAAGAGCCGGAGAGAAAGAGAAAGATCATCGGCGAAGAGTTTATCCGCGTATTCGAAGAAGAAGCCAGAAAGCTTCCGGACGTTGATTTCCTTGCACAGGGCACCATCTATCCGGACATCCTCGAGAGTGGCCCGGTAAAGGCTCACCATAACGTAGGCGGTCTCCCGGAAGATATTCATTTCGAAGGTCTCGTTGAGCCTCTGAAGTTCCTCTACAAAGACGAAGTACGTGTCGTCGGCGAGGCTCTCGGTCTTCCGGCAAACATGGTTTACCGTCAGCCGTTCCCGGGTCCGGGCCTCGGCGTACGCTGCACCGGCGCGATCACCCGCGACCGTCTCGAGATGGTCCGCGAGTCCGATGCGATCCTCCGTGAAGAGTTCGCAAATGCAGGTCTCGAAGGAAAAGTATGGCAGTACTTCACACTCGTTCCGGATTACAAGTCCGTCGGCGTTAAGAACAATGTCAGAGCTTTTGAGAACTTCGTTGTTATCCGTGCGGTCAACACCAGAGATGCCATGACAGCTACGATCGAAGAGATCCCGTATGAGCTCCTCGGAAAGATCGTAAACAGAATCATCACCGAAGTACCCGGCATCAACCGTGTACTCTACGATCTGACACCGAAGCCGACAGGCACGATCGAGTGGGAGTAAGTCGTGAATGCTTTTTCTTCGCGCTGTTTGCTAAAGCAAAGGCGCTGTCGAAAAAGATTCACTCCTGCGTGATTGGAGGCAACGTCGAAAAGACTTTACTCCTATGTGGAATAATCAATAAACGAACGAGAGAGTTCCTTCAGGAGCTCTCTTTTTCATTCAACGATCACACGTTTCAAATTGGGGAACTGTCGAGACCAAAAACACTTATAAAAGTTCCCTGCATGTCATCAGAAACAATCGAGTACGAGTAAAATGTTTAATCGCTTCAGATCAACATCCCATCCTCGATTCGAAGGATTATATCGGCATGCGCTCCGATCTCAGGATCATGCGTGACCATGATAATCGTCTTCCCATATTTCTCGTGGATCTTATCGAGAAGAGCGATTACCTCTTCGCTATTCTTTTTATCGAGGTTGCCTGTTGGTTCATCACAGAGGATCAGTGCCGGATCATTCGCCAGCGCTCTGGCTATGGCAACTCTCTGCTGCTGTCCTCCCGACAGCTGAAGCGGGGTGTGATCAAGTCTGTCAGATAGTCCGAGCACCTCTGTCAATTCAGCAATATAATCCTCGTTGACTTTCCTTTTAGATATCAGGACCGGCGTGATGATATTTTCTTTTACCGTCATCTCATTGATAAGGTTGAACTTCTGGAACACAAATCCGATCTCACAGCAACGGAATCGGGAAAGAGCAGTATCTTTCATCTGAGACAGATCATTATCATTCACGATCACCTTACCCGAAGACGCCCGGTCCAGGCCTCCTATCAGATGAAGAAGTGTTGTCTTTCCACATCCGGAGCGTCCCATAATGGCAGCAAAAGTACCATCCTTTACTTCCAGGTCAATACCGTTTACGGCATGAATGATATTATCTCCCACCTTATAATCCTTATGCAGGTCTATCGTCTTTACACTCATCTTTATTCCTCCCTTGTTTCGATCATCTTCATCTTCCTAAGGTAGATGATTTGCGGCAACGTGCCGAGCAGGATCAGTAGTGTGCCGATCAGGAAACAGCAGATCAGCGCCGGAATGAAATTATACGAGAAGAAATCCGCACCGATCGGAGCCTTCCAATACCACGGCATGGCTTCACCGCCACTAATCGCAGTAGGAATTTCTCCGGTCTGCATCTTATGATGGATGGAATCGAAATAGCGCTGCACTGCATATACCGGAACGATGGCTGTCACTGTAGCGATCAGCGGATAAATCAGATTCTGCGTATAGATCATAAGACTTGCCTGATTCACAGAAAGACCGATCCGGCGAAGCGTCTGGAACCTTCCCAGATTACTTCTAGTCTTCGTATAAAGGCCGGATATGATCGATGCGATTCCGAGCAGGATAAGTACGCTGATCAGCACGAAGAATACTGTCATCACACGACTCTGTCCGGCATCGATCTCATCCGAATAAGTAAATGTCGACCGAATCACCACATCGGAAGACCCGGCTAAAGAAGTATACCAGAGCTTATCAAATCCATATGTGTCGTAATCATCTTTCATGGTCACTTTAACTGAAGTGAAGTTCCGATCCGGAAGTCCCCATGCCATAAAGGATTGCGGCAGACACAAGATGCTCATGCCATATGTTGGTTCCGGATCATTCGGATCCAATGTCGCACGGGAATGGAGATCATGCACCCAACCTGTTCCTGTGGAAAGATACTCGGTAATATCTTTTTCGTCGTGAAGAACGACAATTGCTCCGACCTTGGTCCTAACACTATGTCTCGAACCAAAAGACGTCCAGCTGACATGCCTCTGTCCTCTATTCGTCTCAACATAACTATCATAGACAATCCACTTTTCCTGCCAGCGCTCATCCGATGAAAGCATTTCCTCGTCTTCCGACAGTAGAATATCATCGAAATCCAGAGCTGACCCGACAGGAAGCTTCGTAAGACACAGATCCTTCAGTTCCTCAGGTACTGCCAGTACGACTTCTTCACCGCTTCTGATCTTCTCGGGATCGATTCGTCCGGCGATGACTTCGCCATGAAGTGCAGTCATTTCCTTCTCCGTAAGTCCGACCGTGGGCAATTCATACATGTAGACAGGCTGGTCATATCCCATATGTCCATAGATAGTCGCTTCCGCTATCATTTCCTCATGTTCACTCGGATCATCCGAGTCCCGACGGTTCAAGGATCGGTTCCCGAGAAGCTGCTTCATTTCGTCATCCGGTTCATCAGAAAAAACCATTCGGGTAGATTCATTAAAAATAACAGACCAGATCCTTTCGATATTGGAATCGTTTTCGATCTTTTCCAAAGAAGACGGGGAAACTCCTGCATCATGTCTATTGAATACATTATTACCAAGACCTTTTATCTGTGAAGAAATGCTGGCAACATATCCTTCCCCGTCCAGTCCCATACTGTATAAATCTCCTCTCGGCTCCGCTGTGGTCTTTTCAGAATACGCTCGAAAGAATACATATCCGAAAAGCATGGCTGCAAGTACGATCATCATGACAAGCATAGTACTTCCTTCATGAAGGTCGATGCGCTTATTGAGAAGTCCGAGCCAGCCTCTCTTCGATCCTACTGATTTCTTCTTGCGTCCATTCTTCTTCCCTACAAACATGCTGTCGGAAGTGGATAACAGCTCGGACGGGTACATCCTGTACAGCTTATAGAGAGGAATGATCAGCGACAATACGAGTGAACAGACACAAATCAGAAGTGACATACCCATCGGGTCATATGTGACCTGCCGGAGGATCTTCTCCACATGAATACCATCATGCAGGCGAGCATGGAATATGACATTCAGAAAACGGATCAGAAGTGCATGCGCCGCATACCCGAGTCCGATCCCGATAAACGTTCCGGCAATACCGAATCCGAGCATCTCCGACGAAAGACTCAGTATGATCCTTCTTGATGACATACCGATACTTCGAAGGATCGCATAGTGCTCTTTCCGATTGGCAATAATGTTTTTCGAAAGCATAAATAATGTGATTGCTTCCGTAAGTATGACCAGCACCGAGATGACCGGGAAGATCTGTTCTGAATAGAAATCCTTGGAATAATCACCCTTATCTACGATTGCCTGTATCTCGTCTCTTGAAACGTCAAACTGTTCTATATCCACGCCGATCGCATAAGTAACTGCACCGACTCGGGTGTAATTATATTCCACTCCCGAGCATGTTTTTCCTGTCTTCTTTATCAGGTCGTACACTAAACTATTCAATCTCTTCGGGCCCTCCGAATAACTCCGGAAGAAAACCGTTCCTCTTGTACATCCCCACGAATCAATGTTCACAGGAGAAAAGAACACGCCCGGCATGGTGTACTCCGAATAATCGGGTCCTCTGCTCCACCCGCGTATATCGACTTCACTGGAAAGCTTATAAACTCCGGATAGTACACATTGTCTATCGCCGATGTATTCACCTTCAGAGTTATATGCTTTCAACAGTATCTTTTCACCCGGATACGGTGCTACACCAAATGCATTTGCAACAGATATATCCATAGCCACTTCGTTTTCTTTCTCCGGAAGAGTGCCGCGGAAACAGGTCAGGTGATATAGTTCTTCCGACAATTCGTCCCTTAACGCTACTGCGCGAAAAGGTGCTGCTCCGCTTGCATTGGTAACAGTTCCCAGCTCATAATATAGTCCGACAGCATTCACTTCTTTGGACGCCGCCAAAGCATCTTCGAACCCAAGTTCTGCATTATAAACAGAGACTTCATAGTCACCTGTCTTTGTCAAAAGATCTTCTAACTGTGTCTTCTTCTCCGCGCGGATCAGCAAACTAGTCGTTGTAATGGAAAAGGCGCCGAAAATAAGCATAACGATTAGACAGATGAAACTGCCTGACCGTAAACTTCTCAAGCCATAGTTATGTGCCTTCAGCATAGTGTATTTCCCTTACTAAAACAAACTATATTAGGATAGGCTTGAAAAGGATATCCTAATCTGTTACCCGTAGTGTAACAGCCCCGATTGCTTGTTTATTTCAGTATATCACGTTGTTTTTTCAAATCGCCATATCAGGAGCCAAATATGCAAGAGCCCACCTGAAATATGCAAGAATGACATAGTATGCACATAACGGCCATGATATACTTGAAATGGGTTATATTATTCTAAACAAGGGAAAGAGGCTGGATATGAAAAGGTTCGCATCAATTCTCACTGTATTAGTTTTGATCCTTATGGTTCCAATGTCCTTTGGTGCCTGCAAAAAGACAGAAGGCAAAAATGAGGAACAATTGGAGACGACAGGTTCGAATGAGATACCGGAACCCGAGAATCAGGAGACCTCGATTGAGGTTACGGAGATCCAATCGGGGACAATAGGTCCGCATGAGATACCTGAATCCGAGTATCAGGAGATCTCGATCAAGGATACAGAGGTCCTGAACAGGGAGGGAGTATCCATTCATATACTTGGTGGTTCTCTGGGTAAGGGACCGACACGTGTCCTGAAAATGCGTGTGGTTAACAATTACATAGGTAATCAAGATATTCAACTCAAAGTTGAGAAGTTAGTTGTTGACGGTTTTTCAGATACCCCACTATGGGAGAGAATATATGAAATGGGTACGACTACAGAAAGCGAATTCGAGTTCAATACAAATCTCGGCAATTCTATCGGGATTCGGAACCCGGGAAAGATCGATATTAAGTTTAAGGTGCTTTTTATGAGTAACGGGATCAGCTATTATCCCGACGTGACATTATATACATCCTCGTATGATGCATCTAAGACCTATGACCTCCCTTACGCGTTTACGTTCTATGATAAAAACGACGTAAAGATGTCGGTCCTAAACTATGAGTATTTCTCAAGTGGAGATGCAGAGCTTCAGTTTCTCTTTGAAAATATTACGGAAGACGGCATCACGATCAGTACGGATCACTCTGAAGACTCACTGGTTAACGGAATTCCGGTATATCTCAATGTTTACTCGATGCTCGACCCAGGAGAAAAAACAGTTTATTCAACGCATATTTACAAAAATGATCTGGAAAATGCCAAGATTACAAAGGTCGATACAATCAGCATGACCCTTTACTATAAAAAAGATTCCAACTATAAAAACAAAATCAAGTGCAATCCGTTTGAGATCTCTGTCCAATGAAGAGATTGTCAGATCAGGGATCTACCTTATCCACGAAAGGAAAGAGGAAACGGATATGAAAAAGTTCGCATCAATTCTCATGGTATTAGTTTTGCTCCTTATGGTCCCGATGACATTTTGTGCCTGCAAAAAAACGGAAGGCAAGAATGAAAACTTGTCCAGCGTGGAACAATCGGGGACGACAGGTTCGAATGAGGTATCGGAACACAAAGATCAGGAGATCTCGATTGAGGATACGGAGATCCAATACGTGACGATAGCCCCGCATGAGATACCGGAATACAAGAATCAGCAGATCTCGATCGAGGATACAGAGGTCTTGAACAGGGACGGAGTATCCATTCATATACTTGGTGGTTCTCTGGGTGAAGGACCGACACGTGTCCTGAAAATGCATGTGGTTAACAATACCATATGTAATCAAGGTATTAGACTCAAAGTTGAGAAGTTAGTTATTGATGGTTTCTCAGATACCCCGCTATGGGAGAGAGAATATGAAATGGGTACGACTACAGAGAGTGAACTCGAGTTCAATATGAACCTCGGCAATTCTATCGGGATTTGGAACCCGGGGAAGATCGATATAAAATTTAAGGTAGAATTCACGGATTCGTTGCTCTACTATTATACCGACGTGACCGTATATACATCTTTGTATGATTCATCTAAGACCTACGATTTTCCTTACGCGTATACGTTCTATGATAAAGATGGAGTAAAAATGTCAGTCCTGGACTATAAATATTCCTCAAGTGGAGATGCAGAGCTTCTATTTCTCTTTGAGAATAATACGGAATGCAGCATCACGGTCAGCACCGAAGATTCACTGGTTAACGGAATTCCGGTATATCTCAATGTTTACTCGATGCTCGACCCAGAAGAAAAAACAGTTTATACAACGCATGTTTACAAAAACGATCTGGAAAAAGTCAAGATTACAAAGGTCGATACAATCAGCATGACCCTTTACTATAAAAAAGATTCCAACTATAAAAACAAAATCGCGTGTAATCCGTTTGAGCTCTCTATCCAATAATTTCCAGATTAAGTATCTATCTTATCCACGTTCCTGCACAACGGCAGAACTTCTCTTCTGAATGATGTTAACCACATCATCTATCGTCCTCTGATCGGTAAAGTATCCCGGTGCTTCTTCCTGGATGATCATTAAGGCGGATGGATCAAATGAACAGGAGTTGTGAATACTTTCAATTACAGCTTTAAGTTTCGTCACATCGTCTTGAGTTAAATGAGTATAAGACGCCATCATGTACATCTTTATATCCGGATCAGTTTCTGCAAGTTCCCAGCCAAGCTGGTTATCTTCAATGGATATTTCCATCAAAGAATCAAAGGCTTTTCGATTGACCGGAAACTTCAAAGAACCACTTACATATTGAATCTGTATATCATCTTCCAAAAGGCTCTTGACAAATTCCCACGCCTCGTCTTTGTATGGGCATGATTGCGCAATTGCTATAGAAGTTGGATCATCTGCCAACGCACCTGAGCCATCAGCGTTAGGATATCCAATGAAGCACACGTTCCCATCACACAATGCGTCGATATTACCGAATTTATACAGAGTATCAAAAGTCTGCTCCATGGCCACGATCATACCTGCACCGAACAGCTGCTCATCATCCAGAATGGTTCCTGTAAAATCTTCACCCATTTCCTTTTGTAATTCCGCACGCGTTTTCGGAGTTCCGTATTCTTTTACTAAAGTCAGAATATCTTTGAATTCCGAATCATCAAACTTCACTTGCCGGTTGTCATAATCTAATAGACGGCTTGTTTCGCTACGCATCAGACTCGTAAGCAGATCATTTTGAGGTATACTTCCTAGCATTTTAACAGTTTCGGGAAGCGACTTGCTGATGCTTTGAAAATCTTCGAACGTCCAACCGGTTCGATCACCAACATAATCCTTATTTGCCACCATGCCTGTCACAGCGAAATTTAACGGCATCTGGTACAGTTTTCCATTTCTCTCGTACGCGCGAAGTATATTATCAAATAAATGACCGCGGTCAAGTTGCGATTCTCCATCAATCAATGTATTCAGATCCACAAGTACCCGCTCTGTATTAAACTGAGAATAGGATCCAAAGTTCAAAAGAATATCCGGTCCTTCTCCTGATAAGATTTCCAAGTAGACCTGATCCGCAATCATGGCCTGTTCTTCAGTAGATGCCTTCACTAATCCATATATGGAAGTCTGCAAACTGCTGTCACCGGAATAATCTTTTACAACAATTCTTGCTCTTCCTTCAGGATTAAGATTGAATTCGTTTATATACTCTAATAAATTCTTCTGAAAATTTAAATTACCCAGAAAAGCTAGTCTTATTAGTTTTTTCCCTGCGTGCGGATTTTTATCCATACGCTGGAGATGGACGAGTCTGATTGAATAATCTGAGGATCCAAACATTCTTGGTGGTTGGTTATTTGTCAAACGCGTCATGTATATTTCCTCTTCAGAAACAAAATACATTCCCTGATTCCAAAAACCATCGAGAGAATGAGTACAATCTGTTTCTTCCCAAGAAAGAATCATTTGTGGGGCAGTTCCTGTAAAAAGATCGAATTTCTGAATACCATTCCCCGTTACTGAATATACACCATCATGTCCCTGTTCCAATTTCTCTCCACTTATAGTGCCGGTTATATCGATCTTTTCCCCTTTCTTTTTCCCGGAAGACGGATCTATCTCAAACATATATGTGGCTGGGGGAGTCGTTTCTTCAGCATACACGTCATGTATGGTCATATGCGCATAGTATCTCCCCTCAATTTTGAAAAAACCATCGATAGGCGCTATTAATGTTTGTTCGCTCAATAGTTTCCCATCCGGGCTAAATGTGCAAACTGTAAATTGATCGCTAACAAGCAGGTTACCATTTCCCATGAAAAGTGACTTCCCCAGGACTGTCAACTGTCGTTCTAGTCGTATTTCGTTAATGAGGTCTCCTTCCGGTGAAACATCATATAAAAAAGCCGTATAACTTGTTCCACTGGTAACATATTCTACAACTTTCGGGTTCCCTGATGGATCTTCAAGTATTTCTATATCGTTACAGGAAGCAGGGGTTTCAGAAAAACCTTTCATTGTTCCATCCAGCCCAAAGACAACAAGACAATTCCGATGATAACTATCGTATTCTTCCTGCAGTTTTTGCCTGTCACTATCAGTTACTGAATAATCTTCATATCGTTTGTTCCATTTCTCCATGAATTCCCCGGACATTACATACTCTTCACTCACGGGTACTAACACACAATCCGAAAAAACTTTCGTTCGCCCAAAAAATCGGCTTTTTAACTCTTTTTCTTCATTTCCCGGAAGCTGGATCTTCAACTCAATCTCTTCACAACTGAAATACGGATCTGTTTCTTTTACGATCCGGTTTTCCGTCTCTTTTTTCTTCTTACAACCCGTCGAGAATACAAATGAGGAAGCCAAGATCAAAGCGCACGCTTTGGTCCCTATCTTCCAAACAGAATAGGATCTCCCGCTTAAGATAGATTTCTTTCCCTGCATAGTCTCTTCTCCTTCAGATTGTTCTACTCTTTATTCTATCACGGTGCTTTTACCAAGAGGGCAAATATGCAAGAGACCCCAAGAAATATGCAAGAATAATGTAGTATACGCTAATTTACCATGATATACTTGGGATGGGTTGATTAGACATAATAGGGGGTTTTCGGTTGATTTTGACATAATGAAGATTGTAGTTTTTGATGATAACGAAAAAGATTTAAACGAATTGGCTCGAACTATCCTCTCATGGAAAGAGCAACATGGTTATTGTGATATTATTCTGAACAAATATCATTCCGCTCATTCTTTGACGTTTTCTCTTTCGAACTATGATTCATATGATGTTTTTTTCTTGGATATAATGACCGAAGACGATGCAAGTACAGGTTTTCGAGTTGCAGAAGCAATTCATCAGCGCAACCACCGTGCAATCATTATTTTTACTACTAATAGTCAGGAATACTATGAAAGCGCTTTCGAAATCTCCGCTTTTCGGTACATGTTGAAACCACTTAACCCACAAAAGATTTATGCAGCTCTTGACGAAATCTATTCTAGATTAAGAACAATTAATAGCCATGCTTTCATCTTTCAGAGTGCCCGTCAGAAACTGATTATCGAGAGTGATCGGATTTTGTATCTCGAGTCAATTACTACTGATCACCGCGCTAAACTGATTTTGACAGATGGTAAGGTCGAAGAAATAAGTCTTTCCGGCACGAATTTTACGAATCTTCCTAACGAAAAACTTTCTGCTGATTTTTGTCAATGTCACCGAAGTTACATTATTAACCTGAACTATGTAACGAAATATAGCAACCATTCGGTTATACTCCAGAATGATACCGAAATACCAGTTGGTACCAAGTACCGAACACAACTAACCAACCATATGATTGATCATTATAAAATGGACACCTAGTATGTATTGGACACTTTATGAAATAATAATAAACTTATATCAAGGCCTTGTTTTCACTTGGTTTATCACCAAAATGCTTCCTAAACGGAAACATGAATATGTCTCCGCTCTTATATGTTCTATTTTGACGGCTACAGCTCTTTCTTCATATATATTCTTCCCGATGCCGGAATGGGATACTTGGATCTTTGTTTTTGTAATTTTATATGCTCTACTCTGTTTTGATGGAAGTGTTCTGCAAAAACTGTTTTGGTGCACTATTCTGATTATAGTGTCTATGGGGATCGTTGGCATCTCCTTCCAATTCGCCAGTTTGATAGCCGGTGCAGATGTGGATGAGCTTCTTGCCTCTGGCAGTACGCGTATTCTTTTCACACTTCTATCTAATTTCTTAATATGGTTAGGACTCTGGCTGATCACTCGTATTTTTCCTCAAAAATCTCATTCCATACGACCGCCTTACCTACTTCTGTTTGCGGTTCTTTTATGTTCATTTCTGGTTGACGTATTCTTCAAACTTAAAAACCAGTATGGAAT
>JAGCXQ010000043.1 GCA_017961235.1 Clostridiales bacterium | reverse complement strand
ATGAATAAATGCATGAATGTGACCGGCCCCATCATGTAGGCATGCAGGCGGTCCACATCGTAGTTCATCCGGTTGATCCATTCGCCGCTCGAAAAGCACTGGATATCGGCATATTCCGAGGAAATTATATGGGAGAGGAGCTTCTTCCGAAGTCTTGAAAGGAGAAGCAGATTCAGTTTCATGGAGATCGTTGCCCAGATCGTCATGTTATATGCGAACAGAAGGAGCGAAAGAAGAAGGAAAAGCCAGAATGTGGGAAGAAGGGAATCCCTCTGCCCCTGCTCCATCAGACGGATAAACCGGGAAATCAGATTTGCGGAAAGCACGGTGCTGAGAAAGTCAAAGGGCGCGCGAAGAAGAAGGGATACGATGAACAGACGAAGGACCCCGAGTTCGCGTAAAAGTTGACACAGCCTCCTAAACATAGAGTTTTCCTCCTTCCATACGAAGGATCCGGTCGTAGCCTTTCAGGTACTCGACCTGGTGCGTGACGTGTACGATGGTCAGATTCCGGGAGGAGCCAGTAGTGCATGCATCCAGCGAAGCCATGACGGAAGCCGCAGTAGATGCATCCAGAGATGCCGTGGGTTCATCCAGGAGAAGAAGAGGTGCTTCTTTACACATGGCCCGCGCGATAGCCAGCCGCTGGGCCTGACCGCCGGAAAGCTCGTCGGCGCGGTCTCCGAGATAGGTGTGGATCCCGTCCGGCAGGGAATCGACCCATTCCAGAAGACTGACCTGCCCCAGTACTTTTCGCACTGAATCTTCGCTATAGTCATGCCCCAGCGTGATATTTTCACAGATCGTCATGGGCAGCAGCATCGCCGATTGCATGACGACCGAGACGTTCTTTCGGATATCCGAAGGAACGGATTTTCCGAGAATGTTTACCGAACCGGAAGAAGGCGGAAGAAGGCCCGCCAGGATCTTGAGAAGAGTGCTTTTGCCGCATCCGCTTTCACCTACGATACCGATGCGTTCCCCGCTTTGAATCGTGAGGGAAATATCCTGAAGGATAGGCTTGGTATCGTAGGAAAAAGAGATGTGGGAAATATCTGCTAGAATCTGCTTCTTATCGGAATTAGGCATGAGGTCCTCCTTCTAAGATGATATCGATCCGCTTGAGGTTCGATGTGAACGTCCTGAAATGCGCAAGAAATGTCGGGGTGTTCATAAGAAATCCGGTGACATTATTCTGAAGATTCAGAAATACGATAAAGGTTCCAAGTGTGATCGTCCCGGAAATGACCATGTATCCTCCAACCAGGAAAAGGCAGAGCAGAGGCACTTTGGAGAGAAGCCCGGAGATAGAATTCAGCACCGCATGAAGTTGATCATCTTTCCGGAAACTCTTCCCCCACGCTTCCATATCCTGATCGTATTTTTCTTCAAGAAAAGCACCTGCTTCGAATACCGAGATGACCGGGTGATTTGTGACTGCGCTGAATGCCGTACGGTTCATGCGGCGCTTGGCAGCAAGCGTAGCCTTCGTGATCTTAGCAAGTTTAGATCCCGAGAAAACAACGTAGATCAGGATCAGAAGGGTCGGGATCAGAAACGCCAGGGAAAGAAGTGCGTTTTCGATAAAGAGAAAGATCAGTACCAGAATACAGGTGATGATCATGCTGACATTAAAGAAGAAAGAAGAACTGAGAAAATCCGAAGAAAGAGCCAGCTCGCCCTGGACAGTGGACATTGCCTGGTCGGCGGATATCGTTGCTCCTTTCGGGCTTTCCAGAAGATAGCGCATATAGCCCATACGAAGCGTATGGGAAGCTTTTTCGGCGGTGTAGTTTCCAACCATCTGATCGAGATAATTGAGACTGGCTAAAGTCAGGATCAGAAGAAACAGCAGAAAGACAAGTTCCAGAGCAATATGGCTTCCATCTGAGATGCGGTTTACCAGGATCCCGACAAAATGGGCATAGACGAGCTGGGAAACATTCGCCAGCAGAGAGATAAATAGAGCGAATGTGACCCAGATCCGGTTTGCCTTAAGGATCCTTCCGAGAACACGCATACCATAACCTCCGAAACGCTTTCTAACTTAAGCGTAAACCTTGTCCCAAGGGCAAAGTCAAGAGAGAATGGTGTTACACTTGCGGGTGAACCAACAGACTGTTTTTCTATGCTATAATCCATTTGAACGGAAGCATATAACAGGGGAAACCTAAAATGGCAGCCAATCAGACAAATTATCAGAAAAGGAGCCGGGATATGATTCTATACAGGCCGGTTGGCACAGAAGAATTAAGACTCATTGAGGAAAGCGGGAATAAGAAATTTCCACCCAGACTGCCGGATCAGCCGATATTCTATCCGGTCCTTAATGAAGAATATGCTATTGAGATCGCGTCGAAGTGGAATGCGGTTTGTAATTCGGATCATAAAGGATATGTTACTTGCTTTGAGGTCGATGATGCTTTCGAAATCAAAGTAACGAAAGTGTTTAGCGCATAGTCTCAGAATATGCATTCACCAAAGTTTTTTAGGGAGGCCGCAAATGGATTTCGAAAGCTTTAAATGGATAAGAAGACCATCTGATTATGTTGTTAAGCCGGATCGGGTCGAGATAACAACCGAGCCGCACACGGATCTTTGGCAAAGGACCTACTATCACTTTCAGAATGATAATGCACCGGTATTTCAGATGGAGACAGAGGAGAAGTTCTTTTCTTTTGTCGTAAAAACGGACTTTGCGGAAAGCTGTCACAGGTTCGATCAGTGTGGAATCGTCATGTATCTGGATAGTGAAAACTGGCTGAAAGCATCAGCGGAATATGAAAATGAGACATTCCAGCATCTTGGGTCGGTGGTGACGAATCACGGCTATTCAGACTGGGCGACGACGGAGATCCCGACGGATGTGAAGACGATGTGGTATCGCTTTAGCCGTAGAGAAGATGATTACTGCATTGAATGCTCAAGAGATGGTAAGACTTTCAGTCAGATGAGACTATGTCATATGTGGGAAGGTGCAGGGAAGATCCGTTTCGGAATATATGCCTGCAGTCCTGAAGAATCAAGCTTCAAAGCGGTCTTTACGGATATGGACTTTACGGAATGCGCATGGGAACCGCATGATGGCCAGAAGCCTGACTGAGTATAAACCGGAGTGATTAGAAGCGGGAGGAAATAAGATATGTTCGAAATCATTGTTGACTTCATTCTTGATTTGTTCCTATCGGAAGATTCTGATCATAGGGAAGTTGCCGGTTGTATAACGATGGTAATACTGGTTATCCTTGTCATTATCCTTTTTTTCGGCGGCATATATGCGATCACCCGATTACTGTAATGCATCATATTTTATTATATTACCGGTATCATAGGAATACTTCTTTCAATGGTATAATCAAGAAAACAAATTGTTTGAACCGGAAGGAGTGATTCCCGCAGATATTCTTGATACCGCACTTCAGCTTTATTTCCAGTCGCCCTGTGTTTTTAACATGATACCGGGGCATGATGGTGGACGCAATCTGGCTTTCCTTGTAAAAAAGGACGATGAGAAATATGTTCTTCGTCTCTCTTCGATGGATGACCGTCGGGAGGAAGATTTTCTCGCAGAAGCTGAATTTATCCACTATCTGGCGCAGCATGGCGCGCCGGTTACAGATGTGATCCCCTCAGTCAACGGGAAACTTGTGGAAGTAGTGACTTCGTCCCCAAAGCCCGTTTGCGCTTGCCTTTTTGAGCATGCCAAGGGGAAGCTTCTTTGTGAGAATCAGTACCGTTACCGGGAAGGAGTGCCGATCGAAGAATATTTCTATAATACGGGAAAAGCACTTGGCGCGATCCATCGTCTTTCCAAACAATATGAGCCATCTCATCGAAGGATGGACTATTCGGACAAGTATAACAAAGAGTATATCGATCAGCTGATCCCGGATAAATACAAGGATCTGAAGCAGGCAATTCT
>JAGCXQ010000042.1 GCA_017961235.1 Clostridiales bacterium | reverse complement strand
GCATCCATGATGGTCTTGAAGTTCTCTTCGAGCTTCTCCTGACCAAAGGAAACCTTACCGATCGGGCAGTGGATGATGTTTGTCTTATCGAGACGGTACTCGATCTTACCGGCTTTGATATCTGTAACAGCTTTTGCTACATCCATCGTAACTGTGCCGGCCTTCGGTGTAGGCATCAAGCCCTTCGGGCCGAGGACCTTACCAAGACGGCCGAGCTTCGGCATCATGTCCGGTGTCGCGATGAGAGCGTCGAAATCGAACCAGTTCTCATTAGCGATCTTATCGATGTACTCTTCAGCACCTACATACTCTGCGCCTGCAGCCTGAGCTTCATCAGCCTTCGGGCCCTTAGCGATAACGAGTACGCGCTTGGTGCGGCCTGTACCATGAGGGAGAACTACAGCACCACGAACCTGCTGGTCAGCGTGACGGGAGTCAACACCCAGACGAACGTGAAGTTCTACCATCTCATCAAACTTTGCTTTACCTGTTTCTACAACCAGACGAACTGCTTCAGAAGGATCGTAAGAAACAGATCTGTCTACGAGCTTAGCGAGCTCTGTATATCTCTTTCCTCTTTTCATGTTAACTCTCCTTCAAATCAGTCCTCAGTAACAACGATACCCATGCTTCTGGCAGTACCAGCTACCATACGTGCACAAGCGTCAATGTCTGCGGCATTTGTATCAACGATTTTGATCTCAGCGATCTTCTTGCACTCCGAGAAAGAAATCTTTGCTACCTTGTCCTTGTTCGGCTTACCCGAAGCCTTCTCAATGTTGCAAGCTTTCTTAAGCAGTACCGGTACCGGCGGAGTCTTTGTAATGAAAGAATAAGAACGGTCAGCATACACTGTAATGATTACAGGAATGATCAGACCTGCATCCTTTGCTGTTCTTTCATTAAACTCTTTAACAAACTGGGCAATATTAAGTCCGTGCTGTCCAAGAGCTGGTCCTACCGGCGGCGCTGGTGTTGCTTTGCCTGCAGGGATCTGAAGTTTAACGTACCCTACAACTTTTTTAGCCATGTGCGGCCACCTCCCAAATAAATTTCTTGCCGGCCCGTCTTATCCCGGTGCCGATATTTCTTTCATCTCCGAAGAGATGTGATAAGCAATTATACTTTTGCAAGAGTTCTCTTAAACTCTTACTACCTGAGCGAAATCGATCTCTACAGGTGTTTCTCTTCCGAACATCGAGATACGTACACGAACCATGTGCTTCTCGAGGTTCATCTCTTCGACGGTTCCTACGCAGTCTCCGAAAGGACCGGAGATGATACGTACAGAGTCGCCGACTTCGTAGTCCACGGACGGAACCCAGCTGGATTCGAGGCCCATGAGTGCGAGCTCCTCATCGGAGAGCGGCTGCGGCTTGTTGGCATTCGGTCCTACGAAGCCTGTTACACCACGTGTATTACGGACGATGTACCAGATCTCTTCGGTATAGACCATCTTGATCAGAACATATCCCGGATAACGCTTCTTCTGCGTAACCTTTTTCTTTCCGTCCTTGACCTCGACGCTCTCATCCATCGGGATGGAAACTTCCTGGATCATCTCCTGAAGTCCACGGTTCTCGATCACCGCTTCCAGCGTGCTCTTCACCTTGTTCTCATATCCCGAATAGGTATGAACAACATACCATTTCGCCTCATATGCCTGTTCTTCAGCCATGTCTTTCTCCTACTATCATCATGGAAAGCACTCCCGGAACTTTTTGTTCCTGCTTTCCCGTCACCTACACTATTAAGATTCAGACGGTGTCGTCTCAGAAGCGGATGCCTCAGAAGATGCTTCTGCGGATGCCGATTCGGACGGCGCTGTTTCTGAAGCCGACTCTGCCGGTGTGGAATCCGAAGCAGATGCATCGGACTCGCCGGACGGTACTGTCTCGGAAGAAGCAGTTGTCTCGATCACCTGATCGTAGAATCCTACTTTTTCGAGGACCCATCCACCGACCCTGCCGATCGCGGTCAGAAGGATCGCGCATACAGCAATAACGACCAGAACCACAGCAGAATTCTGGATCAGTTTCTCCTTTGTCGGCCAGATCACTCGCTTGAGTTCCTGGCGAACATCCTTGAACTTCTGTGCTATACGTTTGAAGATGTTCGGTTTCTTCTTCTTGTCAGCCATTGGTCATACCCTCAATCTTGTTTCCTTAGAAACGGTTAATTACTTGGTTTCTTTGTGTACAGTATGCTTACGGCAGAACTTGCAGTACTTCTTGATTTCCAAACGATCAGGATCGTTCTTCTTATTCTTATATGTCTGATAGTTTCTCTGCTTGCACTCTTCACAAGCCAGTGTCAGCTTGTCACGTACTCCTGCTTTGGTTGCCATGTTCGAACACCTCCAAAAATATCGTGCTTATCCGCGTCTTCTCACGCGGTTTTTCGCGCATAAAAAATAGACCTAAACGGCGATAGCAACGGATATGTTACCACAGAGTCAAGAGTATGTCAACGAGAAATGTGCTTTTGCCATTAAAAAATCATTCCGCGGCAGATGTCCGTCTCCTTCGGCGGAAAAAGCACTGCCACCGAACGTATTATATCACGAAAAAATGAAGACTGCCCTTAACAGGCAGTCCTTAAGTTTTTGTCTTTTTAGAAAGCCCCGGAATTATCTCTTCTTCAGTTCTTCCTCGACTTCTTCCAGTGTGATGCCCATCTGTGCCATCATGACGAGGGCATGGTAGAAGAGGTCTGCGAGCTCCTGGATCGTATTCTCCTTATCGTCCTTAGAAGCGGAGATGATCGCCTCGATTGCTTCTTCGCCGACTTTCTTGCCGATCTTCTCGATACCCTTATCAAAAAGATAGTTGGTATAAGAACCATCCACCGGATTGGCCTTTCTGTCGAGAATCAGGTTATACAGGTCTCTGCTTACATTTGTGCTGTTTGAATCCATGTCTGTCTATTCCTTTCCTATATAAAAGCACTAGTCCGCGCTGCTTCGCACACCCCGTGCAGTTTTTAGATCTCCAGGTCGGTAAAGAAGCAGCTGTGATTTCCGGTATGGCAGGCCGCCCCTTCCTGTTCAATGTAGAATAACAGGGTATCACGGTCGCAGTCAAGAGATGCTCTCTTCACATGCTGGTAGTGTCCGGATGTCTCGCCCTTGAGCCACAGGGAATTTCTGGATCTGCTGTGATAGTGCATCAGCTTCGTCTCCATCGTCTTCTCCAGCGCTTCGTAGTCCATATAGGCCATCATGAGAACATCCTTTGTAGATTCCTCTACGACGATCGCCGGGACCAGACCCTGCTTATCCTTTTTCAGGGACTGCCACAGCTTCAGTGCCGGGGTCAGCGTTCTTACCGGGATCCCGCGTCCTGCGAGATACTCTTTCAGATCTTCGATCCGGATCTCACCGAAGTGGAAAAGGCTTGCCGCGAGTACTGCATCAGCGCCGCCATCCACGATGCCGTCATAGAAGTCTTCCATCTTGCCGGCGCCGCCGGAAGCGATGACCGGGATCGATACCGCATCAGCGATCGCACGGGTGATCACATTATCAAAACCGCTCTTCGTGCCGTCACGGTCAAGGCTGGTCAGCAGGATCTCACCCGCGCCCAGAGACTCAACTTTTTTCGCCCACTCGACGGCATCGAGTCCCGTAGCCTTTGTTCCGCCGGCTACAACGACTTCATATCCGCTTGGGAATTTACTGTTATCTTCTTCATTGGCACTCTCGTCGATGCCCTTAAAGTCTGCATCTACGCTGGCGATACGGATCTTGCCGCCTTTTCTCTCACGGACATCGATCGCAACGACCACGCACTGGGAACCGAACTTCTCACTGGCACGCTTGACCAGATCCGGATCTTTGACTGCCGCGGAATTCAGGGAGATCTTGTCTGCACCTGCATTTAAGATCTCGCGGATATCCTCCAGGGAACGGATGCCGCCGCCGACCGTAAACGGGATAAAGACCTGCTCGGCTACGCTCCTGACCATATCGACCACAGTGCCTCTGCCCTCGACTGTTGCGGAAATATCCAGGAATACCAGTTCATCGGCTCCTGCTTCGTTATATGCCTTGGCGCACTCGACCGGATCTCCGGCGTCACGCAGTGCGATAAAGTTCGTGCCCTTTACGACACGGCCGTTCTTAACATCCAGACATGGAATGATTCTTTTACTGAGCATAGTCGTCCATCCTTTCTGCGGATCTGCGCATCTACTTCTTTCTCGCGGTGCCTAAAGAGCACCTGTCCTTCTTACTTCGTCTGCTTCGCCCAGCGGTCAAGGATCCGAAGTCCTACTTCACCGCTCTTTTCCGGATGGAACTGGCAGGCAAATACATTATCTCTTCTTACACTGCAGCAATACTCGATACCGTACTCCACGGTCGCTGCAATATCTTCTTCCCGGTCCGGTACGCAGTAGTAGGAGTGCACGAAGTACACATATTCTTTATCCGGAAGGATCTCGTTTTTCGAATTGAGTTCGTTCCAGCCGATCTGCGGGATCTTAAGTCCCATATCCGACGGGAAGCGGACGACCTTACCGGGAAGGACCGAAAGTCCTTTTACCGGTTCCCCGCCGAAGGATTCCTCCGACGTATCAAAAAGCATCTGCATCCCGAGACAGATCCCGAGGAACGGCTTTCCTGTCGCAACATATTCGTGTACGACCTTGTCGAGACCCTTTGAAGTTAAAGCTTCCATCGCGGCACCGATCGCGCCGACGCCCGGAAGAACGACACCGTCCGCGTCCATAACGCGAGCGGGGTCATTGGTGATTTCACTATCGTAACCTAAGAAGGCAAGTGCTTTTTGCACAGAGCCCAGGTTACCCATTCCATAATCGATAATGGCGATCATGCAAGTTCCTTTCCTGTCAGCAGGCGGTAGCACTCTCTGTACTTCTCTGCCGTCTTGTTGATGATCTCCTCCGGAAGTGTCGGAGCCGGATAGGTCTTATCCCAGTCCAGTGTCTCCAGCCACTCACGCAGATACTGCTTGTCGAAGCTCTTCTGTGCACGGCCCGGCTCATAATCAGCAAGATCCCAGAAACGGGAGGAGTCCGGTGTGAACATCTCGTCGGCAACGACGAGCTTTCCGTCGATCTTACCGAACTCGAACTTGGTATCGGCAAGGATCAATCCGCGGGTAAGTGCATACTCGGAAACCTTGGTGTAGAGAGCGAGAGCTGCGTCCTTCAGTGCTTTTGCATCTTCCTCACCGAGAAGATCGACGAGCTGCTCGTAGGTGATGTTGATATCGTGGCCTTCGTCCGCCTTCGTGGAAGGTGTGAAGAGCGGCTCAGGGAGCTTATCGCCCTGCTTCAGGCCCTCCGGCATCTTCATGCCGCCGACGGTACCCTGTGCCTTGTACTCCTTAAGAGCGGATCCCTCGAGGTAACCTCTGACGATGCACTCTGCCGGAAGCATATTCACTTTTTTTACCAGCATGGATCGGCCGCGGAGCTCTTCTTCGTACTTATCGAGGCCCATCGGGTATTCCTTCGGGTCAGTGGTGATAACATGGTTCGGGATCACGTCCTTCGTAAAATCAAACCAGAATGCGGAGATCGAGCTTAATACCTTGCCCTTATCCGGGATGCACTCGTCAAATACGACGTCAAATGCGGAGATGCGGTCGGTAACGACCATCAGGAGCGAATCTCCCAGATCATAGACGTTTCTGACTTTTCCCTTCACGAATACCGGAAGATCGATAAAATCTGTGTCTCTTAATGTTGCCATGTTTATATCCTCACTTTTCTATAAAATACTTATTCTTCCTCGTCCTTAAACTCTCCGAGGATCTCCACATTGTCGAATTCATCGACGAACATAGTCACTTCTTTTTCAATGCCGCTGGCGACGATCCCGACGATCAGATCCAGCGCAATACCGTCATCTGTCATCTCGGCGTAGCAGCGGAGCACGGCGATCTCAGCGGGACGAAGCTCGATCCGGGACTCGCCATCGACCGTCCACTCGGAATCCGAGGAGGACAGAAGATCACAGATATCCTGTCCTTTCCCGTTCAGCCACTCGATCCTCTGGCGGAGCTCGACGGTCCGTTTGATGAACTCGAGCTCATCCTTCGCCTGTGTAAGTACCGTGACCTTCTCATCGAGAATGTCTGACGGGACCTCCCATGCTTCGAAATCTTCGTTATATCTGTATTTATCGCTCATGATCAGAGCACTCCCTTAGTGGAAGGGATCTGGTCTTTGAACTTCTCATCGATGCCGACCGCGATACGGAGCGCTCTGGCAAAAGCCTTGAACATCGCTTCGATCTTGTGGTGGTCGTTCGCGCCATATTCACACTTAAGGTGCAGCGTCAGTCCGGCATTAAAAGAGACAGCACGGAAGAATTCCTCGACCAGCTCGGTCGCAAATTCACCGACATATTCTCCGCCGAACTCCGCCTGAAGTACCAGGAACGGTCTTCCGGAAATATCCAGGGAGCACTGGGCGAGTGCCTCATCCATCGGGATCGAGGAGAATCCGTAGCGGTTGATGCCGCGCTTCTCACCGAGCGCTTCTGCCAGAAGCTTACCGACCACGATACCGATATCCTCGGTCGTGTGGTGTCCATCGACGTTGAGGTCACCATCGCAGCGGATCATGAGATCCATACCACTGTGACGTGCCAGCAGGTCGAGCATGTGGTCGAGAAAACCGATGCCGGTCGAAATATCGCTGACACCCTTTCCGTCCAGCTCGATCGAGCCCTTGATCTTCGTCTCTTTCGTGTTTCTTTCTGTTGAAGCAGATCTACTCATGCGTCTTTTCCTCCCGCGATCTCGTCGATCGACTTAAGTAATGCGTCCATCTCCTCATCCGTTCCGATGGTGATACGGAGATATCCGCTGATACGAGGCTTATTAAAATACCTTACCAGTATACCTTTCCCGCGCAGATTTGTGTAGATGGCTTCTGCCGGCATATCCTTCGGCGCCGCGAAAAGGAAATTCGTCTTCGATACCGGGACGGTCCATCCGCGGGAACGGAGTTCGTCCGCGATACGGTCTCTTGTGGCACAGATCTTTCTTACATTGTCCATGACCCACGCATCATCGGCGATAGCTACGGAGGCCACGCGCTGTGCGATCGCATCTACCGGATAGGAGTTAAAGGAATCCCGGATCCGGCACAGTCCCTCGATCAGTTCCGGATCACCGACGGCAAATCCGAGTCTTAATCCCGCCAGCGAGTGAGACTTACTGAGCGTACCGGTTACCAGAAGATTCTTATACTTCGGAAGAAGAGATCTTGCGGTCACACCGGAAAAAGCGGCGTACGCCTCGTCCACGAGTACCACGTGATCCAGATTGGCCTGAAGGATCTTCTCGACATCCGAAAGATCCAGAAGGATCGATGTCGGGGCATTCGGGTTAGCAAAAGCCACACCGCCGCCGTTCTCCTTACAGAAGGCATCCACATCGATGCTGAAGTCCTCCCGAAGCGGGATCTTCTTCAGCGGGATATTATATAGATCCGCATAGACCGGATAAAAGCTGTAGGAGATATCCGGCACCAGAAGCGGCGCGGCATTCTCCCCGGACTCAAAGAATGCCTGAAAAGAAAATGCCAGGACTTCGTCGGATCCGTTTCCGCAGAAGACCTGTTCCGGAGTAACTCCCAGCACTTTTGCCAGCTCCTCACGGACGACCCGGGAACTGGTCTCCGGGTATCTGGCAAGGAGCGGTATATCGACATCTTCCAGGACTTTTCGGACCTTGGGAGATGCCGGATACGGATTCTCATTCGTGTTCAGCTTGATGATCTTCTGCCCCGGCTTCGGCTGCTCGCCGGCCACATAGGGCTCGATGTTTCTCGTTTTTTCGTTCCAGAAACGGCTCATGGTTTCTTTTTCCTCATTTCTATCTATGGTGCGCACGGGCGGCCGCCGATCGGTCACCCGTACGCACTTTCTTATTCTTCGAATCTCACGCGGATGGCACTGGCGTGACACTCCAGGCCCTCGGCGTCCGCAAATGCCGCTACATCCTTGTAGCACTCACGGAGAGACTCTTCGTTATAGCGCAGTACCGAGATCTTCTTAAAGAAGTCACCGGTATTGAGCGGAGAGAAGAATCTCGCGGTTCCGGATGTCGGAAGAGTGTGGTTCGGGCCGGCGAAGTAATCGCCCAGCGGCTCCGGTGTGTAGTTTCCTACGAAGATCGCGCCGGCATTATTGATGCGGCCGATGTAGTTATCCGGATCCTCCACGCAGAGCTCCAGGTGCTCCGGCGCCAGCTCCTCACTAAATGCGAGAGCTGCTTCCATGTCATCCACTACCAGTATCGCACAGTAGGTGTCCAAAGATTGGGACAGTATCTCTTTTCGAAGGCTCTTTTCCGAGCGGCGATCGACTGCTTCATAGACGGCATCTGCCAGTTTCTCGCTCGTGGTGAGAAGGATCGCGGAAGCGAGTTTGTCGTGTTCGGCCTGGGACAGGAAGTCCGCCGCGACGAATTCCGGTACTGCGGAATCATCGGCGATGATCAGGATCTCACTCGGTCCTGCGAACATATCGATATCGACCTGACCGAAGACTAAGCGCTTCGCGGTATTCACATAGATATTACCCGGGCCGCAGATCTTATCCACACGCGGGATCGACTCGGTACCGTAGGCCATCGCGCCGATCGCCTGGGAACCGCCGACCTTATAGATCTCTGTCGCACCAGCGATGCTGGCGGCAGCCAGAATGACCGGAGCGATCGATCCGTCTGCGCGCGGCGGGGTGCACAGTACGATACGCGGGCATCCGGCGGCTCTTGCCGGGATAACATTCATAAGAACAGTGGACGGAAGCGGAGCCGTGCCACCCGGAACATATATACCGGCGACACTGATCGGACGCACGCGCATACCGATCTCAGAGCCCTTTGCCACATCCATCTTAAAGCCCGTCTCGACCTGTCTCTCGTGGAAGGCCAGGATGTTCGCTGCTGCCTTCTTAATGACTTCAACCAGATTCGGATCAAGAGCTGCGATCGCATCTGCGATCTCCTGATCGGTGACTCTGACATTTCCTGCGTCGATGTCTGCCTTATCGAATTTCTTCGTATATTTGAAGACTGCCGCATCGCCGTTCTTCTTGATGTCGTCGAGAACATCGTTAACAACATCGATGATCGGGCCAAGCTCCATCTTGCCGCGCATGCCGAGTTCTTCACATATCTTTTTCAGTTCGCCCTGCGGGGCTCTCATTTTCTTGCACTTCATACATTAACCCTTTCCAAAAGCACTTTTATTTCTGCTTTATGTTTCTTCGGAGCAGCATCTTACTTTCCTTCCGCCGCCTTCTGCGCATTTCTGATCGCTACCTGTTTTCTCAGTGCATCGATCATCGGCAGGATCTCGGCTTCCTTCATCTTCATGGACACGCGGTTTACGACTACACGTGCGCTGATATCAGCGACGACTTCCAGTACATCGAGGCCGTTTTCCTTCAGGGTGCGTCCGGACTCAACGATATCGACGATGACTTCCGACAGGCCGATCAGCGGAGCGAGCTCGACAGAGCCATTCAGCTTGATGATCTCGACGCTCTCCTTCTTCGTTCCCTCGAAGTAGGCACGTGTGATATTCGGATATTTCGAGGCGACGCGCTTATTCGGGATCTGGTCGAGCTTGCCCTTCAGGGAAACAGGACCGCAGACACACATACGGCATGCGCCGAATCCGAGATCGATGACCTCATAGAGATTTCTTCCTTCCTCCAGAAGTGTATCTTTTCCGACGACACCGATATCTGCGGCTCCGTATTCTACATAGGTCGGGACATCCGACGGTTTTGCCATGATGAAACGAAGACCTGTCTTCTCATCTTCCAGTATCAGTTTTCTGGATTCCTCTCTGCCCGCAGAAACGTCATATCCCGCAGCCTCGAGAAGGTCCAGTGCTTTTTCCGCCAGACGGCCCTTAGATAATGCGATCGTGATCATGTATTTTCATCCTCCTCAGAATCTTCCTCTTCTTCGATAAATACGACCTGGTCGATCCCGTGCTCTTCCGCATAGGCATCGAGCTCTTCTTCGCTTCGATGCTCTGTATCGACCACGACCTTATTGCCCATCGCGCGGAGTTCTTTTGCCGTGGCAAAAGCAGCCTTTCTCATTCCTTCGCCGTCTGCATATCCGACGATCGCATCGACTTCCACGAATTCCGGGAGCTTGTCCTGACGGCGCAGCGCGATCAGGATCAGATTGATTCCGAGCGAGAAGCCTACCGCGGACATATCGCGGCCGAAGGTGGAGATCACCTTGTCATAGCGTCCGCCGCCGAGGATCGGGAAGCCGACCTCATAGGTGAATCCCTTGAAGATCACGCCGGTGTAGTAGTCGAGGCTACGGAGCATGCCGAGGTCGATGCTGACATACTGCAGGAGTTCATAGTCAGACAGAACATCGAGAATCTCGCGGAGATTCTTCAGTGCAGAAAGAGATGTCGCATTCTTTACTTTCGCTTCAAAAGCATCGAGCACGTCATAGGTGCCGAACTTGCCGGAGATCATGTCGAGGATCTCTTTCGCATCTTCGGAGAGTCCGAGTCTCTCGGCTGTCTTCTCGATGCGGACGATGTCTTTCTGATCGATCGCCGTGGAGAGCTCAGAGGCATCGTCTGCGGAGAGGCCCCACTCATCGGCAAGTCCCTTGAAGAACTCGACCTGGCCGATCGATACCTGAAGATCCGTGATCCCTGTCTGCAGGACCGACTGAATGCCGAGTGCGATCACTTCCGCGTCCGCCTCGGAATTCTGGATGCCCAGGAGCTCCACGCCTGCCTGGGAGAATTCGCGGAGCTTTCCGCCGCCGGTCTTCTTGAAGCGGTACATATTTCCGATATAGGACAGACGGAGCGGCGGCTTCTCGTCCTTCATGAGCGTGGCCGCAAGCCTTGCGACCGGGATCGTACCGTCATAGCGGAGAGAGATGATCCTTCCATCCATGTCCGTCATCTTATAAAGATCCTCTGTCGCGACGAAGTTCTCACTGGAATACACATCATAATACTCGATGCCCGGTGTCTCGACTTCGCTGTAGCCATACCCCGAGAAAAGCTCCCGCAGGTCGCTCTCGATCTTTCTCTTCACACTTGCATCCTGCGGCAGGATGTCGATCACGCCGTCCGGAGTGTGGAATCTATAATTGCCCATGAGGTAGTCCTCCTATATCTTTTCATATATAATTAATATACCGCGAAACAGGAAAGCTCCCATTTCAAGTTCATTACAGCGGATGCTTTATCGCTTTATCTTGCTAAAGTGGTAAAACACCATGTGTGTATTTTATGGCAGGGGGCTATATTTGTCAAGGCATGCTGCCTATATTCGCGGTATAATGGTCTTGGGGCGGCCAAAGGAGGCAGGGTATGAAGTTTATATTTGAATTTGTATATAATCATAATGTGCTTTTCCTGGCACTTTTCGTTCTGATGAACCTGCTCACTCTGGCGATGTTTCACTCGGATAAGAAGAAAGCCGAGAAAAACGCTTTTCGTATTCCCGAGCGTGATCTTCTGGGCTTTTGCGCCTGTTTCGGCGCACTCGGCGGTATCCTCGGCATGCTCCTTTTCCATCACAAGACCAGAAAACCGAAGTTCTTCCTGCTCGTTCCGTTCTTTGCGATCGTTCAGCTGATCCTGATCAATCTGGTATTTAAGTGGGGACACGGGGCCTGAGAGAAGAATTCTGCTCCCGCTGCGCGGCATACATCCGGTAGCGGACAAACTGATCTGAAAGGAAATCTGTTTACTAATGAAATACTTTATCGCATCTGACATCCACGGGTATCCCGAGTACTGTAAGAAGATCCTTGACGCCTACGACCGCGAGCAGGCGGATCGCCTGGTGCTTCTCGGCGACCTTCTCTACTTCGGTCCGAGAAATCCCCTCGGCGCCACTTACGATCCGAAGGGTGTCATCGCGCTTCTCAACGAGCGTAAGAGCGAGCTCCTCTGTGTCCGCGGCAACTGCGACTCCGACGTCGATCAGATGGTGCTGGAATTCCCGATCCTGGCAGACTATGCCGTGCTTTCCCTCGGCAAGCGCCTAGTGTATCTGACACACGGGCATGTCTGGAATCCGTCCCACCTTCCGCCGCTTCAGGAAGGCGATATCCTTCTCACCGGCCATACGCACGTCGTGGCCTGCGAAGAACTACCGGGCGGCATCCTCTACCTCAATCCGGGCTCGCCTACGTATCCGAAACAGAACACGCATCGGGGATACATGATCCTCACCGAAGAACAAGTGCTTTTCAAAGATCTGGACGGCAACACCGTCATCGAAAAACAACTCTGAACCGCGTGACAAAAAGGCGCTTCCGCAGGCCGGTTCCGCCGATCAATAAATCACCACAAAAAAAGTGACACAGGAGAGACCCGTGTCACTTTTTCTTTGTATCAGTTTTTTCTTTTAGTAGCCGCGCTTTCCTTCGAGCGACTCGTCATTATCGATCCAGTCCTGTACCAGTACTTCTCTGTACTCATCCTTACTGTCACGGACGATGACTTTCTCAATGCCTGCATTGATGATCATCTTCTTGCAGAGGGAGCAGGAATTGGATTTTGCGATATAATCTCCTGTCTTGGCATCATAGCCGGCAAGATACATCGTGCCGCCGATCATCTTATCGCGGCTGGCGGAGATGATCGCATTCTGTTCCGCATGTACACTTCTGCAGAGTTCATATCTCTCTCCACGTGGGATCTGAAGTGCCTCACGGACGCAGGTTCCTCTATCTGTGCAGTTCACGCGTCCTCTCGGAGCACCTACATATCCTGTGGAGATGACTTCATCATTCTTTACAATGACCGCACCGTAGTGTCTTCTCAGGCACGTACTGCGCTTCGCCACTACCTCGGCAAGATCCAGGTAGTAGTTGGTCTTATCACGGCGTTCCATAAGGATCTCCTCTTCTATCTTGAGATTAAAGTTCTGTAATAATGATCGTCACAGAGCTGGACACAAGTCCGGTCGGCGCGGTAAATGTCGGAGCCGATCCGTCACCGGTCACTACGAATGTGCCGGAATATGTTGCTGCGAAATTCGTGGTCGTAGTTACCACTCCGCCGTTTCCATCATCCACTTCTGTCGTTGTCGCTGCAGCCCATGAGCCCTTGACTGTTGCACCCGCGCAGGATGCTGTGGCCGTAACAGGAGCTGCCGTATCATTTTCACCTGTGATCGTAATCGTTACAGAATACTGTTTACCGGATTCGAGTGTGCAGGAAGGAGCGGCGTCTGTCGCTGTCCAGGACTGCTTCGCAACAGGAGTTACTGTGACCGTAAGATTGAGGTCCGGTGCGGTGCAGAGTTTCTGCCATGCACTGTCATCTGTACTTCCCTTCGGTCTGTACTGGATCTGATCTTCCGTTACATCCGGAGTTCCTGCAGCAGGATCTCCAGCCTGAATAACAACATCCTTCACCAGTCTCAGTTCCATATCCGCAGAAACATTACCGGTAATATCCTTCAGGGAAACCAGAGAATTCCAGGTGGTTTCTCCTTTGTACTGCCATACGATCTCCGTATCGGTCTTCTTCAGATCTACTTCCCTACCATCTACACCGGGAGCACCGGAAATACCAGGCTCACCGGAAGGACCGGGTTCGCCGGAAGGTCCCTGCGGACCTGTCGGACCAGGCTGACCGGGTTCACCTGTCGCGCCCTTCTCACCCGGAATACCTGTCGGGCCATCTGCACCCTTCAGAGATGCCACAGCAAGGATCGGACGCCAGGATGCATCGGATTCACCTCTGTATCTCCAGGCGATCGTTCCGCCATTATTACCAAATTCAACATCGCGGCCGTCCTGACCATCCATTCCGGAAATCGCGGAAAGAGCTACGAGAGACTTCCACTCCTGATCACGGCCCTTGGTATAGTGCCACTGGAGGTATCCGCCATTGGAACGCAGTTCGATATCACGTCCGTCAGCACCCGGATCACCTTTCGGACCCTGAAGACCCTGAGCACCCTGAGCACCCTGTGCACCGGCTTTACCCTGTGCACCGGTAAATGCTTCTTTTTTCATGAAGTTGACCCACTCGCCATTTTCATTCTTATACTTGATGTAGCCATCTTCTTCTTTCCACTCGACATCACCGAGGGATCCGCCGTTGTCAACAGCCTCAACCTGAACGAATTCCTGCCAGGCGTTATCGTCTTCACCCTGATAACGGTATTCGACAATATCACCATTTTGCCGGAACTCCATTTTATTCTGTGAATTATCCTGCTTATTGCGGGAAAAGAAAACGTAGATACCTGCGGCTCCGACGACACCGAGACATACAATACAAGCTATAACAATTTTTACTGAGTCTCTCATACGCTGACACTCCCCAATTTCACTAACTAATATTGTATAATAACGATTTCTATGTGAAAAGCACTTTTCTAAAAAATCTCTTGTTTTTTTGCGGTCCCCCGCTATCTTTTCCGCCTATTTATGATATTTTTCACCGAAGTGGATCTTGAAGGCACGATAGACCTGCTCAAGAATGATCAGTCTCGTCATCTGATGGGTGAATGTCATAGGCGATAAGCAGAGTCTTTCATTGGCCCGGGATACGATCTCCGGTGAAAGTCCGTTCGACCCGCCGATGACCAGGACCAGCTCGGCGCCGCCCTTTTCATAGCCGGCGATCACGTGCTTTGACCACTCTTCCGAAGTGAGTTCTTTTCCATGAAGATCCAGAACGATCACATATGCGCTGTCTTTGATTCTTGAAAGTATTCTTTTCCCTTCCTGATCGAGTGCCTGCTCCGCGGGGATCGAGTCCGGTGCATCCGGCACCTCGATTATCTCCACCGTAGTATAGCGGGACAGACGTTTGATATACTCACTGATGCCGTCATTGAGCCACTTCTCTTTAATTTTACCGGCGCAGACGATCTGAAGTTTCATGTGTTCTTTCCTCGCTTAAGACGATTACAGGCTTCCGCCCAGCATCAGCGGCTCTGTAGGAACATATCGGTTGGCGATCCGGAGCGTAAAGTCCTTGTCCCGGATAAGATCTTCCTCCTCCAGGGCCCGGATAACCGTTCTTTCCGCGACCTGCGGAAGATTATTTTCTTTGCTTAAGTGTCCGAGGATAAAGTGCTTCGTCCCGGCTTTACAGAGCGCGGCGATCGTACTTGCGCAGTCATCGTTGCAGAGATGGCCGTTATTCCCGTCGATCCGCTTTTTCAGATAATACGGATACTCCCCGTTCCAGAGCATGTCTTTGTCATAGTTTGCTTCCAGCAGGATCCCGTCGCAGCCCTTCAGATGATCAAAGATCACCGGCGTCATATATCCGATATCCGTCGCGATCGCGGCACGGTTGGAAACGGTCGAAAAGCAGTAACCGCAGGATCCTGTCGTATCGTGCGGAGTATCAAATGCGATGATATCGAAGTTTCCGATCGAGAAGCTCTGCTCCGGGATGATCTCATAGTCCAGACTCGGAAGGTGCGGCTTCTTTTCCGCACGGTGGATCCCGGACCAGGTGTCTCTGGTCGCATAGATCGGAATCGAAAACTTACGGGTAAATACGTCCAGACCGGAGATGTGATCGGAGTGGTCGTGTGTGATCAGAATGGCATTCAGATCAAACGGATTGATCCGCACCATATTCAGCGCTTCCACGATCTTCTTGCAGTTCATCCCGGCATCAACCAGGATCCTGGTATCCTCTGTGGAAACTAATATGGCATTGCCGGAGCTTCCGGAAAAAAGCGGTGTGATCGTGATCGGACAGGAAGATTTTTCAGACGCCATAATTACTCGTCATCCACCGGAAGAACGTGCTCTTCATCCTCATCGATGTGTTCGATCTCCGCACCGATGCCGCGGAGTTTCTCCACGATCTTCTCATATCCGCGCTCGATGCGGTTCGCAAATGTGATCGTCGTTGTGCCCTCGGCAGCCAGTCCTGCCAGTACCATCGCCGCTCCTGCTCGAAGATCCAGCGCGGTAACTCTCGCACCGCTGAACTGCACAGGTCCATGAACGAGCGCGATACGCTCCATGACGGAGATCGATGCACCCATCGACTGCAGCTCCGGAACATACTGGAAACGGTTATCCCAGACATTCTCATGCATCTGGCTCATGCCGTGCGCCTGACAGAGAAGAACAGTCGCCTGCGGCTGAAGGTCCGTCGGGAATCCCGGATAAGGACGTGTCTTAAAGTTTGTGGGCTCCAGTTCCGTATCATCGTCGATGGAGACACGGATCCAGTCATCCCCCTGCTCGATATCAAATCCCATTTCCAGCATCTTCACCGTCAGCGGCTCCATATGCTTCGGGATCAGGTTATGGATCGTTACATCGCCTCTGGTGACTGCCGCAGCGATCATATATGTACCTGCCTCGATCTGATCCGGGATAACGGAGTAGGAATATCCGCCCGGAAGGACCGGCACGCCCTGGATACGGATCGTATCCGTACCGGCGCCCTTGATATTGGCACCCATGGCGTTCAGGAAGTTTGCTACGTCAACGATATGCGGTTCTTTTGCCGCATTCTCGATAACCGTAAGTCCGTTTGCCTTCGTCGCGGCAAGCATCAGGTTGATCGTCGCACCGACACTGACGACATCGAGGAAGATATGCGCGCCATTCAGTTCATTGGCCACGATACGGATGATACCATCGCGGATATCCGTGGCTCTGGTTCCCTGGGCACCCATTTTTCTAAATCCCTTCAGATGCAGGTCGATAGGACGTGTGCCGAAGTTACATCCGCCCGGCATGAACATCGTTGCTTTTTTAAAGCGTGTCAGCAGTGCACCGAGAAGATAATACGATGCACGGATATTCTTGACCTTCGGATGAGTCGCTTCAAATGTATTGATATTGGTCGGATCGATCTCATAGACGCCATCTCCGCAAGGTGTGATCTGCGCACCGATCGTCTCACAGATCTCCAGCATTGCATGCACGTCATTGATATCCGGTACATTCTCGATCTTGCACGGTCCGTCCAGCATCATGGCTGCGGCAAGTATTCCCAGTACGGCATTCTTACTGCCGCTGATATTCACATCACCGTGCAGTTTCTTTCCCCCAACGATCCGATAACTAGTCATATTCTTACATCCCCTCTTAATCCTGTTTGTCTGGCGTTCCTGCGGCCGGATCTGTGTTTTTTCCCGGAACCGGATCCGTCATCTGACGAAGCAGGCTCCGTGTGGCAGGCTGCGCCGGAGTATATGAAGCAGGCGTCTGCGCAGGATTTGCCGGAACGGCCGGAGCGACTCTGTTCTCCTCTTTCCCGGCGGCAGTTTTTTTCGCTGCGCTCTTTCGTGCCTGTCTGCGTTTCTCCGCATTTTGTGATCCGATCGATTCTTTCGTATAGATCGGATGTTTCAGTGCCGGCGGATCCGGAGTAAGTACTGTGGCTCCGCGGCTGGCAAGCGGTACCCATCCCCCGGGTTCCTCCTGCGTATTTCTTAGATCAACGACCTCTGCCTGAGCCTCTTCATGCACCGGTTCGGGCTTTGGTACTACCGGAATCGGCCGGATCACCGGTTTGATCACCGGTTTGATCACCGGTCGGATGACCGGCTGTTCTATAGAAGGCTCGGGTTCAAATACCGTTACCTCTGCTTCAGCAGGCTCCCGCAATACCGCAGTTTCCTGTAAGCTGACCGGCTGCATCTCTTGATCTACAGGCGGCTGAATGTCCGCGGTGGCAGGTGTTTCCGCCACTTCCAAGGGAGCTTCATCCGCTTCGGGTATCGATGGTTCTTCTGATGATTTAGAAGCATACCTGTCCGAGTCCTCATCTATCATATCACATTCATCTATAAAAATGAGATGAGATATGAGAAGCTCCTCTTCTTCCTTCGTAGTATTCTTCAGATCGAAGCCGAGATCATAGTCATCGTTGTTGATCTTTTCCATATATTGCTTTGCCTTCCGGAAAAGCACTTCTTCCCGGTCTGCATCATCCTTGATGCATTCCAGTGTTTCTTTAAAGGTAGCAGTTGCCGTCGGTACGGTAATATAGAAGTCGGAGCCGACCTCGGATCTCTGGCTGTCGTCATCTTCCGGACAGCGGGTAACCAGGCTGACTTCGCCCTCCTGTACTTCCGCCATCATCTTCACGATCGCAAGGCCCAGACCGGAACCGCCGGCGGATCTCGCGCCGGTCTCATCGACACGGAAGAATGCCTGGAACACCTTCTCCGCCGCAGGCTTCGGGATTCCTTTTCCCTGATCCTGCACCTTGATCGTGACCGTATTTTCATGCGCCTGGATAAATACCCAGATATTGGTGTACTCAGCGGAATACTTCAGCGCATTATTAATGAGGTTCCCCACCATCTGCTCCATCATACTCTTACTTCCGAATACAGGGGGCATCGCTCTCGTCAGGCTCTCATAATAGAGCCGGATATTCTTCTTTTCCGCATCCTCGAAATACTTACGGCACACGCCTTCCACGGTCTTATCGATCCGATAGACCGTCATGTCGATCTTGTCTTTATTATTCTCGATCTGGGAAAGATATGTCAGGTTGGAGATGATCTCCGTGATTCGATGACCTTCTTCATTGATCTTCATGACATCATTAAAGATCTGGTCCGGGCTTTTTTCGCGAAGTCCCCAGTCGATCAGGGATTCCGAGTATCCCGTAATCGAAGCAAGAGGTGTTTTCAGCTCGTGAGAAACAGTGGATACGAAGAGTCTTCTCTGCTGCTCCTGCCGGGCGGCTCTTGTGACATCCTCAAGCACGACGACCCAGCCGCGAAGTGTGGACTGCGGGAAGAATGGTTTGCTGAAATGAAACTGAATAATTCTGTTTTTGATCTCTACGCGAGTCGTTACGGAATCGATCTTCTCACTCTCCGGAAGTTCATCTTCCGACTCAGGAGGTCTCTGCTCCGGAAGATCCGATTCGTAGAGGCGGAGCTCCATCAGGATATTCTTATCCGTCACAAATGTCTCGACAAATTCGGTAAAAGACTGCGGGAGTGCCTCCACGCGGAGTTTCTTCAGGCAGGTCTTGTTATTAAAGAGCAGCGTTCCCTTCTCTGTAAAAGCAACCACACCCATCTGTACGATGTTCATAACTGAGTTGCTGACGCCGTTAGCGGCATTAAGGAACATCAGGTTTCTCTTCTTCTTATAGAAAGACAGCCAGAAAATGTTATAGACAACAAGACCTGCGATCAGTGCTCCGAGCACAAGTCCTATAAAAAGCATGGGAACGGGTTCGAAAACCCGATCCCATATTGATAATCGTCTAATTACCTGTCCCAACTGTTCCATCCTTTACGCGCCGAAGCGTCTGACGCTTACTGCGACTTATCGAAATAATATCCGACACCACGCTTGGTCAGGATGTATCTGTAATTATTCTGATCAGGTTCGAGTTTCTCACGGGTACGGCGAACCGTTACATCGACAGTACGGACATCTCCGAAATACTCATAACCCCATACATGCTGCAGAAGGGCCTCACGGGAGAATACCTGACCGGCATTTTCCGCCAGGAAAAGCACCAGCTGGAATTCACGGAATGTAAGAGCGACATCCACGCCGGCTCTTCTGATCTGATAAGCGCTCTTATCGATCTCCAGTTCGCCGATCTTAATGATGTTATCTGTTCCGGTGGTTTCTTTATTTACATAGGTATCACGGCGTAACTGCGCCTTTACACGGGCAAGCACTTCACGCGGACTGAATGGCTTCGTGATATAGTCATCCGCACCGATCTCGAGTCCCAGGATCTTGTCGATCTCTTCACCCTTTGCAGTAACCATGATGATCGGAGCTGTGGTCTTCGGACGGAGACGCTTACATACTTCAAAACCATCCAGCTTCGGAAGCATCCAGTCCAGAAGGATCAGATCCGGTTTCTGGTGTTCAGCAAGTTCGATCGCAGTTAGCCCGTCACCTGCAGATATTACTTCGTAGCCTTCTCTTTCGAGATTCGCAGTTAATAACTCAACCAGTGGCTGCTCATCATCTACGACTAAAATCTTCTTTGCACACATAGCAACTCTCCATTTCCTTTCAGACACAAGATGTAGTGTATCCGACAACCCTTATATACAACAGTTATTACAATTATACCATTCTTATCCGGATTTCAACCCCAATATTACAATTTTGTTTCATTTTTGGAGAAAATAAAAGAAGCTCACTACCTTTCGGTAATGAGCTCCATATAATCCGGCAGCGTTCTATTTTCCCGGGCCGTCTCCAGCCAAGTATCTTGGACACCGACGAGCTTAACTTCTGTGTTCGGGATGGGAACAGGTGTGGCCTCGCCGTTATAACCACCGGAATGGTTGAGGG
>JAGCXQ010000041.1 GCA_017961235.1 Clostridiales bacterium | reverse complement strand
GTCTTCGGATGGGGAGAAGATATGGATCCTTTCTACGGCGCACCTGTGATCCTCGTCGTTCTTGCGAACAAGGACGTTCCGACATATATGTACGACGGCTCCCTCGTAATGGGCAACCTCATGAATGCCGCCGAATCCCTCGGTGTCGCTTCCATCTGGATCCATCGTGCGAAAGAAGAATTTGAGTCCGATTTCGGAAAAGCACTCTTAGCCAAACTTGGTATTGAGGGGAACTATGAGGGTATCGGCCACTGTGCTCTTGGTTATGCTGCTGCACCGGCAAACCCGGCTGCAGATAGAAAAGAGAACTACGTGTATTACGTTTGATCAGCTAAACTGTAAGTAACACGGGCGCCCCGGGCCTGGCCTGGAGAATGAGATAGACTGATACCGCCAGCGCCACACCCGGCCTCTCCGCGACCTCTAAAAGCCGCCGGATAATAAGAAAGGAGATCTTCCGATGAATAAAGTGAAATGGGGAATTATTGGAACCGCGAATATCGCCAGCTGGGGCATGATCCCCGGCATGAAGCAGGTGGATTCCTGCGAGCTTTATGCCATAGCAGGAAGATCTCTTGAGAAAGCGAAATCCTATCAGGAGAAGTTCGGCTTTACGAAAGCATATGGAAGTTACGATGAGCTTCTCGATGATCCGGAAGTGCAGGCCGTCTATGTCCCGCTTCCGAATGACATCCATGTGAAGTGGGTCACCGAAGCCCTGAAGAAGGGGAAACACGTTCTTTGCGAGAAGCCCCTTGCGCTGAATGCCGACGAAGCGAAGATCATGTTTGACACTGCAAAAGAGAATGGTGTGATCCTGATGGAGGCTTACGCATATCTCCACAGCCCCTACATCGATAACCTGAAGAAGGACATAAAGTCCGGCATCATCGGCGATGTGGACTTTGTCGATACCGCCTTTGTGACGCAGGGATATAAGGAAGATTTCCGTCTCCATAAGGAGCTCGGCGGCGGTGCGTTCTATGATCTCGGCTGCTACTGCACGACCATGATCTTATCACTCATCGATTCCGATCCTTCCTTTGTAAAAGCAGCCGCAGAGTTTTCGGATCTCGGCGTAGATCTTTCTACTGCAGGCATCATCCGTTTTGAAAACGGCGCCAGAGCATCATTCCAGGTCGGCATGATCCTTGACCAGAACAGTAATTCCAGATTTGACCGTCTCTACATCCACGGCACGACCGGCTCGATCCGCTCCGACGTGGAGTATAACCAGGAAGGTGAGGTCAGCTATAAGATCTTCACCCGTGACCGCATTATCGAGCGGAAGATCTTCGTCCCGAATAACTATAAACTTGAAGTCGAGCAGCTGAACCGCTGCATCTTAGAAGGTGAGAACCCGCACATCACATCGGAATTCTCACTGAAAAACATGCGCCTCATGGATCAGGTCCTGTCTGACATCTCCTTCTGGTAAAAAGTCACCAAAATGGTCACTGTAACCCCCATTACAGTGACCATTTCATAGACTTAAATTATTGAAGTAAGATGCAAACTAGCGCATGAGATCCGGGTGCGCTGCATAGAAGGCATCCTTATCCTGATACATCCGTTCATCAGCTTCATGCAGTCCCTTCAGGATATCTTTGGAATCCGGAAGGAAACTGTATCCTGCGGCAAAGCATGCATTCTTAAATCCCAGATCTGCAGCTCTTGCCCGCTCGACTGCATCGGCCAGGAATTCTTCGGTCGTATTTGGCATAAGGATCATATACTCATCTCCGCCGGCACGGAAGACTTCGCCATCGCGGAAGATATCCGCCAGTACGTTTGCGGCGTTCTTAAGAAGCTGATCGCCGGCGCCGTGTCCGTTTTCATCGTTGGTGCGTTTTAATCCGTTGATATCCGCGAACACGATACCCAGATTCTCGAAAGGATCATCGTAACGGAGGATCGAGTCGATACGGTTATTCATCTCGTTTCTGTTCAGAACACCCGTCAGCATATCGACGGAACTCAGAGTCTTCATGTCTTTCAGAAGCTGATAAGTCGCAAGGGAAGAGGCAACGAAGTAAGTCGTCAGTTCCAGAACTTCTTTGATGTTCGCGGCATTACTGGTCTCGAAGTTTGTCGCCCAGATATATCCCAGCAGTTTCCCCGAGTTCTTAAGCGGGAAGAAGACGATGCTTGTAACATCCGCGCCGGTCAGGGAGTTATACCAGACAGGATTCTTCTCCTTGATGTAATCCATATCGTGTTCGTCTTTGATGATCAGGCAATTGCTGCCGGCCAGTGTATCCGGCCACGTCTCGACGATCCGGTAGAAGTTTTTATCCATATTCAGGATGTTTTTCATGCTCACCAGACCACTGTTTTCCGATCGGTCATCTGCCAGGACCGTACAGGTCCTTTCTTTCTGATTGACGGTCAGGATAGTGCAGGAACTGGCATTACAGATCTTACGGATGTCGATGATGACGTCGTTGATCGTCTGCTTAAAGTCAGGAGATCTGTGGAGCTTGATACAGGTATTCAGTACGG
>JAGCXQ010000040.1 GCA_017961235.1 Clostridiales bacterium | reverse complement strand
CCAGCCTTGATACCGTTATCGTCTGCAACAGCGATGACCTGATCAAATGTGATCTTCTCACCAGCTTCGCCAGCGAGCTTCTCTACGAAGATCTCGTCGCCCTCGGCAACCTTGTACTGCTTGCCGCCTGTCAGAATAACTGCATACTGCATAAAAACGTTTCCCTCCTGTTCATCCAGTCTCGCTGTATCACTCAAGGCACTGGCGCTCTTTCCGCTCCAAAAGCACTGGAAAAAGGCACAGATTTAGAAGCCCGGCACATGCGGTCACCGAAATAGAATAGCACGCGATAGTGGGTACGTCAAGTAGAAATAATATATATATGGGGGCGTAAGTTTTCTGTCTCTTGCTCCTCAGACAGTTTGCTTACGCAAAACTCGTCGCCTGAGACAAAAACTTACGCCTGCAAAAGATCCTATTTTCATTTAACGCCGGCGCGGCCGCCTAACGCTTACTTCAGTTTTTTGACTGAGGCGCCGAAGTCGATGACGGCTTTGAGGCGTATGCTTCGCGCTTCTCCGGTGTATTCTTCTTTCATGCGTTCGAGAAGGAGGCGGACCGCGGTCTGGCCGATTTTGCGGATCGGCTGGATACCGATCGTGATCGTCGGGTTATAGACATGTGCGATCGTCTGGTTCTCAAATCCGACGAAGGAAACATCGTCCGGGATCTGAAGGTGCTTCTCGTTGATATACATTACCGCTCCGCAGGTCAGGTCATTACCACTGGCAAAGACAGCCGTCGGGCGGTCCTTCTTCTGCATAAAATGCATCATCGCCATAAATCCGCTCTCTTCGGAGACATTCTCCAGATAAAGAAGATCCGGATCGACAGGAAGATGGGACTCTTCCAGTGCTTTTCGATAACCGGCAACACGGTCATCGGTCGTATTATAGCCCTCTGTTCCACCGATAAAACCGATGCGTTTATGGCCGTTCTCGATCAGGTGCCTGGTGATCCTGTATGCGATATCCACATTATCGATCGTAACGGAATCACAGGAGACCGTCGGATATTCCATATCCACGAACACGATCGGCACATCCGCCTTCGCTGCGCGGTCGATATCCTCCTGACGGACGTTCATCGGCTGCATGATGATGCCGTCGATCTGTTTATTAATAAGGAAATTAATTTTATCGGACGCACCCGCCGGATCACTCTGGTTATAATCACAGATGATCGTGCTGTATCCGGAAGCATAGAGCTCCTGATCGATATAAGAGAGAATGGAAACTCCGTAATAGTCTGCAAGACTCGGGATCAGCACGCCGACAGACATGGTCTTTCTGGTCTTCATGCCGCGCGCGACAGTGTTGACCTGATAGTTCAGTGTCTCGATCGCCTGTTCGATCTGTGCTCTGTTCTCTTCGAGCACGTTTCCCCCGTTGATAAACTTGGAAACCGTGGAGATCGAAACTCCCGCCATTTTAGCAACGTCTTTAATCGTAGATGACATAGGCCTTATCCTCCCCGGTCAGAACATCATCCAATAAAGGCACGAATACAATACTACGGACATCACTTCCCCAAATGCGCCTCTCTTGATCACCCTCCGGAGATAGGAAGCTCCGGCAAGAGATGCCATCAGAATGAAAATGCGGAAAGCAAACAGTCCTCTATTTATTATAAGCGAGAAAATGAAAACTATCACCATCGGAACGAAACGTATCGCGGAAAATTTTATCGAATCGATCACGCTCTGTCTGGTGCCCTGGATCCTGCCGAAAAAATTATCGCACAGCTGCAGCATGATCATGGACACTCCCGTCATTATCGAAAGGAGCATGGCCAGAAGCAGCATCATATCCGGCTTTAGGAATCCCGTCCCCTTCCAGAAAAGCGTCAGCATGAAGATCACGCTTCCCAGAAGGATCGTAAATGCCATATGGATCCCCCACATGGAACGGTTCGATCTTACTTTTCTGTTTTTGATCTTCCGGATAAAAGGAAGAAGGAAAAATGCGGAACTCAGAAGAGAGATGCATATCCACAGGAGAAGTATGGTCTGAAATGAGCGCTGCTTCTTCGAAACAAAGTACATCGCCGGAACCGACATCAGGCATCCGAGGAAGATCTCCATCGCCAGAAGGTGGTTCAGGGAACTTCTGTATTTTTCCGCGATGGAACGTCCGCGGATCTTACCGTCGCGGCCCCGCTCCTGCTCTTTTTTCACCGGCGGCTGATCGGTCTGCTCATCCGATGCCTCTTCCGTATTCTTCTTTACCGGGACGAACCTGCGGTTGGCAGGAAGCGTCGCTGCATAGAGGAAAAAGGCGATGAGCGCCAGTACAGTAGAAAACGTTTTCATGACCCATGTCAGGAGCGGCGCACGGGAGACGCCTTCTTCCTGCAGAACATGGTTCTTAATGTAGTTTGCCAGATATGTCTGCATCACGGGATTATTCATCGTCATCAGCGAGGCGATCTGGTGATCGCTCCAGTCACCTCTCCGAGCATAGTAGCGTCTGGCATCGGACGACAGGAAAAGCTCCGGCGCCTGGCTCTCCGAGCGCATGCCGGAAGTAAACTTCGTATCTTCACCGGAGAGGCGCTCATACAGCGTATCCACCGTCCTGTTCTGTTCCGAGAAAATGGCTACCTTTGCTGCCGGTTCACCGGTTCCGATCGCGCCAAGCTCTGTGATATCTATGACCGGAGATATAAGGATCAGATCGGTGATGGAAGCATTTTTCGTCACCAGGGAAAATCCTTTATCCGCATAGTCTCCTTCGCAGATCAGGACCACCGAGTTTATTTTAGCCGAAGCAAGAACTCTATCGATCTTCGCATTCATCTGCTCTTCCGTAAAAGAGTCATCGATCACAAAGTAGGACGTGATATCCAGCTGTGAAAACAGCTGCCGATAATCCATCTCCGGGAACATGATATCTTCATGTGCAAAGAGCACTGCCGCGCAGCCCTTCGATCCGTCATTTCTTCTCGGGAGAAGGACAAACAGCGACGAAACGATCAGTATTATCGCCAGTAGAATGATGCATATGATGCGTATCCGGCGGACTTTCTTCATCCGTTACTCCATGCTGACCAGGCGGTCACCCAGTGCACGGATATCCTCCGGACCAAGGATCAGGATCATGTCATCTTTGGAAACGACAGAGGAAAGCTTCTCCACGATCGCGTCCTTCGACTCGAAGAAGATCGCGTGTCCGCCTCTTTTATTGATCTCATCCGCGATATCTTTCGAAGAAATATCTCCCGGATTCACTTCACGGTCCGAGAATATCTCATCGAAGAATACATCTTCACAGGGCAGAAGCGATGTGACATAATCCTCGAAAAGCACTTTTGTGCGGCTGAATGTCAGCGGCTGGAAGACTACCCAGGTCTTATTGTGCGGGACATGGGACGCCGCGTCGAGCGTGGCGCGTGCGGCGCTCGGATGGTGTGCGTAGTCGGTAACGACCATCGCCCCCTTGAAAGTTCCCTTGATCGTGAAACGGCCTTCCGCACCGGTAAAAGCGGACAGTGCTTTTTGCGCGGCAGAAGCCGTACCGCCGGCAAGAGAAGCACAGGCGATGGCAGTCAGCGCATTATAGACGTTATGCGTTCCGGGGATCGCCAGCTGAATATGTGTATATGGACGGCCTTTGAAAAGGACATCAAATCCTGCCTTACCATCTGTATATTCGATATTTACTGCACAGAAATCCGGCTCTCTCTTAAAGAAATCAAATCCCTCACCGGCAAGGCCAGTCGTCAGGATACGCGGCTCCTCCATGCCGACCTTCGCACGGCAGGCAGGGATCCTTCTGACACACTCCTGCACGTTCTTATCTCCGGCAGGAATAACGAGTGTACCTTCTTCCGAAAGCTTCTCGGTAAACTCGGCAAAGACATCGATCACCTCATCGATGCTGCTGTAGCAGTCCACATGGTCATAGTCGATATTCGTGATCGCAGCGATCGTGGAATAGAACTCCAGGAAGGATCTGTGGTATTCACAGGCTTCCGATACCAGAAGCTGATCCTTGGACCCGAGATAGACGCTTCCGTGAAAGGCTTCCAGCTCCGCGCCGAGATGCACGGTCGGGTTGGCTCCGCTTTCCAGGAGAATCAGGGAGACCATCGATGTCGTCGTAGTCTTGCCATGTGTTCCGGAAATATTGATAACATTGGCAAAGTTTCTCGTGATCAGTCCCAGGAATACAGATCTCTCCATCACGGTAAGTCCGTTCTTTCTGGAATAATCCAGTTCGGGATTTCCGGGAAGGATCGCTGCCGTATGTACGACGATATCCGGCGCAAATTCTTTAATATTCTCTTCACTATGGTGATCATAGACCTTCACGCCGATCCCTTCCAGTTCGTGCGTGCGCTCGGACGGATGCATATCCGATCCACTGACGATCAATCCGTAATTACATGCAATACGAGCAAGACCGCTCATACTGATGCCACCGATTCCCACAAAAAAAACGCGCTTGCCGGACGGCAAGTCCTTCATCCCTTCAGCCATACTATATCTCTCCAGATTCTTCTCTTATTCGGTAAATCCTTAAATAATAAAGATACCCTGCACAAATGTGAGCACATTTGCCCTACTATTATACCCTTTTTCAAAGATAATATGATGAATCTCTTCAAAAAATGTGTTATTCTACACAATAGTGGGTATGTAGGGTATGTAATCAGGAGGCAGATATGGAAATATCGGACATTGTCATTCGCAAGCTAACTCTAGAGAGTAAGATGAAAGCTATTGTTTCCATCACCTTCGATCAGCAGTTCGTAGTCCATGATGTTAAAGTCGTAGAAGGCAACAATGGTCTTTTTATTGCGATGCCCAGCCGCCGCACTCCCGAAGGCGAGTACAAAGATATCGTTCACCCGATCAATTCCTCATTCCGTGACCAGATCTCCGCGCAGGTCCTCGCAAAATATAAGGAAGCCATCGAACAGCTTTCCCAGCAGGTCGCGGATATCCCCGCTTCTGACGAGATCTGACAGGAAGAAATAATAAAAGTGCTTTTCCAGAGGACTGATCAAACAGTCCTCATTTTTTGTCTTCATTTTTTGATATAATACATATGAATAATATAAAAAAAGATTTAGGGGTGAACTAAATGAAGAAACTGATCTCCGTTCTGCTTTGCGGTTCGATGGTCCTGTCACTGGCAGGGTGCTCGAAGAAAACCGAGGAGACAAAACGACCCAAGAAACCGCAGAAAACCACAGAAGAAACGGAAGAGACCGAGGCGCCTACTGACGATACCGAAGAATCCGATACTTCTTCCGAGGAAACAGGAAGTTCGGAAAGTGAGACATCCGCTCCGGCCAATGTTTTTAAGGCAGAAGAATCACTGGAAATGATCGGGATGGATTACCCGACCCAGTACTGGGACTATACTCCTGTATTTGATAAATCAACAGAAACAACGGCCTATATGTTCCTTTCCATTGACGAGCTCTATCTGGAAGACGGAACTCCGTATGACAAACTCGAGGCATCTCTGGAAAGAGACTTCGCTCCTCTTGTAGGCGCGACTGAGGATCAGTTTAAGAAAGACAGCGAAATGTTTCTGAATAATGCAAAATCCGGAAACTACACCGATGGCAATACGGTTGAATTAACAACTCCTATTTTCCGTTCTGACTCCCAGATCTTCTCTGCCGCAGTCACAGGCGCACCCGGGATGCAGGAAGGCGAATTCCGCGCATTCAATTACCGCACGGACGATGGTTCTGCTATCACGATGGACGATGTCATTTTAGACCGTGGTGCCCTGAATGCTCTCCTCGAACAGTACTTCGCTATGCCGGGTGCGGATAATGACTATAAGGACTGGCTGTCCTCCATTGAAAACAGCGTCACTAACGGGACACTTCCTTTTACTCTGACCTATGACGGGATCAATATTCTCATGCCTAATTTAGGTATGATCAACTACGATGTATATAAGATCCCGGTCATCGGGCATGAAGATATCTTCAATATGGAATATTTCGGAAAGACACCGAAATACTACACGATCTATGACGATCCGAACCATTGCATCACATGGGATGTTAACGGGGACGGACAGATGGATACGATCAAAGTTGAAAGCGAGTACTCAGAGGGTACCAGTGAATACGGTTCCGATGAGGTTATCCTGAAGATCGAGTATAACGATTTCAAACTCGACTCCAAGTCCTCCGAGATCAATATCATCTCCTACGGGCTCATGTACTCTATGATCATGAAGACAGATGATGGCTTCTACCTCTACTGCCGCATGTTTGCCCCCGACTCTTTCGAAGACACTTACGTCTTTAAGATCGACGGGGATAAACTGACCTATGTTGACGTATTCACGGACTTCATGAGTTCCCGTGCGCTGATCAATCCGGAATCCTTTGAAATGTTTGATGTCTGCGATACGCTGGGCTCTACCTTCTTCACCAATGAGTTCTCTGTTATCGGGAATCACGGTATGCCGAAGAAAAACTATGCACTCTGGACATCCGATGAAGGTCCGGTAACCGCAAAGATCGATATTCCGTGCTCGAAAGTAAGCGATACCGACTTAAGCAAGGAAGGCGATATAACGATCCCTGCTGGATCTTTCGTCCGTCCGTATCTTTATGACACAGACACCAGACGGCTGATCGTCCACATTGTCGATCCCGATCCGGAGAAGAGCTATCTGGCAGAACTCGACTTCGGAGTGAATGATTATGTCATGACCGTCAACGGAAAAGACGTGGAAGATGTCTTCTATTCCATCATGTTCTGGGGATAAACATCCAGTTTCTTTTAAAGAATGTTTTCCCAAAACAGGTTTAACGAATGAATAACGCAAATGAATATATAACAAAAGTACACAGGAGGTATTTATGAAAAAAGTAATTGCAGTATTACTCTCTCTTTCCATGATCTCCGCTCTTTCCGGCTGTAAGAAGAAGAGCGAAGAGACAACAAAGAAAACAAAGAAAACAAAAGAGACAGAAGTAACGGAAATCGAGACGGATGAATCCGAGACAGAGACCGAGGCCACTTCGGAAGACACCGAGCCATCCGAATCGGAATCGTCTTCAGAGCCGGAGAAGAAACCAGGAACAGGATTGAAAGATTTTAAGCTCTCTTCTGATTTTACGATCAGAAACGACCAGAAAAATCTCGATTATGAAATCGTTTCGACGGACCGTGCATTTGCAGTTCCGACTCCAAATGGAAGATACGGAATGATCAGAAAAGAGGCCGGTAAGGTCCAGTTCTCTCAGGCAGAGATCGATGCGCACAATCAGCTCTGGAATTCTCTGGAATCAGAATCCTACAACCTGAATCAGGTTCTCGATGAAAAGTATGACGAACTTCGTCCGCAGCTGGTCTCCTCTGTCAAGGACGGAAGCTACTCATCGGATACTGATCTGACAGGCAGCATCTGGGTATATCGCGCAGATACGGATATTTTCTCGTATGCACTTTATCAGGATATTTACTCTCCATCTTTAACCAACACCTCTCTCATCTCGCACACATACCGCGCATCCGACGGCATGGAGTACTTTTTTGAGAACGTTGTCACCGATAGAGCCGGTTTTGCTGATTTCTTTGAAAAGTTCTACAGCAATTCAAAGGCAGAAGATTACGAAAAGAATTATGCAAAAGACTTCGCCAAAGATCTTCGTGACGAGAACAAAAAGATCGAGTTCGTTCTTTCCTACGATGCTATCTATCTGATTAACACCAATCTCTCAAATCCGCATTTCTTCAAGATCCCGGCCATGTATGCCGCTGATTATATGGATGTTTCCATCTTCGGATCCACTCCTGAATACTATGCGCTGGCAGCAGATGCCTACGACAGCATCACCTGGGATATCGATGGTGACGGCGCACTGGATCTGATCTCAGTTGATTATGAAACAGATGAATATGACGCATTGATCGGAGCTACCATCTCCATTAACGGCGAAGTAAAAGGCTCTGTTCCGGGCGATCTCTTAAGCAACGGAGACAATTATTACTACTACGGTTTCAATCTCATGAAAACGGACTCCGGTTTCTACGCTTATCTCGCTACAGCATTCGAGGAAGATTCCTCCTCCACATTCATTTTCCATTACGAAAATGGTGAGTTCGTCTATGCGAAAGATTTCGTTACTACTTTCGGATATAACGACATTTACGGAATTGCCCCATATTATGATCCGAGCCGTTTTGTAGTTCATGATGCTAATGATATTATGGGAACCACATCTATTAATACTACCTGCTCCGTGATCGGCAATAACGGATTACCGGTAAAGACAGCTGATTTTGCATCGAAGCAGGGCATCGGCATCAGCAAGAAGGAAATCACTGCAACAAAGATCGACGAAAATGGCAGCCCTGCAGGTACTATCACTATTCCTGCAAATACTGCCATCAGCCTGATCGGTGTCGATCTGGAAAATGATCTCGGCCTCTTCACCACTCTGGAAGAAGATGAAAACAACAATACCGTATTCCAGATGAAGGTCACTATTTCAGACGGTTATAAGATCGCATATGGCGATGAACAGATCCCTCAGGATGATCTCTTCCTCGGCATCCACTACGCTGGATGATATGAGTTTATGATGATCGGCTGACTGATTAATCTTCCAATAAGAAACAAAAAAAAGGAGCTGCAATTTGCAGCTCCTTTTCAATTCTGATCAATGATCTGTCTTAGGATTTCTCCTCCGAAGAGGTTTCTTCAGAAGTTTCAGCATTCTCTACTGTCTCTTCAGCAGTCTTGCTCTCCTCGACAGCCTTTTCTTCTGTTGTTTCAGAAGCGGATGCCGTTTCCTCGGATGCAGTCTCTTCAGAAACTTTCTCCTCAGAAGCTTTCTCCTCGGAAGCAGGTGTCTCCGGGATCACACCGCCACTGACGTAGATCTCTTCGAACTCCGGTCCTTCGATCTTCTCTTTCTCGAGAAGTCTGTGAGCTACTGCATTCAGGATCGCCATCTTCTCATTCAGAAGATCGAGTACATCATTATATGCCTTATCGATAATGCGCGCGATCTCTTCGTCGATCTGAGCAGCGGACTGTTCACTGTAAACACGGGTATGTCCGTAGCTCTTACCGATGAATACTTCGTCATCATCATCGAAGATCACGTTCGGGAACTTCTCCGACATACCATAGCGGGTGATCATCTCACGAGCGATACCGTTGCAGTGCTGCAGGTCAGAGGAAGCACCTGTGCTGATCTCGCCAAGGATGATCTGCTCTGCAGCACGTCCGCCGAGGGAGATCATGATCGAATCGATCAGCTGCTTCTTCGTGGTGTAGTAGATATCCTCATCCGGCTTATGCGCAGTATAACCGCCTGCACCGCCTGCCGGGATAATGGAAACACGCTCGACGTGTTCTGTCTCGGAAACCGTACGAAGTACGATCGCGTGTCCGGCCTCGTGGAAAGCGGTAAGACGCTTCTCCTTGTCGGTGATCACGCGGCTCTTCTTCTCCGGTCCGACCATTACCTTAAATACAGCCTCGGAAACATCTGCCTTAGAGATCTTCTTCGCATTTCTTCTAGCGGCGAGAAGTGCAGCTTCGTTCAGAAGGTTTGCCAGATCCGCACCAGTGTAACCAGGGGTGATCTTTGCGATCTCCTTAAGATCAACATCGTCTTCAAACGGCTTATTCTTAGCGTGAACTTTCAGAATATCGGCACGACCCTTGATATCCGGACGGGCAACCGATACACGACGGTCAAAACGTCCCGGACGGAGAAGCGCCGGGTCAAGGATATCGACACGGTTCGTCGCTGCGATAACGATAACGCCTTCGTTCGGACCGAAACCGTCCATCTCAACGAGCAACTGGTTAAGTGTCTGCTCACGCTCATCGTGACCGCCGCCCATGCCGGCACCACGGTGACGGCCGACCGCATCGATCTCATCGATAAAGACGATACACGGTGAATTCTTCTTTGCACTGTCAAAAAGGTCTCTTACACGGCTGGCACCGACACCGACGAACATCTCGACGAAGTCAGAACCGGAGATGCTGAAGAACGGAACTCCCGCCTCACCTGCAACGGCCTTGGCCAGCAATGTCTTACCTGTACCAGGTGCACCGTGAAGGAGGATACCCTTCGGGATCTTCGCACCCAGTGCGGAATATTTCTTCGGATTCTTCAGGAAGTCAACGACTTCCGCGAGTTCTTCTTTCTCTTCATCCGCACCCGCAACATCAGCGAAATTGACCTTATTCTTCGAAGGATCATGAAGCTTTGCTTTACTTCTTCCGAAGTTCATCGCCGATCTTCCCTCGCCGGAATTTCTGGAGAAGTTGATCCAGACGATGAAGATCATAGCAACGATCATAAGAACGATCATAATACCGGACATGATCGCGGAAACGTCTGTCGGCTGCTTATATTCGAAGGATTCGATCGTGCCGTTCCTCTGTGCGTCGATAAGGATCGTCAGTACATGGTCTTCCGAATCATACGGAACTTTCTTACTGACTTCTTTCTTCTTCCCGGTCGCCGGATCGAGATACTTAAAGGAAAGCGTATTGCCGTTGAGCACTACGTCTTCTGCCTTTACGTCCTTGCTCTCGATGATATTGAGTGCTTCCGAAAGAGAAGTACTCTTACCCGAGTCTCCGTTCAGGAAGAAATAGGATGCCACTATCAGGATCACGATCAGAACGAGATAGAAAGGCAGTCCGCTAAATGACCGCTTCGGTCTTTTTTCTGTTTGACTCATTTGTCACCTCCGTCAACTTCAAGCACACATACGTCCGGAAGATTTCTGTATTTTCCGGCGTAATCGAGTCCGTACCCTACGATGAACTTATCCGGCACCTCGATGCCGACATAGTCCGCTTTGAAATCCACAGTACGGCGGGAAGGCTTGTCAAATGCCGCCACTACCCTGATACTGCCGGGATTTCTGGAGAAAAGCTCTCTCTTCAGGCACTGCATAGTAACGCCGGAATCAATGATATCTTCCACTATCAGGACGTCCTTGCCCGAGATATCGTAGTCCAGATCTTTCTTGATCTTGACGTTCCCGGACGAGACGGTACCGTTGTAATAGCTTGAGACCTGCATGAAGTCCATGATCATCGGACAATCGATCTTACGGATCAGGTCAGCGAGGAAAACCGCTGCTCCCTTGAGGATACCGACCACGATCAGATCTTTTCCCTTGTAATCTTCAGAGATCTCTTTGGCGAGACGGGTGACCGCCGCTTCGATTTCCTCACGGCTTACCAGTGTTTCCGAAACTCTTTCCATTTTCCGATCTCCTTTCTTTCACGCCTGCTCCCCGAAAAACTCTAAAGCGAAGAGAGCTTCCTCGCTTTTGTTTTCCGATATCATAGCCCTGTATTTCCCTTCGGATTCCGCATCCGTAAAGCCTACGGAGTGCGCAAATCCCGGAAGCCACAGGATCTCCTGCCCCTTTGCTGCAAGAAGCACCCGGTCCCGGAACCTCGGCAGAATATGTGCCTCATTCATAAATCGGCGCAATTTCTTATGGCAGGTATTCCCGGCCCGGAGAATGGTATCTCCCTGTCTTCTGGTCCGGATGACCGTGTCCTCCAGCACCGAGGAAGGGAAAAACCACGTCAGATTATTATATACTATATGCCCCTCATTCTCAACGGAACGGAGTCTCATTGACACAAAACTTTGGGAAAAATTAACTATTTCTCCTAAAGGAAGATCCCGAAGCGGTAGTATTTCCCCTGCCTGATCTTCAGGAATGATCAATCCCGCGCCTTCAACATATCCCGATTTTTTCCCGTCAAAAGCACTCCCCCCCGAAAGGAAGCGGATCTTTCCCGCCTCCCTTGCTGCTGCCCGATCTCCCGGAAGATCGACATATGCGGATCCGAAAGACTTTTCCGCCAGGGCTGAAACAGCATCCCAGTGGCACGCTTCCAGATCGACCACATCACCGAATGTGCGGATCGCCAGAAGTTTGAGCACTCTTCTCTTTAAAACCTTCGGCAGGGCAAGGAATTCCTCTCGGTCGAGTTCTTCCGCATCTCCCAGTTTCTGTGATGCGAGTTCGTCCAGATAGTCGTTTTCCTCGATGATCCTTTCGGAAAGTCCGGTCAGCGCAGCTACCGGATCCCGGTCAAGACCGGTCACGATACGCGGGAAGATCTCATTTCTCAGAAAGTTCCGATCGTAAGTGATATCAGCGTTTGTAACATCGTTACAGAAAGGAATGCCTCTCGATTTGACGAATTCCAGGATGTCTTTCTTATGCAGTCCCAGGAACGGATGGATCACATTACCATTTTTCGGACGGATCCCGCAAAGTCCTTCCATCCCGCAGCCGCGGAAGATATGCATAGCGATACTTTCCGCCTGATCCTCCATGTGGTGGGCTACCGCGATGACTCCGTCATCTCCCGTAAAACTGCGGAAGAACTCGTACCTTGCGATCCTTCCGGCCGTTTCCAGACTGATGCCCTGCTTTTCCGCCATCGCGGGAATATCCACATGTTTAGGCAAAAAAGCTATGCCGAGCTCGTCACAGAAATCCGAAACAGTTTTCTGATCGGCATCAGCTTCCTCCCGGATCCCGTGGTTCACATGTGCGCATAGGATCGGCATATCCGGATATTTACGGTCGCAGATATCCTTTAAAACGAACAGAAGCGCCATCGAATCGGCGCCTCCGGATACACCGACAAGCAGCAGCGGAGCCGGCAGCAGTCGGTGTTTCTCAATATACTTTTCGACCAAGCTGATCAGGTCTTCCACTTATCTACACTCCATCCGGGAACTGTCCGGGATCGTCGAAGAATCCCGGCTCCGTATCCGGTTCGTCAAAGCTATCCTCCGACCATTCGGTCATATCGAGATCTTCAAATTCCATGGACGGATCTCCTGAGAACAGCGCGGCATCCAGCGCAGACGGAGCCTGCGGCTTCGGTGATGAAGCCTGCGGAGCCGTAGAAGCAGATGATGCTCCATCTGTCTTCGCCTGATCGATCATATCCTGCGGGATCTGAAGCGACGGTTCTGCGAACATTTCATCCGGGATCGCGACGCCCTCATCCGACCACGGCGGCGGAGCATCCTCATCGGAAGGACCGGCCACAGCATGCGGATCGAGCTTCTCTTTTTCGAAGAAGGTCGTTCTGGAACCGTTCCAGGAGAGGAATACATCCTTGGTCGGACCCTGACGGTTCTTCGCCACGATGATCATGGCACGCTGGATCTCTTCCTCATCGTATTTCTTCTTGAATTTTGTCTGTTTCGTGTTCTCGTCTTCTTCCTCATCCGACTCTTCTTTATGCTTATAGTAGTCCGGACGATGGATAAACATAACCATATCGGCATCCTGCTCGATCGCACCCGAGTCACGGAGGTCAGAAAGGACCGGACGGTGATCGTCACGTCTTTCAGATTCACGGGACAGCTGCGCCAGTGCGATGACAGGCACTTCGAGTTCTTTTGCCATAAGTTTCAGGGCTCGGGAAATATCCGAGACTTCCTGCTGACGGGAAGCATTCTTACGTTCTACCGCCGGATTCATGAGCTGGAGATAGTCGATACAGATAAGTCCGAGTTTTCTGCCGAGACGGTTCTGCAGTTCTCTGCACCGTGTCAGGATCTCCGCCGTATTCAGACCGGAGTGCTCATCGATATAAAGCGGCGTATTTCCAAGTCTCGGAAGAGAGGCATTGATCCTAGTAAACTCTTCCGAAGTCAGTGACTTTGCTCTCTGAAGCGTTGCGATCGAGATGTCGCATCGCGAAGACAGGATACGGTTGGCGATCTCCTGGCCGTTCATTTCCAAGCTGAAAAAGGCGACCGGCAGGTCATCTTTCAGCGCAACATTCACGGCGATATTGATAACGAATGCCGACTTACCCATAGAAGGACGGGCCGCTACGATCGTAAGCGTACCGGGGCGGAATCCGTTCGTGACATAATCGAGCTGGGTAAAGTGGCTCCGTACGACCTTATCCTTCGGCGGATCGACAATATTCTTCACGGTCTGCTGGAGGATCTCTTTCAGTGATTTCAGCGCATCGTCGGATTTGCTGTCACGAAGCTCGGAAAGACGTGAGATCGCGATCTCGATCAGGTTTCCCGGATCGGTCTCTCCCTCATAGGTCTGACGCGTCACTTCCTCCATAGACTTGATGATCTTACGGCTCATGGATTTCTGACGGACAATATTCACATATTCCGACAGATTGGACAGCAGGGCATGCGCATCGACGATCGTGCTTAAATAAGCCATTCCGCCGACTTTCTCAAGATCGCCCTGCTTCTTCAGTTCATCACCGACGGTGATCAGGTCGATGGACTTGGACTCGGCATAAAGATGATAGATCGTCTCGTAGATCTTCTGGTGTGCCGGACTATAGAAATCATCGGCAGCCAGGTACGATGCAACTGTCGTGATCGTATTCTGGGAATCCAGACAGCAGCAGAGCACCGCGATCTCCGCATCGTTATTCTGCGGCGGCACTCTGGTAAGAATTGATCTGTCAGTTTTATCCGAAGCGGCCATTCCCGAAAACTCCTTACTCCCCTGCGACAACTTCCACGTTCACTTTTACACTGACCTGAGTGTGCAGCTTCGCGGTAACTTCGTATGTTCCTAAGGATTTGATCGGATTCTTGATGATCACGTTCTTCTTATCTACATCAAAGCCGGCCTTCTTGATCGCATCAGCGACATCCATGGCAGTAACCGCACCATACAGGCGTCCGCCTTCACCGGTCTTCACTGCGAGGGTTACCGTCTTGCCATCGAGAAGCTTACCGTTTGCGCGGGCTTCCTCAAGCACACGTCTTGCATGCTCGGCCTCAGAACCCTTCTTGAGCTTGTTCTTGTTCATGTTGTCTGCGGTGGCTTCACAGGCCAGTTTCTTTTTCAGAAGGAAGTTTCTGGCATATCCGTCATTTACCTCGACGATATCGTCCTTTTTGCCCAGACCCTTTACGTCTGCTAATAAGATGCACTTCATTTTCTCTTCCTCCGTGTTTCCTTTCATTTTGCGCTCATTTCCGGGCTTTCCCGATAAAAAATGAGCACCCGCGCGTTTCCACACGGGTGCTAATATTATAATCGTTTCCGATCGTAATGTAAACGCGATATGCGTTTTCGATCAGTCTGCTACGAACGGCAGAAGTGCAACATGTCTTGCACGCTTGATCGCGATCGTCAGCTCTCTCTGGTGCTTCGCACATGTACCTGTCATACGCTTCGGCAGGATCTTGCCGCGCTCAGATACGAACTTGCGAAGACGAGCCTGATCCTTATAATCGATCGCTTCAACCTTATCAGCACAGAAAGCGCAGACCTTTCTTCTGGAACGTCTCTGCTTCATGCCGCGGTCACCGAACTCACGAGCCGGTGCTTTAGGTGCTCTATTTTCAGCCATAGTAATGTAATCTCCTTTCGAAAGATACCGGACATGACATGTCATGTCCATTTCCTGTTAATAACCCATTACGTCAAAAGGAAGCTGTGAACTGTCGTCCGAGTCCATAGATGCCTCGAAACCTGGATCGATCTGCTGTGCCGGCGGCGGTGTCTGCGCTACGACGGAAGCCGTAGGTGCGCTCTGTGCCGGAGCTGCCTGAGCAGGAGCTCCCTGACCCTGCGCCTCAGAACGTGTATCGACGAATTCGATCTCATCGACCACTACCTCGGTCACATATCTCTTCTGGCCATTCTGATCATCATAACTTCTGGACTGCAGGGAACCGACCACTGCGATACGGGAACCCTTGTGGAAATAGTTTCCGAGAAGAGTTGCCTGCTGACGCCATGCGACACAGTTGATAAAATCAGACTGTCTCTCGCCGTTTTGGCTCTTGAAGCGTCTGTCACATGCGATCGTGAAGGAGCAAACCGCAATATTGCTAGGTGTCTGCTTTACTTCCGGATCCTTGGTCAATCTACCCATTAAAATAACTTTGTTCATAGTCGTTACTCCCTTTTTACCGAATTACTCCTCAATGCGGATAACAAGGAAACGCAGTACGCCTTCTGTGATCTTCAGCACACGCTCAATCTCCTTCGGGAAATCGGCATCAGATGTGAAGTTGAACAGAAGATAGAAACCGTCCTTCTGGTCCTCGATCTCGTAAGCCATACGCTTCATACCGATAGACTCCATAGAATCGATCGTAGCGCCGGATTCGATCTTCGCCTTAATAGCATCAGTGGTAGAAGTAATACCTTCATCACCGAGTACCGGACTCAGAATAACCATCATTTCATACTTGTTCGCCATGATTTCTCACCTCCTCCTGGACTAGAACGGCTCTCATACCTACATCGATGAGAGCGAGGATATTTCTAACATATATTTATATGTTCTCTGCATCCTTCGCAGCACGAGATAGAATAACACATGTTACCATGCCGGTCAAGCCGCAATTTTCCTAGCGAGAAACCACTCTCATTATCCGCCGTGAGGGCTGAAAATGATTCCGTCAGATCCCACTGCCCGTACACCGAAAAACAGGCAGGTCTCTCCGACAGGATCATTATATCTCACAGCAAGTTCCGTTATCTATATTTTATATGCCAAATTTTATTGGTTTTACTTATATTTCGGGCATTTCCGAGCGTTTTTAATTATTTGTAGAAATATAAAAACCTCAATGTTATAATTGGGAGCGTAAAAGAAATTTGGCAAACAGTTATAGGCGGTATTTCACCGCCGGACGGAGTGAAAAGAAATGGATAAAAAGAAACTCATACTCATCTGCTCGCTTGCTGCGGCACTTGTCATCGTGATCGTACTGATCTTCGTTTTCCGGGGATTAGGCAAGAAAGATAAGAAAACAGAAACATCCGATACAACAGGTACACAGGTTACGACTTTAGCGACCGACTCTGATGGTAATACGATCGCTCCGCCGAGCGATCCTTCCGATGGTTCTTCCACAAGTTCCCACGCTGCGTCTTCTTCCGGAGATGTCACCGAGCCCGGTACTCCTTCGGATTCAGATGCGACTGCTCCCGGCCAGACCGATCCGTCCACATCGTCCCGGAAAGATCCTTCGGATCCGAGTTCTAACAACACGCTTCCGATCGAGAAAGAAGATGGCGAAGGCGAGATCGTGATCGTTCCGGATAACAATAAGAAAGATACGAATACCACTCCGAAATCGGGCAATTCCGACCCGACACAGCCGACGGATAAGCCGACCGAGCTCCCGACCAAGGAAACCAAAAAAGGCGGCGCCATCGAACTGCCTTTCGTACCGGTCAATTAACAACATCGCACTTAGGAGGTATCTCTCGTGAAACTTTCACCTAATTTTCTGATCCATGCCCAGGAAGATGACGGCGAATATCTGCTGATCCCTGTGGCCGACGCCAACTTTTCCGGTGTCGTGCGCGGGAACAAGACTCTCGGTACGATCCTGGAACTTCTTAAGGAAGAAACCACGAAAGAGCAGATCATCGCTTCGATGATGGAGAAATTTGATGCTCCGGAAGAGGTAATCACCGCCGATGTGGAAAAAGCACTTGCCGAACTTACCAAGATCGGCGCGATCATAGAGTAGATCCTTTGTAAGACCCGGTTCTTCCGGGTCATTTTTTTATTCTTCCAGTTCGTTCAGAAGACCGAACCGGTAGCCTTCCTTTTCGAGATATGTAAGCACTGCATCGAGTTCATTCACATTGGACTGTGAGTCATTGTGCATCAGTGCGATGGCACCATTATGGTGATACGTCTGGAAGTGGTCCAGCACATATCCCGGTTCCGGCTGCGCGCTCGGAGTGTAGTCATTATAGGCGATACTCCAGAATACGGTCTTATATCCTGCGTCGCTGATGATCGTCATCAGCTTCTTCGTGTAGGTTCCCTTCGGCGTGCGGAAATACGGGTCGAGCGTATATCCCGTCTTCTCATAGAAATACTCCGCCGTATCGAAGATCTCGCCGGCGATCTGCTCCACACTCATCGGTACCAGATCGGAATGTGTGACGGTATGGTTGCACACCATGTGTCCTTCCTCTTTCATGCGGACAGCATAATCCGAACACTTCTCCAGATACATCTTCGTGACAAAGAAGCTCGCTTTTACATTATGTTTTTGCAGTATATCGAGAATCGGGTCGGTCTTGTCCGACGGGTATCCGCAGTCAAATGTCAGGTAGATGACCTTATCGCCTTCCGGCACATGATCATTGATATATGCGCCGTTATAGTCCTTGATCTTGAAGAACTCATACGATCCCGATACGGAATGGTCCTTCTTTCTCTGGAAGCACCAGCTCTCTTTCATGGTATTGTCCAAAGAGTCGTAATATGAGGCATTGCCGGTGATCTTCTTTCGCAGGCTTCTGATCTCAGCAAGAGGATCCGATGGTGCATCCGAGGGATCTTTTGAACTCTCTTTGGAAAGCTCGGTTTCCTCTATACTCTCCGTGCCGGATGTTATCTCTGTGGAGGGCGCTGTTTCCGAGCTTGTCGGCATTTCACTTTCCGTAGTGGTGGCGGAAGTGTCCCTTGGTGTTTCAAGTGCTTTTTCCGAAGAAGAGGGCGTCTCTGATGCTGCTCTCATGGAAAAAGGTTCTGTCGATGTCGCCTCTTCCTCTTTCTTCTTGCCGGCACATCCCGCGGCAAAAGCACTGTTGATCATCATTCCCAGCAGGATCCCTGCTGCAATTCTGTTTCTTTTCATATATCCGTATCTCCTCTTTCCATAGACAGGTCCTCCCCGTCATGTATCCATTATAGCCACCTTTTCCGGGGGTTTTGATGACAAATTATTAACGAACGGATCACTTTCTCAAAATCAGATCCGGAAATGCCCGGAGATCTTGTGAAAAAAACGTGACAATCATGCGAAAGATAGTAAAAAAAACTATCAAAGGATTTTGTTTTCATGTATAATGTTTATATCTTTATTTCGGAGGTGTATTTATGACTTTTGAACAATTAATGGATTATGCCATAGAACAAGATTGTTCCGACGTGCATATTACTGTAGGTACCAATCTTGCTGTTAGAAGATACGGAGTTCTCCATATTCTCGACGAGCGTCCGACACCGGAAGAATCTCTCGCCATGATCTATACGATCCTTTCCAACGAAGAGATCCAGCGTGTAGAGGCCGGTGAAGATATCGACCTCGGTCTCATGATCGACAACGAAGTCAGAATCAGAGCGAACGTATATCATCAGCGCAACAACCTGGCCTGCAGCATCCGCCTCCTTATGGCTCAGATCCCTGAATTCGAAGAACTTGGTCTGCCGGATGTCGTTAAGACCATGTCCTCTGCGAAGAACGGTATCATCCTCGTAACCGGTCCTACGGGTTCCGGTAAGACGACCACCATGGCCGCTATCATCGACTACATCAACAAGAACGAGGCTAGACACGTTATCACGATCGAGGACCCGATCGAGTACATCTATCCTCATAACCGCGCGATGATCCATCAGCGTGAGCTCCACCGCGATACAGACTCTTTCGCAAATGCTCTCCACTCTTCACTCCGTGAAGACCCGGATATCATCTTCGTTGGTGAGATGCGTGACTTCGAGACGATCTCCGCTGCTATCACAGCTGCTGAGACAGGCCATCTCGTTCTCTCCACACTCCACACCACAGGTGCCGGCCAGACCATCAACCGTATCATCGACGGTTCCCCGTCTGACAAGCAGGCGATCATCCGCCAGCAGTTCGCGACCAACATCCGCGGCGTTATTTCCCAGCAGCTGCTCCCGATCAAGGATGGAACAGGACGTATCCTCGCTACAGAGATCATGCTCGGCACCAACGCGATCAAGAACCTCATCCTCGAGGAGAAGGTTCACATGATCCCGGGCACCATGCAGTCCAGCCGTTCCCTCGGCATGCACACCCTGAACGAAGACCTCATCCGTCTTTACAAGGAAGGTTTCGTCAACTATCAGACCATCGCAGACGCTACATACGATCTGCAGGATCTCGAGAAGTCCCTGGGCCTCAACAAGCCGATGTCCTACTAATACTTCGACTGATTATTCAGAACGTCAAAGGAGCCTCACATCGTGGGGCTCCTTTTCTGTTGCCTGATAGTTTTCATGGCAGTGCTTCTCCCAAGTGAGAAGCACCTGTCCTCAGCCTTTATTCTCCTCTTTATCTTTCTCACGGAGAAGCAGTCCGAACGTTCCCGGGCCACAGTTAACGGCGATGGCCGGAGAGGCCTGCTGGAAGTATATCTCATCGAAATCCATGCGCTTACTGATCTGCTCGGCGATCCAGTCCATCTCCTTCTTGCTGATACCTACATAGGTCACAAACAGAAGTCTCGTATCGATCGGCCGCTCACTTGCAAGGCATTTGTTGATATATTTCTTCCAGGCTCTTTTCCTCGAGCCGAAGTAGAGCATGCCCAATCCCATCTTACCTTTTTTCAGGACCAGCACCGGTCTTCCCATGAGGGAATTGACGAGGTTCGCCACTCCTTTTCCGACCTGCTTCGCACGGGCCAGGAATTCAAGATTATCCACGATAAAACTGGTATGCACTTTCTTCTTTAGTCTTTCGAGCCTTGCGAGGATCTCTTCAGGGCTCTTTCCTTCTTCTGCCATACGGCATGCTTCGATCGCAAGGATTCCCTGTCCGCTCGAAAGGTGTCCCGTGTTAAAGACAAAAACACTATCGAAAGATTTGGCGGCTTCCTGTGCCACGAAATATCCGCTGTGCTCGACTTTATTCGAGATAGAAATATGGATGATATTATTCGCTACGGACAGCTGTCTTGCGAAGAACTCCTCGATCTCCTTGACATCCGGGGCCATCGTATTGACCACATGCGTACTGTCTTCCATATACTTAAGGACGCCTCTGGTATCGATCTCATTTCCGTCCTTGAAAATACCTTCCATCGTACGGACTTTATGCGGCAAGACAGCGATATCGTACTTGTCGATCAGTTCCTGCGGAAGATCAGCAACACTTTCCGTCGTGATCACGACTCTCTTTCTCTTCGTATTACCATTCATCCAGGAGATCGACTCCTCGGCGATCTCAGAGCGGTTGCCGGTGATATGGACAAGGTCTTTCGGAAGGAGACGGTAAAGTTCATTTTCCAGTTCCGTTCCGCTTACAGGCTTGACCAGGTATCCGTCGAAATTCTCTTTCTGGTAAAGCGCACGGTTCTCTTCATCGGCATTGGCCGTCAGGATAACGATGCTTGTTTCACGGCTCCGGCCGCCGGTCTGTTCGAGGATCCTTCGCTTACACTCGATACCGTCCATTTCCGGCATCAGGTGATCCATGAAGATCACGTCATAGTGGATGTTCAGTGTTTTCCGAAGTGCATCGGCACCGCTCATCGCCGTGTCGATCCGGACTTTCGTGTCGCGGAGAAGCTTACTTACGACCATGAGGTTGGCCTCGTTGTCATCGACTACGAGGATCCTTGCCTCCGGAGATTCAAACTTCGGGATATACTCTTCCTTGTGGCTGCCATGCTTGCTTTTATCGAAGTTATACTGCCCCATCTTCGACTGGTTCTCGAAAGTCTGCGGGATCTCGATGATAAACGTGGAGCCCTTGGTATAGACGCTGTTTACGGTCACTTTTCCGCCCATGAGATCGACGAGCTGCTTTACGATCGAAAGACCTAAGCCCGTACCCTCGATATGTTTGTTGGAGTCCTCATCCACACGTTTAAATGCCGAGAACAGATACGGAATATCTTCGGGCTTGATGCCGACACCGGTATCTGTGACGTTATAGATCATGTTGCAGGTTTTATCATCGATCATCTCGCACTGGACCGACAGCGTGACAGATCCTTCCTTCGTGTATTTGATCGCATTGTTGAGGACATTGATGAGGATCTGCTTGATGCGGACGTCATCACCTATCAGTTCATTGGGAATATCCGGCGAGACATCGACATGGAATTCCAGCTTCTTTTCCTTGGCGCGGATCCACATCATACCGACAAGATCCGAGAGCATCTCACCGGTCTGATAAGGTGCGGAAAGAAGCTGCATACGTCCCGACTGGATCTTACTCATATCAAGTATGTCATTTATAAGGTTAAGAAGGAGCTTGCCGGCCGACTTTATATTCGCGGCATCTTCCATGACCTCCTCGCTGACATCTTCACGGAGGATCATCTCATTTAGTCCGATGATCGTATTGATCGGAGTTCTGATCTCATGGCTCATATTGGAGAAGAAACCATTCTGTGCCTTGTTGAGCATCTCGATCTCCTGATGCTGGCGGTTCGCGGTAACGATCTCTTTCTGCAGGCAGTACTTCGTATAGAGCATGACGACACCCATGACCATCTGGAACACGAGGAAGATCGTAAAGTTTACGAAGGACTCCTGAGTAGTGATATGCTTCTTCGCATAAGCGACATAGACCAGAAGCCCCATGCCCGCATCCGCTACAGTGACCAGGCAGATATACTCGAGCGGCTTAAGATAAATGCATATCGGAATCATGAGGGAGACCGCCAGGAAGATCGTCGTATCAATATAAGAATTGAAATGTACATTTACAAAAGACAGCGCGATGCATAGACCATACATCATGATACCCAGGAACGGATTCGAGAAATGCATGACCTTATATCTGCTGTCAAAATCCTTCATCGCGTAGTTCACGAGGATCATCCAGAAGCAGCCTGTGAGCAGGAACGAAAGATAGAGGATCCTGTGCAGCGGCAGGCTGTTATCGAAGGCCGAAGGCTCGATCAGGGTCCAGCAGAAGAACGCGAAGACAAATGCCATGGTAAAGGCGACCATCGCACGTGTCGTCCTTACCATTCCTTTATAGATGGACTTTACGACTTCCGTATCGTGTGTGGAGGGTTTAAAAATGTAGTCAATGATACCTTTCATTTCTCTACACCTCCTTCCTCATCTTCCGGGATAAACTCGAGGACCTCCTCGTCATCCCCCTTATTCTCCGGCGAATCTTCGTCCGCTGAGAACTCCAGGATCTCTTCTTCCGCTTCAGACGATTCTTCCTTGATCTCATCACTTTTCTCTTCTTTGGCAGAGCGGATCTCATCGGCCAGGATCGAAGCCAGACCCTTTGCCAGGCGGCTGTACTCACCCATCATGGAATAATGGTTCTCTGCGATGAATTCTTCCCTGTTTTCTTTCGCGGCCATTTCCAGTGCTTTTGCCGACTCGGAAAAAGCACCTGCGCCGATCATTTTCGATGTACTCTTCAGCGCGTGCACGAGGATCTCATAATTCTTCCAGTCACCCGCTTCATAGTATCTTCCGATCAGGGGGATCTTCTCTTCGGATTCGATCGCGAACTGAACAAGGAGCGACTTATAGAAATCGAAGTCGTTCATGCAGTACTTCAGTCCGCCGTCCGTATCGACCGCATATGGTTTGAGCTGTTCACGAAGCGAGATCGGCGTGATCTTCGGAGAAGTATCTTTACGCATCTCTTCAAAGTCAGCCGGAGCCTCTTCTTTCTCATCGATCTCTTCATACGTGACCATGGCTTTCGGGAGCACCTGACGAAGGACACGTTCCAGTTCCTCGGTCTCGATCGGCTTACTGACAAATCCGTCGAAGCCCTCTGCGAGGAACATCTGCTTGGCCGAGCTCATGGCGTTTGCAGTAAGAGCCACGATCGGGATCTCTCCGTTTTTGCCCGAGACATCCGCACGGATCTTCTTCATCGCCTCGACGCCGTCCATACCGCCCATCATGTGATCCATGAAAATAATATCGAAATTCTGCTCTCTACAGATATCGATCGACTCCTGTCCCGAGAGGACCGTCGTTACTTCCATACCATAATTTCTGAAGATACTCTTTCCGACGACAAGGTTCATCGGCTCATCATCGACGACCAGAGCGCGGACACCTTTGCAGAACATCTTAAAGCCTGTGCTCTGCTTATCATGCACACTTGTATTCAGTATAGAAACGACAGGGAAACAGTAGAAAGGTTTCTCCATGACTCGCACGCGCGATTCGGCGGCAAGATGGAAATCATCGTTCGCAACAACGACGACGATCATATCTTTCGCATATTCTTCGATCATATCAACATTGGATGCATACTCTTCTTCCGCGATGAAAAGATGCGTCATATGGATCGTGCTATGAAGGAGTTTCAAGTCTTCCGGATTACTTACGCGGTGCATCTGGACACCCAGTCCCTTTACGATATTCAGGACCATGGAATTATAGTAATCACGCACCTGCGGATCCGGATATTTCTCGAAGTGGAGGTAAGCACCCAGGATCAGCTGTTCCGGATTATTGACCGACATGCAGGAGGTCGGATCGACGACCTTCTGGGGAAGGCTGACATGCACCGTCGTTCCTTTTTCCTCTTTACTGCTGACCGTCATAAATCCGCCGAGAAGTGCGACGAATCCGGATACGATCGAGAGGCCCAGGCCGAGGCCGCCACCCATCCTGGCGCGTCCGGAATCCGCCTGATAGAATCCGTCAAAGACTCTCTCGAGTTCATATTCCGACATGCCGATACCGGTGTCCGTGACCTCGATGCAGAGGTTTACGCCGTAGCTTTGCTTCTCGCAGATGATACGGACATATACACCGCCGCGCTTCGTATATTTCAATCCGTTTCCGATCAAGGAGCGCAGGATCTTTTTCAGCTTGGAAACGTCTGTATTCATGACCGCCGGGATCGCCGGATCGACATCGATGACCAGCTCCACTTCCTTCGGTTTGATCGAGCGCAGTTCCGTCACAAGATCGTGAAGCACAGAACTTAACATGTAGTCCTCGTTGTTGCAGACGGCTTTCTTTCTATCGAGCTCGGAATAGTCGAGGATGTCGCTGATCTGATCGGCAACTCTTCTTCCGGCTTCACGCACGGAGATAAGATCTCCGAGGATCTCTCTGTTCTGTGACTTGTCGATGCAGATACTTGTAAGTCCGATCACGGCATTGACCGGCGTTCTGATCTCATGCGAGACGTTGGCCAGAAAGTCATTGAGTCTTTCCGTATCGTCGGTCAGCTGCTCGATCTCATCCTGCGAATTGCTGATCACCTGTGTCCACTTATCAATGATGGACTTGGCGAACCAGCCGATCACGAATATGAGGACAAGATGCAGCGCGATCCGCGTGATCATCAGGTTGTCGAAGGTCTCTCCCTCATATGCCATCGCAGAAAGGTTATATGCCATGGTGGCATAGTACGTGATCTGGCAGAGCGTGATGATCCCTTTCATCCCCGTCATCGCAAAGAGCACGATCAGCACGGCCATTACGATGGCAAGATCAAAGGTGCTCGTTCTGTGGATACCATAGAAGAAAGCCGTACACATCATCAGGACCGCATAGATCCTGATACGGAATGTGGGAGTCGCTTCCTGCCGGAAATGAACGACCCAGCAGATGATCACTGCGACTACGATCAAAGGAAGGATAAACAGTTCCCACTTCATCAGGATCGACTCACCGATGAGAAGGATCGTGCATATCGTAAATGTGATCAGCACCATCAGGTGCGACGAATGGAACAGTTCTTTTTGCTCAGTGGAGACTTTTTGATTACTCATCGGCATCCTCCTTGCGCATGGATCCCGCTTCTTCTTTGATGATCGAGATCATAACATCGGCAAACTTCGGATCGAACTGAGTACCCTTTCCATCGGTAAGTTCTTCGATGATCCGCTCATCCGAGAGACGCTTTCTGTAGCTTCGATCACTCGACATCGCGTCATAGGCGTCGGCTACCGCGATGATCCTTACCGCCTCCGGAATATCAAATCCGGAGATCCCGTCCGGATATCCCGTCCCGTCGAATCTCTCGTGATGGAACCGCGCAGCGATAGTAAGCTCCGGATCTTCCTTAATATTCTCGAGGATCTGCGCGCCCATGCTCGGGTGCTTCTTGATCACCGCAAATTCCTCATCGGTAAGTCTGCTTTCTTTATTGATGATCGAGTTCGGGACACCGATCTTTCCGACATCGTGGAGAAGTCCCATCATATAGACCTCTTCCTGACGAAGCTCGGTATATCCGACCTTCTGGGCGATCTTTCTGGCGTAGTCCGCCACTCTTCCCGAGTGGCCTCTCGTATAGATGTCCTTGGTATCGATCGCCGTTGCGAGCGACTCGACGACGTGCACGAGAAGCTGCCGGTTCTCCTGCGTCTTTCTCTGCACTTCATAGCTCAGCTGATTCTCAAGCGTCACCAGCTCGATCATGTGCTGCACGCGGAGAAGCAGTATCTCCGGCACAAACGGCTTTCTCAGGAAGTCCATCGCACCGAGCGCCAGGCCCTTACTCTCCGCACCGGAGCTCTCATCCGCGGTCAGGAACATCACCGGGATCTTCGCTGCAGAGGAACTGATCATCTTCAGTCTCCGCATCGCCTCAAATCCATCCATCTCCGGCATCTTCACATCCAGAAGGATGAGATCCGGCATTTTCTCGGCTTCCTCGATAAATGACAGGAGTGCTTTTCCGGACTTAAGCGCCGTGACGCGGATACCGCCGGAGCTTAAGATCTTTCCTGCCACCTGAAGATTCATCGCGTCATCATCGACGATAATGACATGACGGTCTCTTCTCTTATTGATCTTCTTCTCGTATTCATTTCCGAGGAATTCCTCCTCATAGTTCACGATCAGGGATCCGCCCATCCGTTCCTTCCAGGAATCGATGATATGCATGATGACTTTTCTCGTGGAGTCCTCGCGTATGTCGGTGAGAAATACGAAATACTGGTTCTTCCGGTTACGCATCAGGATATCGGACTTACGGAGCGACTGGCGGATGTGATTGCCGAATTCATCGAGAAGGCGTATATACTCTTCGTTCTCCGTACCTTCCGCCGCCGTCAGCGTGAAAAGCACTTTGCACGCACATATCCGGTTTCTCACGATATAGCGCATGATGTATCTATATACCGGTGAAAAAGAACCCTTATCGAGCTGCAGCGCCACATCCGGGATCGACCGTTCTCCCAGTATCTCGGAGATCGCGTGGATGTCCGGAAGCGCAGCCTCATCTTCATCGTCAAAAGAATCGGCACAGTAGAGGCTGTAGCCGTGTTTGCCGTTTTTCTTGACGGAATACAGAGACTTATCTGCCAGCATGATCAGGGCATTGTAGTCATTACCGTGGCGCGGGACGTAGATCGCACCGATCGAGGCGCCGAGCGGAATATCCATATCCTCACCCATCAGATCCTTCGCCATCGCGAGCACGCCGGCATTCAGTTTCTCAGAGATCTCCGCGACCGTCTGGTCCGTGATCACGTCCTTGGCAAAGGCCACGAACTCGTCACCGCCTAATCTTCCGCAGGTGCTGCCCGCCGGGACGGCATTTCTTATGAGCTGCGCGAATCCGAAGAGGACCTTATCTCCCATATCATGTCCGTAAATATCGTTGACGAGTTTAAAGGAGTCCAGATCGATCATCATCAGGCATCCGGTCGTATTGGTGCACACGCGTGTCAGCGCTGCTTCACTGGCACCCTTATTCAGAAGCCCCGTGAGCTTATCGATCGAAGCCTCGCTCTTTAAGGACTTCACTTCGGAGCTGCTCGACATGACATTATCGATCCGTCGCATCAGTACATCCGGGTTAAATGGTTTTCGCACAAAGTCCGATACGCCCATCTCAAATCCGCGGGTCTCGGTATTCGTATCTTCATCCGCCGTCAGGAAGATGACCGGAGTTGCCTCGGCATTGACCGACTTCTCATATTCACGCAGAAGCTTCAGCGTCTCAAATCCATCGATCCCGGGCATCTTAATATCCAGCAGGATCAAGTCCGGGAATCCCTTCTCCGGAATATAGTCCATCATTGCCTGACCGGACTTCAGCGCTGTCACACGCATATTATTCCTGCTCAGGATATGTCCTGCCATCTTCAGGTTCGCGGTGTCATCATCCACGACCATTACCCACTTTGCCATAAGAACCCCCTCTTAGTCCTCGTTATTCTCTTCCGGGAGGAATTCGAAGATCTCCTCCTCGTCGCTTGTATCCTGTACATCCAGATTCTCTTCGATCACCCGGACGATCTTCCTGTACATCTCCATCGCTTTGCCGTGGCCGTCCGCGATCGCCAGTTCATCTCCGCGTCCTGCGGCTGCTTCCAGCTCCGCCGCCAGCTCGAAGAGCTTATTGGCGCCGATCGTCTTCGACGTGCTCTTTAGTGAATGAATATAGATCTCGTAGTTTTTCCAGTCATGAGATGTATAACAGGACTCAAGATTCGGAAGTTTATTTTTCTGCTCCGAGCAGTACTCGGAAAGGATCGACTTATACATGTCCGGATCATTCTGACAGAAATGCATACCTGCGGACGCATCGATACCTGCTTTCGCAAGCGCCTCGAAAAGCACTGTTACATCTTCTTTTGTTTCCGGCATGCCGCCTTCTGTTTTTTCTTCTTCGATACGGACCTTTTCCTTCGGAAGATAAGTGAGCATCATCTTCTCGAGTTCGCGCGCATCGATCGGCTTGGTCAGGTAATCATCGAATCCCTGGGCGATATATCTTTCTCTTGCGCCGCGGATGACGTCCGCCGTCAGGCAGATGATCGGGGTCCTGGCATTAAGCTTGTTATCCAGACCGCGGATCTCATTCATCGCTTCGCTTCCGTCCATTCCCGGCATCCGCTGATCCATCAGGATCATGTCGTACTTATTATCATCGGACAGGCGGATCGCCTCTTCGCCGCTGGTCGCCGTATGGATACGGACGCCCGTTCTCTTCAGAAGATTGGCGGCAACCGCGATATTCATCTTTGTATCATCGACGATCAGGATCAGGGCCTCCGGTGCATGGAAGGATTCCTTATAGACTTCATCACTGTCGTCCCCGGCATTTGCCACTTCAAACTTTCCGATCGGCTCGTCTTTTTCGATCTTCTGCCACAGCTCGAACCAGAATACGGAACCCTCGCCGTATTTGCTCTTCACCTCGAGTTTGCTGTCCATCAGGTCAAGAAGCTTCGTGCAGACAGACATGCCGAGTCCGGTGCCCTCGATATTTCTGTTTCTTTCGACATCCAGACGCTCGAATGATTCGAAAAGCCTCTTCATGTCTTCTTCTTTGATGCCGATACCGGTATCTTTTACCTCGACATAAAGGAGTACCGACGGATCCGGATCGTTCTTTCTCTCTTTTACCTTCGCCGTCAGAGTGACCGTTCCTTTTTCCGTATATTTCACGGCATTCGTCAGAAGGTTCATGATGACTTCATTGATCCTGGTATTGTCGCCATAGAGCTCCGTCGGAATGCTCGGATCGATGTCCAGTTCCAGCTCGAGATTCTTCGAGCGGGCTCTCTCCGAGATCGAATTGATCACATAGGAGAACTGCGACTTAACATTATAAGGCGCGCATACCAGTTCCATCTTTCCGCTCTCGATCTTACTGAAATCGAGGATACTGTTGACCAGTCCGAGAAGATTCTGTCCGGACTGGCGGATATTTCTCGAATATCCCATGATCTCCCGGTTATCTGTCTCTCGGATGATCATCTCATTCATACCGAGGATCGCATTGATCGGCGTTCTGATCTCGTGGGACATATCCGCGAGGAAACGGCTCTTCGCTTTACTTGCTTCGTCCGCCGCCTGCTTCTCGAGACGCAGTACCTTCTCGGCATATTCCTGCTGCTGCTTACTGTATTTATCCTGCACATAGGCAAGGACAACTGCAAAAGTACCACCGATAAGTGCCGCGACGCTGGCAGCGATCAGGAAGCTCTTGACCAGGCCCCCCAGACCCTTCATCATCTCGGTCTTACTCGTCGCGATACCGACATGCCAGCCGCTGTTTTCCATCTCAGAAACCACGATCCCTCGTGTGACTCCGTCATAGTCCTCGACATATACCGTCTCGTCAGAGCCGGACCGCATATTGGCAACGACTTCCGTGTATGGTGCTTTCTCCACATCAAGGATGCCGATCGGCTCATCGGAGAAAGAATAGGCCTCATTCGGATGCACGATCACATGCATCTCCTGATCGACCAGGAAAGCATAGCTGTTATCCGCGACATCTGCTTCGTTGATGATATCGACGAGCACATTGACAAAAATATCCGCTGCGATGATGCCCTTCAGTTCACCATCTGCGCGGACAGCCTTAGAGATCGTGATGATCGGTTTTTTCGTATCGGAATCCAAATACGGCAGGGAGTAGTAGATCTCATTCGTTTTGGCCGCAACCGTGTACCAGTCGCGCTCATGCGAGAAATCGACCGTACCGTCGGCCACGAAGTCCGACGCACAGGCCATCGTATTATCCGGGAATGTGAAATAGATGTCGTAGATATAGCCGTTATAGTTCAGGCTGTCATAGACGGACTTTAAGTAGCTGTGGAAGAACGCCCAGTCCTGGTCGAAGAACCGGCTGTACTCGATGTTCGCCGCCAGCGTATCAACGATCGTGGCGTTGGCATTCAGCCAGGTAGTCAGTTCCTGTGCATACTTGGCCGCCTCGACCCGGTATTTTTCTTCCGCCTCGTTAAAAACACTCTGCTTCGCCCTGCGATAGCTGATTATCGAAAGAAGACCTGTACTGACCAGCACCACCAGTACGATCATGATCGTCATCTTTACACGGAATCTTCTCATACCCCAAATACCGGTGTTTCCCCTCTTTTACACACCGCACCGCCTTTACTTCACTTACCCTCATCTCTGCCAATACGACACACGGCAGAATTCGATATTTAAATTGTATCACAAAGGGGCTTTTCCCTTCTATCACGAGAAGGCTTGAAATCTGCCGTTTTTTCGGAACTTTTTGCCTTATTCAGGTTACAAAAAATTCATAATTAAATCTTCTTTGAGAAACAACAAGGAAGTCTTATTTCAAGTTGTATCAGAGCAGTGAAAAACCGTGTTATAATCTATGGCAAGAACCTGATTCAGAAGGAGGGATAGCATGAAGAGATTTGAGATCAATGCCGTACTGGAAGAGGCCTGCCGCCAGACACTTCTGTGCCGGATGTTTCTGAAGGCCGACCCGAACTGTTACAGCTGCTTCCCGATCAAGTCCAGTGAGGATCTTTTCCTCTACATGGACGAGCAGGATTTCCGTCTCGACGGATATGTTGTCCGCCGCATGAAGGATATCGTGGAGATCAATTCCAAGGTCGATCTTACCAACGACATTCTCGAGAGCGAAGGCGTCACATCGCAGATCAAGAAGATCGACATCGACCTTTCTTCCTGGGAAGGAGTGCTTTCCTACCTATCGCACAACCGTCTCAATGCGATCTATGAATCGGAAGATCGGAACAGCGGGAATATCGACTATGTGATCGGCCGCATCGAGAAAAAAGATGACCGTTACATCTACGTCCGCGGTTTTGATACTGACGGAAAATGGGAAGAAAAACCGACACGCATCGCTTTTTCGGAGCTGGTATCCATCTCCTTTGGAACCAGATATGTGGAAGTATTCAGTAAATACCTTCCGCCCTGCCCGGTCGAGCGTGATATCTCTCTTCTGCCGAAATCATAACCATCACTAACCACACACGGAGGACAAAACCATGCATTATTCGTATCGCACCAGCGGCACCTGCTCAACCAAGATCGACTTCGAGATCAACGACGGAGTCATCACCGACGTCGTATTTACCAGCGGCTGTAACGGCAACCTGAAGGCCATCGGCAAACTTGTAGATGGGTGGAAAGCGGAGGACATTGCTGAAAAACTGGCAGGAAACACTTGCGGATTCAGATCCACCTCCTGCGCAGACCAGCTGGCTAAGGCAGTAATGGAAGCCAAAGCCGCAGAGGGCTGATCCTTTAGCAGCATCAGATCCTGACTTCAAACAGCAGCCGGACGGGAACTCTCTTATACCACGGCTGCTTTTTTCGTGTGTTTGCAAGCCCTTGTTTTCCAAACAAAATAAGATCGTCGAGTTCTTTTTCCGTAATACCATCTTCGCTGAATGTCGCCTTCAGCGCCAACATACGCGCCTTAGTCGCAGGCCTTCCCTTCCACTTCTTCCCGACCCACTGGAAATAACGGTAGTAGGCCCTCGCACTTGCGTTGATGTCTTTCTGGTGGAAGGCACGGGTCCAGATAAAGGAATAGGCAGTCCTTATCAGCAAAAGCACCAGAAGAACTATCAGGATCGGAAGGATCGCTTTGCCCAGTGCTTTTAGCCACTTTGGCGTACTCTTCTTTCCGGTAGCCGTTGCCGGAGAGGATGGATCCAGAGTACCTCCCCCGTTTCCATCCGGAGATACCGGAGAAGTACCTGAGTTTCCGAAGCCGGTGGTCGTGGAGGAAGGATCTCCGTTTGTTCCAGGAACCGACGGGTCACTCGAAGGATCAGTGGGCTGAAGAAGACCGGTAAGCGGATCAGTAGCCGAAGGATCAGACGGATCCGACGGGTCCGTATCGTCTGATGGCGCGAAGATCGACGGAAGGTCATATTTCTTTACCAGTCCGCTGACATCGAAACGGGACGCCGCCTTGCTGTTTCCCGGAGTTGGATCGCCCATGACCCATCCATATTCGGGAAGGAACACCTCGAACCACGCGTGTGCATCTGTCGAGGCAACTTCACAGTCTCTTCCATCCACTGCTGTATTTACCATATAACCGGAGCAGTATCTTGCCGGAACGCCGAGCATACGCAGAAGCACTACAGCAGTAGATGCATAGTGCACGCAGAATCCGGTTCTGCTATCTTTTAGGAACCAGCTGACAAAATCCTGGTCGGACGGCGGGTAATCCGTATGCTCATCATAAGAATGAAGCGAACTGACATAATCCGTCACGGCAAGTACTTTATCGATCGTACTCATCTCCGTTTTTCCTTCATACACCGACATGAACCACTCCGGGAGGACTCCGGTTCCGAGGATCGCATCTACCGTTTCCTGCGGGACCTCTAATGACGTCGTATTCACATAGTCGATATACTCTTCTGACCAGCAGGTGCTCTCTCTTCTTACCGGAAGCTCAGAAAGTGCATAGGTCACCCCGTCGCCTCCGCTCTCTTCAAGGAGGCATCTGACATTATAATCCGTACTTTCAGGAATTCCGGCAGAAGCGGACACCACATAGCCGTCTGTATAAAGCGGACTGTAGGTAAACTCCGGCTCATAAGTAAACTTCAGATCAAGCACATAAGGTGCGCCTTCTCTCGGGATCTTCGCACCTTCCGCATAGATCTCATCGGCATCCGGCTCATCCTCTGAGATCTTCCATTTATGACCGGTATATGTATCCATCGAGGTAGTCCTCAGATAGAGATATTTGCTTCCGGAAATACCACGCATGCTCGGATTAACGGTTCGTTTCATCGTCAGCACGACGAAGTACGGCGGATCGAAATTACCTACCGCATTAAGGTCTTCAGAGGTCGTTGCCGAAGTGACGACAGAACCGCCTATATCCTCGAGCATAGTGCCTCCAAGATAGGATTTCTCCACGTCATCGAGCAGCTTCTGCACATTTGCGGGAAGCGAATTATGAAGCGTATCATTCCCGAGAAGATTCTTGATCGAGTTCATCTGGCGGACGGCAAGGGACTGCTTATCGTAGGTCTTCTGCGGGAACCACATTCCCACCAGAAACGACAGCAGCAGCGCCGGGATCGAAAGGACCAGAAGTCTTCGGTCACTTTTCACCCGGTCTCCCTTCCGGAGCGACTGGAAAAAGCACAGCATGAGAATACCCGCCAGCGCGAGTTCGCACCAGATCTGCTTCGGGAACATATAGTTCAGCGCCACGGAGAAGAATAAAAACGGGATGTAGAAAGGCACGCAGAGCAGGATGCTCTTTCTTCTGGTGATCACATATGTCGTAAAGAGTACCGGAAGAAGATTTACAACCAGAAGGAATCTCGTCAGGACCGTCCTGGCATCTACCGCCTCCTCGTAGTCAAAAGGCAGATCCCGGAAGGTAAACTTCTTCAGCATGAACATCAGAGAATCCATGCCTTCCCTGATCCCCGCGATCCCGAAGATGACGGCACCCACCGGAATCAGGAATGAGATGAGCAGAAGCACGACCGATATCCATTTTCTTTTCTCGGTAAGGATATGGAAGCAAGTCGCCAGAAAAGCCATCACCACGATCCCGGGAATAAAGATCCGCAAATCCACCGTAAGTGTGTAGGTGCTTGTCAGCATGAGCGAAAAGCCGACACACAGAAGCGATGTCAGAAGCGTGGAAAGAATGAAGTTGACCGGCCTTGCGGAAGTCGATGAAGGCTCGACATGAACGGTTTTAATTCTCATCAGAGGCCTCCTTCGGTATCTTCATATTGAGGATCCTGATCACCGCTTTTTCCAGATCACGCGGTGACTGGATATCGAAGGAGATCTCTCTTTTTCTCGGAGGAAGCACACGGATCTTATGCGGGATATCTTTCTTAAGGAAGTACTCGGAAGTAAACACCAGTTCCCCCATCTTCCGGTCGAAGATCTCTCTATCTTTTTCAAGCTCGAGAAAGACGCGGGCATGGCCGAAGCACTCCTCCTGCGGCTCTTTGACCAGAAGATCATCTCTCTTCGCCGATGCTTTCCAGTGGATATTCTTGATAAGGTCGCCGAGGACATACTCGCGGACATCATAGATCTCCGAGTACGGCGAAGTGCTCTTTTTCAGCGTGCGTGCTTTAAAGCCGTTCAGATCCGGCATCGCCTCCGGTATCTGCGGGACCGGGTGCACGATCACTTCACAGGAGGAATGCGGCTTCTGTCTGGTCCAGAAAAGGCCGAACAGATCGTAGATCTTTATTCTCGTTACTTCCACTGCAAAAGCACCGCAATGGTCTGCATTGACTGGAATACTGACGTGCGTGTTCCCGTGGATATACATTTTTCTTCTGATCCGTTCCCCGGTCATTTTCTCCGTAAAAGAATAGTCGATCCGCAGAAAAGAGATCATGTTCGCCAGGCACTCTGGAATAGCAAGTTCGACCGATGCTTCATCGCCGATCTTCACATTTCTCGGCGCAATCAGGTGGACCTTTCTTTTCCGTATGGATAGAAGACACATGATCAGCGAGAGCGGCGGGATACAAAGCAGCAGGACAAGACAGTACCAGGCCATCCACATCTGGTAGAAAAGAAAGAATGTGAATGTACCCGCCAGTGCCAGGATATAGATACACCAGTTCTTGAACATATGCCCCGCCAGACCTCGTTACACCTTTGGTGCAGGAACAGATTTCAGTATCTCCTTCGTCACATCGGATGTGCGTCTCTCATTGACTTCCGCCTCTGCCGTCAGCATCAGACGATGTCCCATGACCGGAGTAAAGACGGCCTGCACATCATTCGGAATAACATAATTTCTGTGAAATACATACGCATAAGCTTTTGCCATAGCGGTCAGCGCCAGTGTCGCACGGGGACTTGCGCCACGCTCGAGATCCGGATGGGAACGGGTCTTCCCTACCAGCGCGATGATATAATCCAGCATCGATTCTCCGACAAATACACGGGAAACTTCCTCCTGCATCGCAAGAAGCTCTCTGGCACTGCATATGCAGCGCACCCCGTGAAGCGGATTATTGCCGTCTTTTCTATCCTCCAGCATCGCCTTTTCGTCCTGCGGGGACGGATATCCCATCGAGACGCGGATCGCGAATCTATCCATCTGCGAATCCGGAAGAAGCGATGTTCCGGATGCGCCGGACGGGTTCTGTGTCGCAAAGACCGTAAAAGGTTTCGGAAGTACATAGGTATTCCCATCGACCGTTACCTGTCCCTCTTCCATGGCTTCCAGGAGCGCGGACTGTGTGCGGCTCGAAGCACGGTTCAGCTCGTCTGCAAGAAAAAGATTATGGAAGACCGAACCGGGCTGGTACTTCATGCTCTGCGTGTTTTTGTCATAGACGGAAAAACCGGTAATATCCGATGGCAGGACGTCCGGGGTAAACTGCACACGGCCATAGTCCAGTCCCATCGCTCGGGAAAAGGCCAGCGCCATCGTCGTCTTTCCGACACCCGGTACATCCTCGATCAGGACATGTCCTCCGGAAAGGATCCCGGCCAGTGCCTGAAGGATCACGATATCTTTGCCGCAGATGACCGTTCTGATCTCTGCAATGATTGCATTCGTTTTCTCACTCATCAGTTGTTATCCTCTCATCGAAAAATAGGGTTTACCGTTCTCCATCTGCACCTTCTTATACTCCGCAAGTTCGCTGATCGTGACCAGCGTATAGCCGGAATCGATAAGGGCAGGGACGATCGTCTCGACTGCTGTCGCTGTCGTCTCATACAGGTCATGCATCAGAATGATGTCGCCGTCTCTGACATTATTCAGCACTTCATCGATAACATGCTGGCTGTCTCTGTACTTCCAGTCATTCGTATCGATCGACCACAGGATCATCGGAAGTCCGACATTCTCGGATACTGTCGTGTTATACGATCCGCCGACCGGCCGCATGACCTTCGGGTAGGTGCCGGTAATGCTGTAGATGATGTCACAGGTATCCCAGATCTGCTTATGGACAGCATCTCCGGAGATCTTCGTCAGTGTCGTATGGTTCCAGGTATGGTTTCCAACCTCACATCCCATATTCGTAGCGCGGATGATGCAGTCTTTATAACGGACAACACGGTCACCTGTAACGAAGAATGTCGCATGTGCACCATATGGTTCAAGTGCATCAAGGATCCTCATCGTGACATCGGTATAAGGACCGTCGTCAAAGGTAAGTGCGACGATCTTCTTCGGTACTTCTTTCTCCACATGTGTATCCAGACCGTATTCACTCATCTTCGCATCAAAGGCCGGATCGTTCAGGATCGAGGTAAGCACGCGTTCACGGGTAACGCCATGCGAAAGCGCGATCTTATAGGAAGTGATCTTCTCCTGCTCCGGCTGATATCCGTAGAACACTTCAAACACCGTATTCAGAAAATCATCATCCGCTGCCAGGATCTCTCTGCTTTCCGGAGTGGACAACATGTCCCAGATCACACTTCGTAAGCTGGATGGATACTCGGAAATACGCAACACAAAATCATTCAGTTCCTCCCCCGCCGGTGCTTTTCCAGAAAGGCGGGAATAAAGACGGTTCAGGAAGGATGTCATCTCGTAGTTCGTATCTCTCGGCTGGGTAAGAGCAACCTCTCCGGGAACGATGCCGAGTTCTGCGCAGCGCGAATGAAAGGAAGGATCCGAAGCGATCATCTGCTCCACATAATCGAGCGACATGCCATTTTCCATCACTTCATGGTATTTGCCCATCTCTTCCGATGTCGCATCACGCCCGAGCATCAGATGGCAAAGCGATGTGATCGTCTGGTCATCGGAAACTCCTCTGGAAGAATAGTCGGAAGAAACTACGATCTGCTGAAATGTCGGCGCGACCTGTTTTCCTTCGCGGAAATACTGCGTCCATACATTCGATTCTTTGGCGGAAGGAGTTCTTCCGTACATTTCAGTAAAGATCTCTCCTATAAAAACAGCGAGTTCCGGATTCAGATCTCTCGGCTCTAAGTCTTCCACTGAACCCGGATTGATATTGTACTGCGCACAGACAGACGCGAAATCCGGAGTCTTCGAAACATCACTGATAAAGCGCCGGAGACTGACACCGCTTTCCATGTAGGAAAGGTATCTCTCCTTCTCCGCCTCGGCGAGTTCTTTTCCAGTCATCGTCTTCGTAAGAAGTGCGAGCGTTTGCTCCGGGGAATACTCTTTTTCCACGAACTCTTCACTCTCGGTCAGCATCTCGATCATGCCGGCGGCAGTAGTATTTCCATCTTTGATATTACGATACCAAAAACCGTACTGTTCACCTTCCGGTTCTTTCCCCAGAAGTGTTTGAAAAGTATACTCAATAAAATCAACGGTAAGATCCTTCTGCGCACGCACTCTTGACGGAACCAGACAGGTTCCCGCAAGAACAGAAACAGTCAGGATCACTCCGATCGTTCTGATTATATATCCAAAGATACCATGTTTATGACTGCTCATTTTTTACCTCACCCCTATTAACTCAGCATCAGTATATATGAAACGGGTGACAGGAAAATGACATATATGCAATTTTATCGTTACGCGTAGGGAATTTCTGATTTCAGGCAATAAAAGAGGGGCTGGGAAACACATAAAACCAGCCCCTTTTTTCTCGAGCGAATCCGATAACGGAAATTCAAAAACAATCCACGCTCGTTACTAACCTATTCATCTACATTATAGCGAGTTTCAGGCTTTTCGCCATAGAATTTCGTCCCTGATAATATAACAATCGTTCGCAAAAGAATTGTTCAGCTACAGTTAAGAGATGCGGATGAATGGGAAAATGCCTATAAAGATTCACCGCAGTTCGCTCTTTCTCCTTCGAAATCAGATCAACCGCACTCGAACCTCATGATCCGTATAGAATATTACTCCGCCTGGAATAGGAAGAACAGACTCGCCTTCTTCGACTCTTATTTTTTTCTTAGTTTCGCGAAAGATATAGTGTTTATAGTCACGTGTCACACCTTCGAAATACCATTGTCTGTTTTCCTGATACATAATCGAGAAATACACCGTCTTCCCCGACAAAACCGATCTTGGATCAATCTCCGAGATATCCAAGGTGCTATTCAAACAAAGTGGGGCAACGCCATTTAAGTAATAAACACTTTTCTTTCCTATTCCTAAATATCCGTAATCACCGTTGAATTGTGCAACATTCAGAGTTTCAATATCAAGGGCAACGTCCCGATTTATCTCAGGAGCAGGCGAATATGGAGAGCCTGACAAGTATTTCTTCACTTCCCCTCCATTTGTAATATAAACAATGCTCTCTACCAAACATGCTTCCGTCTTCACATGGTCATCGATCTTGACGATCTCTTCCGGCAAGAGCAAATCTTTACTGGAGTATAAGTCGCCATTTTCTAGCAACACAACCAAAATGGGAGCTTCCTCAATCCACATGCCGGAAATCTCTGCTTTCTTTATTGGCGAGGAAAACTGTTCTCGCATTTTCAATTCCATACTGTGCTCTTCCAGATGGTACACTTCGATAGAGTTATCTTCAAATTGAAGAAGAAACGTGGTTGCAAAGACATCCAGATTTACAATCCTCTTCTCAAAAGATTTCCTGCAAAGCTCGTGACCTTTGTAATCGCAGATGACTACTTCTTTGGATTCAAGTACAATTCCTATGTAGTCGCGCATCGCACTGCTGACATGCGTTATCGTCCGGCTTTCATCGGAGAAAACCGTATACCTTGGTCTCAAATTGCAGCCCGCAGAATTAAGAAGAATACAAAGCAAGAGCAAAAGTCCACATACGCTATTCCTCCCTTTTCGAGTTATGAATAGCTTCGGCATGGATATTTGAGATGGTAAACACGAGATCAGCATAGTTATCCCAAATCGAAAGGCTGTTTCATTTTCGAAGTTTATTCTTGTGTTTACATAATATCATGGTCCGTATTTTTGAGTAAAGCCAGAGACCCTTTCCTAAAAGAGTCGAGGCTGTCTCTTCATGGTTAGAGACAGCCTCGTAAATTCATTTGTATGAATCGCTTATGATGTCAGATCATCTTCTCGGAAAGCTTTACTCCACCGAGGATATGGAAGTGTACGTGCTTCACTGTCTGTCCGCCGAATTCGCGGCAGTTGTTGATGATCCTGAATCCGTCATCGATGCCCGTCGCCTTGACTACTTCCGGAACCGCATCCAGAACATCACCGAGCGCTTCTTTTCCTTCTTCAGAGGAAGCCATATCGAGAATATCGTCGAAGTGCTTCTTCGGAACGATCAGGACATGTACCGGAGTCGCAGGATTAATATCCTTAAATGCCAGCACCTTATCATTTTCAAAAACTTTGGTCGAAGGGATCTTGCCCTCTACGATATCACAGAATAAACACATGGTCTTTTCCTCCATTCATCTGTAGCTTTTACAGCATCTTCTCGAGTTCGGTCTTTACTGCAGCAAGTGCATCGTCGATGCCCGCCGGATTCTTACCGCCGGCCTGTGCCATGTTCGGACGTCCGCCGCCACCACCACCGACGATCGGGGCAACTGCTTTGATGAGGTTACCGGCGTGTGCACCGGCCTTCACCGCGGAATCGGTCGCCATGATGACGATATTCGCCTTGCCGTCGATGGCAGACATCAGTGCGATAACGCCATCACCGAGCTTATCCTTCAGCTGGTCACCGAGATCACGCAGCGCGCCCATCTCAACATTTTCAAGCTTCGCGGCAAGAAGTTTCACACCCTTGACATCGACTGTCTGTTCGAGCGAATCACCGAGCGCATCCTTGGCCGCCTGAGACTTCAGGGACTCGATCTCGGAGTTTGCCGCCTTCAGGTCTTTCTGCAGGTGCTCGATCTTCGAAACGATCTCGGACGGATTGGACTTCAGAAGCTTCGCAGCTTCTGCGATCATATTCTCCAGATCTTTGTAGTATGCCATGACCGCATCACCGGTAAGCGCCTCGATTCTTCTCACGCCGGCAGCAACACCGGACTCGGAGAGGATCTTGATGCTCTGGATCTGGGAGGTATTGCTGACGTGCGTACCGCCGCAGAGCTCGACAGAGAACGCTTCCTTGAAGTCTGCTTCCGTATCACCGGAAGTGCCCTTACCCATACTTACGACACGGACGGTCTCGTGATACTTCTCACCAAAGAGAGCCATCGCGCCGGTCTTACCGACATCCTGCAGGCTCATCTCATCGGTCCTTACCGGAAGAGATGCCGCGATCTCGGAGTTCACGATCTTCTCCACTTCCGCGATCTGCTCGGCCGACATGGAAGCGTCGTGGGAGAAGTCAAAACGCAGACGGTCCGGTGTAACGAGAGAACCTTTCTGCTCGACGTGATCACCGAGAACGATCTTCAGTGCTTTTTGCAGAAGATGCGTCGCGGAGTGGTTCTTACAAGTATTGTCACGGTTTCTATTCTCCACAGAGATCTTCGCCGGCTGTCCGACACGGATGGTTCCTTTTGCAACATAGCCGGTGTGGCCGATCTTCGTCTCTCCGATGTGGATCGCCTCGGTAACTATGAATTCTCCGTCATTAGTAACAATGCTGCCCTTATCACCGACCTGGCCGCCCATGGTTCCATAGAGGCAGGTAACGTCTGTGATGATGGTTCCCTTCTGGCCTTCGGAAAGCTCTTCCTTCAGAGAAGATTCATCCGCAGCGGCAAGGATCTTACCTTCGCATTCTCTCTTCTCGTAACCGACGAACTCTGTCTTGATGCTGTCATCCAGATCATCAAATACACCGGTAGATGTGCTGAGCTTCGCGGAGAAGTTCTGGCTGTCACGAGCCTTCTGCTTCTGCTCTTCCATCGCCGTTTTAAATCCGTCTTCATCAACCGTCAGGCCCTCTTCTTCTGCCAGCTCGACAGTAAGTTCGAGCGGGAATCCGAAAGTATCGTAGAGGTAGAAAGCATCGCGGCCGGACAGTGTCTTCTTTCCGGAAGCGCCTGTCTCGTCGAGGATCTTCTTAAACTCCTTCATGCCGTTCTCGAGAGTGCTCTCGAAACGCTCGATCTCCTTGGTCAGCTCATTCAGGATGAAGTCTCTGTTCTTTACCAGGTTCGGGTAGCTGTTGGAATATACATCGATATAGATTTGAGCCACCTTCAGAATATTCTCCTTCTTCAGGTTCAGCGCTCTTGCATGTCTTACGGCACGGCGGATGAGACGGCGGAGAACATATCCTGCGCCGGCATTGGACGGAAGGAGCTTCGCCGGATCACCGATCAGCATGACGCCTGTTCTGGTGTGGTCCGCAAGAATACGCATGGAGCGTGTCAGTTTCTCGTCCGAATCATACTTCACGCCGGACGCTTCTTCGATATAAGCGATCGCCGGAGCATGAAGGTCGATCTTATAAACATCATCCAGGCCGTTCAGGAATGCCAGGATACGCTCCAGGCCCCAGCCTGTATCTACATTCTTCTGTGAAAGAGGAGTCAGGGTTCCGTCCTGATGCTTCTCATACTGCATGAATACGTCGTTACCGATCTCGGTATATTTTCCGCAGTGGCATCCCGGGCCGCAGTCAGGACCGCAGGCAGGAATATCCTTAACGTAGAACATCTCACTGTCCGGACCGCACGGACCATACTCCAGTCCCCACCAGTTATCCTCGGCAGGAAGATAGAAGATATTCTCCGGCTTAAAACCGGACTCGATACGGTACTTCGCGCCCTCTTCATCTCTCGGGGCATTCTCGTCACCGGCGAAAACAGTCGCTGCCAGGTGATCCGCGTCAAATCCGAAAAGGTCCGTAAGAAGCTCGAAGCTCCACTGGCATCTTTCCTTCTTAAAGTAGTCGCCCAAAGACCAGGAACCCATCATTTCGAAGAAGGTTCCGTGGCTCTTATCGCCGACAGAGTCGATATCGTTTGTACGGACACAGCCCTGGACGTTGCAAAGTCTTGTACCGAGGGGATGTTTCTGACCCAGAAGGTACGGCATCAGCGGCTGCATGCCGGCGACATTAAACATAACACCCGTCGATCCGTCCGATACCAGCGATACGGCGCCGACATCCACATGACCGCGGTCAATATAAAACTGCTTCCAAGCATTTCTCAATTCATCTGAGGTAAACTTTCTCATTCGTTTCGTCTCCTTTTCAAAAAGCGAGGCACGCCCTTGATTTCGCGTGCCTCGTAATTTTACACGATTTACAGAAGAAAATCTATATATAATAAGAAAACCTACGATTCAAGTGCTTTTCGCAGATGATCGTGATACATATCGCGGATCCTCTTGGGTCCGGCGACCGTGAAACCGCCCTCATACTGGGAGATCCAGGCGAAGAACGTCGGACTGACGTTGACACTGACATTGGCCTGAAGATAATCGGGATCTTTCGGATCCGGATGCACAGCCACATCCTGCTCAAAGCGGTCGTAAAACTGCGTCAGCAGGTCTTTTCTGAATCGGATCAGGACAGTCGCTGTCTCCGCACCGAACATACTGAAAGATTCCTCCATATGCTTGGCGACGCTGAAGCCCTTCGGCGGCTTGACCAGCGGGATCTTCTCATCGACGGAGACCTTCTTCATACGGTCGATACGGAAGTGGCGGATCTTATCTTTTTCCCCTTCCGGACTCTGCTCCGGACGAACGCCGATACAGTAGTAAAATCCGTTATTCCAGACCATCGCGAACGGATGAAGGATGTACTTCATGCCGTCATGCTTGAGGACCTCGCCCTCACCGTATTTGTACTCAATATACTGAAAAGTCACCGGGTGCTTCGATGCCAGAGCACGGCGGATCGTACCTACGGTATAGATGAAGTCATTATTAGTCGAGTGATGGCGGCCGATATAGTGGATCTGCTCATTCAGTTCTGCCGCATATCCCGAAGATGTCAGGCTCTTGAGTTTCTTGATCACGCCTGCTTTTTTCTTCTCGGTCATAAAGCCTGCAGACTCGACGGCATCGATCAGGATCATGAGTTCTTCCAGCTCGAAATCGCGGTCTTCGATATAGTATCTCGGAGTCCTGGTGCTGCTCTTCTCCACAGGGATCGAGGAGTCCTCGAGAGCACGAAGGTCATCGTACAGGGTCTTTCTGTTCACGGGGAAGCCCGCCTTCTCGAGCCTGCCGATAAGATCCTGGATCGAGAGCCCGTGCTCCGCGTCTGTTTCTTTCTGAAGAATATCCAGAAGACAAAGAAGCCTTCCTCTGCCGTTTTCCCGATTCGCCATCTCCCCACCTCCATAACATAGCCAGGTACATTTCTACTATACCACTAAATCACGTGAAAATAGTCTTTTCAAAGCCTTTCTGCAGGACGGGAAGATATAGAAGATTTTTCCTCTCGCGCGTGTTATAATATTTAAGCTATTTTTTCAAAACACATTGGAGGGTATCCATGAATTTCATCTATAACGACATTGCCGTAGCGGCGCCGAAGGTCCTTCTTCCGAAGAAGGGACTTGATCTTAGCAAGTGGGCGGTCATCGCCTGCGATCAGTTCACATCCGAACCAAAATACTGGGAGGATGTCGAGAAAACTGTAGGAGATGCGCCATCTACGCTTCGCATGTTCCTGCCGGAAGTGTATCTTGAGAAAGAGACACCGGAACAGATCGATCAGCGGCTCTCGAATATCACATCTTCCATCAACGATTATATCGATCAGGGCATCCTTACCGAGCTCGATCCGGGCTTCATCGTCCTGGACAGGAAAACAAAATATAACGACTCCCGTCTCGGCCTGATGCTCGCACTTGATCTCGAGCAGTATGACTTCACCCCGGGAAATAAGAGCCGCATCCGTGCAACGGAGGGCACAGTTCTGTCCCGTATTCCACCACGCGTCCGCATCCGTGAGCGCGCTCCGATCGAGATGCCGCACATCATGGTGCTGATCAACGATCCGAAGAGAACAGTCATCGAGCCTGCCTACCACGATCTTTCGATGGATGAGGGAGACCTCGTGTATGACACCGATCTCATGATGGAAGGCGGTCATATCAAGGGATACTACGCCAAGGCGGATTCCGAGATCGCGAAAGGCATTATTTCCGCGCTAGAAGCTCTGCTCGCTTCTTCCGAGGATGGTTTCCTCTTCGCAGTGGGTGACGGTAACCACTCTCTTGCTACCGCGAAGAAGCACTGGGAGAACATCCGGGAGACACTTCCCGAGAACGAGCGTGAAGACCATCCGGCACGTTACTGCCTCGTCGAGATCGTAAACATCCACGATAACGGTCTTCAGTTCGAGCCGATCCACAGAGTGACCTTCGGTCTTACGAAGGAAAAGCTCATGGATCAGGCGAAAGAATACTTTGCTACACAGGATATCAGGTTCTCCGATGCAGGTGCTTTTGCCAAGGAAGGAACCTCCGACGGATCCCAGACGATCCTCGTCACCGATGGATACGAAGACTTCACGATGATCATCGGAAAGCCTTCCCATACGCTCGCTGTCGGATCCCTGCAGGGATTCCTTGACTCGATCGAGTCCTCTGAGATCCACACCGACTATATCCACGGCGAAGATTCCGTCCGTTCGCTCAGCGGCTCCGACAAGCTCGGATTCCTGCTGCCGGATGTATCGAAGAATTCTTTCTTTGAGACCATCAGTAAGGAAGGCGTCTTCCCGAGAAAGACTTTCTCTATGGGCGAAGCCGTCGAGAAACGTTACTACTTAGAAGCAAAGAAGATCTAAAGGAGATACCATGGAGGAAAAGACTTCGATCTGTGTCATCGGCGCCGGTCTTTCCGGTCTGGTCTGTGCCTATAAGCTGGCGCAGGCCGGTTTCCGCGTACAGGTCGTCGAGCAGCAGTCCACGCCGGGCGGCATGCTGGCATGTTCCCGTCTGGGCTCCGAGTATATTGAACTTCTGCCGCACCATATCAGAAAATCCGACCGTGCTCTGATCTCTCTTCTGAAGGATCTCGGGCTCTCGGATGAACTGCAGTGGTATGACTCCCTCTGGTACGGCAAAGCCAGCAAGAAAAAACTCGGATATCTCGATAACGGATTCCATTCTCTTCTTTCTGCGCTCGTGCAGGAGATCACGGACCGCGGCGGCATCATCCAGTACGGCTACACCGTTTCCGATATTCTTCAGAATGAAGATCCGTCACGCCCGCGTTACCGCGTCCAGTGCGTACTTGCCGATTCATCGTCGATCTTCCTCGAGTGCGACACGATCCTTTATACCGGATCTTGCCGAAATCTCGTACATATCACCCATGCACTGAATATGCCGACCGACTTCCGCGATTCCCTGATGGACGTTACTTATCAGGCGAATATGTGTCTGCTGATGCTTATGAAAACTCCGTTCACGGAGTGCTACTCCAGACAGTTCCCGAATGATGAACCATTCCAGCGGCTGATCCAGCATACGAGCATGGTCGGCGAGCGCCGCTATGGCGGTCACGTTCTGTATCTTTCCGGAAGTTTTCTGACTTCCGCACCGCTTTGGACCGCTTCCGATGCGGATGTATTTAAGACATTTTTCAAGAGACTTCAGTATATGAATCCCAGCGTGACAAGAAGTTCTGTCCGCACATGGCGTCTGACACGTACCCGCTATGCCAAGCCGCTCAACCATCCGCTCGATGAGTTCCAGCAGCCGGTGGAAGGCCTCTACGTCTGCAGTCTCGCCATGACACCGAGTCCTGCCGAGGATTCGAAATTCCGCATGGATGCCTGTGTCTCGCAGGCAAACTCCACAGTTGCCAAAATCAAGGAGGATTTTTCGCGTGAAAAAAAGCTCGAGATCGACGCACAGTGATTCCGGAAATAATACAGTCCGCGTCGCTGATGTTACTTCCGCAAGTTCAATCTTGGAAGAATCAGAAGAACTGGAAAGAAACGAAAAGAAAAGCAGGAACCTCCGCGAACGCGTGTCGCATCTCGAACTTCGCAACATCGAAATTCGTACGGTCCTTCCTCGGTTTTTCCTTCTTTTAGTTCCTGCGCTCCTGGCCTTTCTGGCAGGCTTTTTCCTTAAGCAGGATCACGCAGACTTCTTCTGCTGGTGGGGGATCCTGTATCTCTACGGATGGGCGGCATTCCCAATCCTGGCGCATTTCTTCCGCGGATTTTTATCGGCGGGATACAGTTTCTCCAAGATATTCGGCATCATTCTTACCTCCGGAGCTCTATGGCTGTTCTCCTATCTTAAGATCTTCGAATCCTTCAGCCGCCCGATGACTTGGGTCATGTTCTTCCTTCTGGCGATCATCAGCTGGGGTATTCCGAAGACAAGAGATGCGGCTTTCTCCGCACTCTCGGACAACTCGAACATGGCACATATCCTTCTTGAGGAAGTGATCTTCATCGCCGTCCTCACTTTCCTTTGTTTCTGCAGAGGGCTCTCGCCGATCATCAACGGCGAAGAGAAGATCATGGACTTCGGCTTCATGAACTCCATGCTCCGCTATGACGGACTCCCGGCCAAGGATCCATGGCTTGCCGGCCAGCCGATCAACTACTATTACTACGGCCAGTATCTCTTCTCCTACCTGGTAAAGATGACCGGGATACGTTCTTCTGTCGGATATAATCTGTCGATGTGTACTGCCATCGCCTTCCCGTTCATGTCCGCCTATGCGCTCGGCCAGCTCTTTATCGATGCTCTGCGCCGCAAAAAGGACTGCAAGGTATCGATCCATTATCTGCCTTTTGCCGGTCTTCTTTCCGGTCTTTGCACCATGTTCTTCGGTAACTCGCACTCATTCTTCTACGATGAGCAGAGCATCGGAAATAAAGTGCTTTTCTGGAAGATATGGAAAGGCCTCGGTATCAACGTCGGAAACACAGGAAACTTCTTCTATCCGAATTCCACCCGTTTTATCGGCCATAATCCGGACCCGTACGTGGACGGTCTGACAGATAAAGCAGACTGGACGATCCACGAATTCCCGTTTTATTCCTACCTGATCTCCGACCTTCATGCGCATGTAGTCAGCCTGACGATCGTGCTTCTTATCATCGCATTCATGTTTATTGCGGTCTATCATGCGAAGCATCCGGAAAAAGCACTGAATTCGATGTGCCGGCGGAATAACTTTACGAAGGATCTGGTCTCGGAGATGAACTTCATCTTCCGTCCGGAATTCTTCCTGTGCGCATTCCTGCTCGGACTCACGCAGATGTGCAACTACTGGGATTTCCTCATATACTTCGTCTTCTGTGCGATGGGGCTTCTGGTCTATTTCGGGCGGAGGTCCACTTTCCTATGCACATTCAGCAGTTTCCTGATATTCATCTTCGATGTCGGCGCGATCCTCGGCATCTACCTGAAGTGCTCGAATAATGTATTCCTCCACATCTGCCTGCAGATCGCGGTATTCATGATCGCCTACATGCTCTCGACGGTCTTCCCGTCCGCGCTGTCCCGCACCGGCACTGCCATGGCGATGATATTCTCACTCTCATGTGCTGTTGCACTTTCCTTCAACTACAACTTCGATATGATCTCCAACTCCATCAGGCTGGTAGATAGACACACCTCGCTCTTCCAGTTCATGATCCTCTGGCTGATCCATATCCTGGTGCCGCTTTCGCTCATCGCACTGGTGGTATTCACCGAGCGTCACGCATATAAGCGGACCAAGTTACCGGCGGTTCCCGCGCCTCTTGATCTGAAGCGTCCGGACAAGGCCGAAGCCACAAAGAAAAAGTCAGCTTCCCATTCTTCCGTCCGCGCTTCAAGCGCTGCTTCACTTGAGAAGATCGAGGACGATCCGGATATGTCCCCGGATGAGATCGACAGGATCGTCACAGAAAGCGCATCAGCAGACGTCATCGAACCGGATACCGGTGATATCGATGAAATGCCGGATGATAGTGCTTTTGAAGCGGAAGAAAAATCCCCGCCAAGAATTCTTCTGATGATCCTGTCCTTCTTCAAGCTGATGGATTATCACTTCGCAAGATTCGGAGATATGCTCCTTTGCAAGTTCTTCCGAAAAAGATCGATCATCGATATCTTCATGGTCGGAACCAGTATCGTCGGCTTCATGATGATCCTCGCTCCGGAGATCATCTACGTTCCTGACATTTACGGCGATAACAACCAGCGCGCCAATACGATGTTCAAGTTCACCTTCGCGGGATTCGTGATCCTTTCTCTGGTCGTCGCCTATACCGTCTTCCGATTCATGGCGCACGTCACCAAAGAAGGCAATCTTTCAAACTGGGGACTTGCGGTCTCGATCCTGCTTCTGGTCCTGATCATCATGATCCCCGGTCACTATACGCTCCGTGCTCTCGACCAGCGCGTCGGCGATATCAAGATGTCCAGATACATCGGACTTGACGGTACCGCTTATCTTCCAAACTTTATACCTGTAGAAAAGACCTTCAAGGATTCGAGCATGCGATACCAGGGTGCTATGGTTCCATACGATGAAGCCATCAAATGGCTCAACGCAAACGAGCCTGATTCGGTAAACATTTGTGAAGCCTATGGTCCCAGCTACTCGGAGAGATGTATCGTATCTGCATATACCGGTCTTCCGGACGTAGTCGGCTGGGAAGTACACGAATGGCTGTGGCACTTCCACGGCTGGACAAATCCTGAGAATGGCAAATATGAAGATGATCCGGTCACCGGCTCATGGGCAAGATACCTGACGCCAAGACACGCAGATGTCTCGGCGATCTACACAGACACCAATTCCATAGAGGTCTCCCGCCTTCTCAAGAAGTATGACATTAAATACGTCATCTGCGGATCTATGGAGTTAGATGAATTCGGTTACATCTACTACCCGTGTCTCGAAGAGCTTTGCGACCGTGTCTACACATCTTCGGACGGCAGTCTGTTCATCTATAAGGTGAAGTAAAAGCGGCGTTCAATAGAATCCTCTGTAACAGTCCCTGTAATAGCAATTACAGGGACTGTTTTGTAGAATTTGGCCGATATTCCCTGTAATAGTCCCTGTGTGTGTATTTTCAGGGACTGTTTTGTAGGATTTAGCCGAAATCCTCTGTATTAGTCCCTGCAAGAGTGTTTTCAGGGACTATTACAGGGAAAAAGAGGGGCACTTCAAACTGAAGTGCCCCTTTTTTGTTTCGCTATTTAATTCTACCGGAATTACTCTTTGATGTAGCCGATCTCCAGAGCGAGTTTCTTCTCGAGTACAACAGTTGCATCTCTATGAAGTCTCATGAAGGTTGCCGGACACATCGGATCGATCGTGTCATTCATCAGGAGCTTTGTCGCTGCATCGACTTTGTTGCCGTTGATGATCATCAGGAGTGCCTTGGCACGCATGATGTTACCCATACCCATTGTTACAGCGTAGCGCGGAACTTCGTCACGGGAAGCGAAGAAACGGGCATTGGCATCGATCGTTGTCTCGTCGAGGATCTCTTTATGCGCACCGTCGAAAAGCACCGGGCCCGGCTCATTGAAGCCGAGGTGTCCATCCGGACCTACACCGAGGACTTGGATCTCGATATCCGCTTTATCTAGAACTTCGTTGAACTCCTTGAGATTCTCATCTACATCACCGATTCCCTTAGCAACATATGTGTTTGCCTTATCGATGTTGATGTGATCGAAGAGATTGCTATCCATGAAGTAACGGTAGCTCTGGTTGTGTGTCGGCTCAAGACCTACATACTCGTCCAGGTTTACAGAATGGATCTTAGAGAAATCCAGTCCCTCTTCTTTGCAGCGGCGGGACAGTTCCTGATACATACCAACCGGGCTGCTACCTGTTGCCAGACCGATGGTGCATGTGGGCTTCTCACGGATGATCTTCTCCATGATGTCTGCCGCCTTCTTGCTGGCATCCTGATAGTTCTCTGCGATAATAACTTTCATAAATGTACCTCCTTGTACTCTTTATATTTTTCGTTATATTTTGCAGTATAAAAAAGTCGCGCATGAACATCACGCGCGGCTTGACTTTACTTTCTCTTGATCACGATGTTTCCCTGATCTTTATAAATGCTGTTCTCCGGAATCACGCCGCGGACACAGGACGTCGGATAGACGTTACTGTTTCTTCCGATCACCGTTCCCGGATTCAGGACGCTGTTACAGCCGACTTCAACAAAGTCACCCAGCATAGCGCCGACCTTTTTTCTTCCGGTCTCGATCTTCTCGTCACCGTTCTTAATAACGACCGGAAGCTTATCGCTCTTTACGTTACTGGTGATAGATCCTGCACCCATGTGGGACTTATAACCGAGGATGGAATCGCCGACATAGTTATAATGCGGAACCTGTACGCTGTTGAAAAGGATAACATTCTTAAGCTCTGTGGAGTTACCTACGACACATCCTTCGCCTACCAGCGCGGATCCTCTTACAAAAGCACACTGACGGACTTCTGTCTTGTGTCCGATGATGCACGGTCCGCCGATATAAGCGGTAGCAAATACCTTTGCATCTTTTGCGATCCACACGTCCTCGGACGGATGATCAAATTCATCTTCCGGAAGAGTTTTTCCGATCTCAAGAATAAGATCTGTAATTCCGGAAAGAGCTTCCCAAGGATAAGTGAACTTGGAAAGATATTCTTTTACCTGCGGATATGTCTGTGTTAAATCATAAAGGTCATTAATGGTATACATTACTTCTTTACCTCCACCAGATGGCCGCTCTTTTCCATTGCGGCGATGATTGCATCTACCTGCTTCTCACACTCTTCGATTGAACCTGCTTCAGACATAACACGGAGCACCGGCTCTGTGCCGCTCTTTCTGAGAAGAACACGGCCGTTGTCACCGAGTTCCGCAGTGCAGGCCTCAACCTGTGCTTTTACTGCCGGATCTTCAAGAGTGCCGTCCTTATCGTCAACAACGACATTCTTCAGGACCTGCGGATACATCTCGCAGCCGCTGGCCAGTACAGAGAGCGGGAGGTTCGTCGCAAGAAGAACTTCCATCAGCATAACTGCTGTGAGGATACCGTCACCGGTATGAGCATATTTTCTGAAGATAACGTGACCGGACTGCTCACCGCCGATCATGTGGCCGTTCTCTTTCATGTTCTCATAAACATAACGGTCACCGACTGCAGTCTTTTCGTAAGCGATACCTGCTTCATCAAGTGCCTTATAAAGACCGAAGTTACTCATGATCGTAGTAACTACGGTATTGTTTGCAAGGTGGCCCTTCTCTTTCATGTATTTCGCACAGATATACATGATCTTATCACCATTAACAACATTGCCGAGTTCATCAACAGCGAGGCAGCGGTCCGCATCACCGTCGAAAGCAAAACCGAGATCCAGCTTGTTATCAACAACATACTTCTGCAGGCCCTCGATGTGGGTAGAACCGCAGCCGGTATTGATGTTTACTCCGTCCGGAGTATTGTTGATGACATAGGTCTTAGCGCCGAGAGCGTCAAATACGGAGCGGCCGATCATCCAGGAGCTTCCGTTTGCGCAGTCCAGACCGATCTTATGCTTCTCGTAGGATCTTGTTGCCAGACCGACGAGGTAACCGATATAGCGGTTTCTGCCGGAATAGTAATCTACTGTCTTACCGATCTTATCTTCAGAAGCGAACGGGAGTTCTTCGAGCTCACCATCGATGTACTTCTCGATCTCATCCTGAAGATCATCGTCCATCTTCTCACCTTCGAAGTTCATCAGCTTAATACCGTTATCATAATACGGGTTATGGCTTGCGGAGATCATGACACCGCAGTCAAAATCCTCTGTTCTTGTGATGTAGCTGACGCACGGTGTAGTAGTAACGTGCAATAAATAAGCATCGGCGCCAGAAGAAGCAATACCCGATGCTAATGCATTTTCAAACATATATGATGAACGGCGTGTATCCTTACCAATAACGATCTTTGCGGAATCACCGGAATTCTGATGTTTCTGCATATAGTACCAGCCGAGGAAACGACCCGTTTTAAAAGCATGCTCTGCTGTAAGGACGACACCGGCCTTACCACGGAATCCGTCTGTTCCGAAATATTTGCCCATAGAAAATTTCCTCCAGTATGTATTACTGTAAAAATTTTACACTTACACTGTTTTCTTGAAAATACTTTTCTACGATTTTTTCTGCCCGATTTTGGTTTTTTTTATGACCCGGTCGGCAAAATGTCTATAAAGGGTTACGCCTTTTTCGTGTTTTTCTGTGCAATTCGAGGCATACCCGGACGATGACGTGTAGAACCGCAATCGGTTTTGATCCCGCGGATAAGATCACGCTCGAAGGCTTTGATCTCACGACCGCAGCTGCACTTACAGAACCACTGCAGATTCTTGCCGCTCTTTATGCCTGTCATCTTGACAGCTGTAAGCTCACCGAACACCTGTCCGGTAATATCTTCCATCGCAGAAGAACAGCGGCGTGTCTCTCCGGAAAAGTCCTCTTCCTTCAGCACTTTTCTGGTGGTATCACGATACGGACAGTTCTCATCAAAGCAGTTACTGATCTCTGTATGAAGAAGACGGTGGGATGTGATCTTGATCGTATTTCCGCAGTCACAGCGGCACAGCCAGATCACTTTGCCATTAAAGCGTTCCGGTGTCTCTTCGATCGCGACCAGATGACCAAATCTCTCATCCTTAATATCCTTGACCTTTCGTCCGCGATTCTCAACTTTTTTGTCTCTGATAATTGTTGGCATACTACTAAAAAACAACCCCTTGTTTCCGTTTCATGTGGGCTTTTCGCCCTAACATACAATAATTCTATCATGACGTTTGAGAATATCAAGACAAAAATTCATGACTAAAATAATAGAAAGATCCGATTTCTCGCGCTGTCCTCGGGCGAGCCCTGCGGAGGCGTGTCGAAATCGGATCCTTCCTTTTCGTTTTTTTGTTTTACTTACCGATTATTCGAGTTCGAAGGCACCGGTGTAGAGCTGGTAGTACTTACCCTTTTCGGCGATGAGGGATTCGTGGTCACCGCGCTCGATGATGTGGCCGTTTTCAAGGACCATGATCGCCTTACTGTTCTGTACGGTGGACAGACGGTGTGCGATTACGAATACCGTACGGTTCTCCATCAGCGCATCCATACCGCGCTGTACGATCGCCTCTGTACGTGTATCGATCGAGGATGTCGCCTCGTCAAGGATCATAACCGGCGGATCAGCAACCGCCGCACGGGCGATCGCGATCAGCTGACGCTGGCCCTGGGACAGCTCCGCACCGTTGGATGTCAGGACAGTATCATAGCCCTTCGGGAGCTTGCTTATGAAGTCATGTGCATTCGCAAGCTTGGCAGCCTCGATACACTCCTCATCAGTCGCCTTCAGGTTACCGTAACGGATATTATCCATAACGGATCCGGTAAACAGGTTCGTATCCTGAAGAACGATTCCCAGAGAATGACGAAGGTCAGCCTTCTTGATCTTATTGATATTGATATCATCATAACGGATCTTACCATCCGCAATATCGTAGAAGCGGTTGATCAGGTTCGTGATCGTTGTTTTACCGGCACCGGTCGCACCGACAAAAGCGATCTTCTGGCCAGGCTTTGCATAGAGCGATACGTCATAGAGGACCTGCTTTTTGCCATCATAGCTGAAGTCAACATCGAAGAGACGCACATCACCGCTGACCTCTTTATATGTCAGCGTTCCATCTCCGTGAGGATGCTTCCATGCCCAGACATATGCTGTCTTGCCATCTGTCTCTTTTCCGCCATGTGCACGCTTGAAGGACAGCGCCTCCTCTTCAGGAACTTCCGTCAGGGTATCGCCCTCTTTTTTGCAGTGAACGAGTGTCACATATCCATCGTCCGCCTCCGGCTTCTCATCCATGAGTTTGAAGATACGGGAAGCACCGGCCATCGCCATGATGATCGAGTTCATCTGCTGGGATACCTGCGATACCGGCATAACGAATGCCTTTGTCAGCTGCAGGAAGGAAGCGATGACACCGATGGAGATCGCAGACACGCCGCACTTGATGGCCAGGAATCCTCCGACAAAAGCGACCAGTACATACAGGACGTTACCGATATTACCCATGATCGGCATCAGGATGTTGGCGAAGATGTTCGCCTTGGTTGCATTGTCACAGAGTTCTTCGTTCTTCTTATCAAAAGCAGCTTTCGAACGGTCCTCATAGGTGAATACCTTGACGACTTTCTGTCCGTTGACCATCTCCTCGATGTAACCGTTAACATCACCCAGAGAAGCCTGCTGCTTCATGAAATACTTCGCGCTCTTGCCGCCGATCTTACCCATCAGGAAGATCATGGCAAATGTTCCGATAAGGACCATGATCGTCAGCTGCCAGCAGGTCACGATCATACCTATCAATGTCGCAACGATCGTGATCGCCGAGGATACCATCTGCGGGAAACTCTGCGAGATCATCTGACGCAGTGTATCAACATCGTTGGTGTAGTGACTCATCACATCGCCGTGCGAATGCGTGTCAAAATAGGAGATCGGCAGTTTCTGCATGCGGCTGAACATATCATCACGAACATTACGGAGTACATTATTCGAGATGATCACCATGATCTGTCCCTGGAAAAGGTTCGCCATTACACCAAAACCGAAGATGATGGCGACGGTCCGGATCCAGTTGGCAAGACCCGAGAAATCCTTATCTCCACTGATCAGAAGCGGCTCGACATAATCGTCGATCAGATTTCTGATGAACATATTACCCAGTACAGAAGTAACAGATGTTACTACGATGCAAAGGAATACGATGCCCAGTAATACCTTGTATCTGCCTGTCAGATAAGACATGAGTCTCTTGATCAGATCTTTATTGATCGGGTTTTTCTTTAAGTCCTCCCGATTCATCGGACGTGCTCCTCTCGGCGGCGGCATTACTGATCACCTCCCTTCTTCTGGGATTCATAGACTTCTTTATAAATCTCATTATTCTTCAGAAGTTCTTCATGCGTTCCGATCGCATTGATCTTGCCGTTATCGATAACGATAATCCGGTCGGCATTCTCGACAGATGAGATACGCTGCGCGATGATCAGCTTGGTCGTTCCCGGGATATACTCGGCAAAGCCTTTCTGTATCTGCGCATCTGTCGCTGTATCGACGGCGCTTGTAGAGTCATCGAGGATCAGGATCTTCGGTTTTTTCAGAAGTGCTCTGGCAATACAGAGTCTCTGCTTCTGACCGCCGGATACGTTAGTTCCGCCCTGCTCGATATAGGTGTCATATCCATCCGGAAAAGCACTGATAAACGAGTCTGCCTGCGCGATCTTACATGCTTCGATCATCTCTTCATCGGTCGCGTTCGGATTACCCCAGCGGAGATTTTCCTTGATCGTTCCGGAGAAGAGAACGTTCTTCTGAAGCACCATCGCGACGTTGTCACGGATAACATCGAGGTCATAATTTCTTACATCGACGCCGCCGACCTTGATGTCTCCATCTGTTGCATCATAAAGCCGCGGGATCAGCTGTACGAAAGAAGACTTACCGCTTCCGGTACCGCCGATGATACCGATGGTCTCGCCGGAATTGATATGGATATCAAAGTCCATAAGGCAGCTCTTCTCTTTATTCTTCGAATAACTGAAGTAAACATGATCGAAATCGATCGATCCGTCTTTTACTTCCATCACCGGATTTTCCGGGTTCGTGATATCCGGCGTCTCATCAAGAAGCTCGGAAATACGCTCGGCAGAGGTCTTGGAGATGACCAGCATAACGATGATCATGGATACCATCATCAGGCTCATCAGGATCTGCATGGTGTAGGAAAACATCGATGTCAGCTGACCGGTCGTCATCTCATTGTTAACGACAAGCTTGGCGCCTACCCAGGAGATCAGAAGCATCGCCGTATAGACACTGGCCATCATCAGCGGGCCGTTGAAGTTGATCGCACGCTCCGCCTTGACTGCATCATTACGGATGCTGTTATTTACTTCCGTGAATTTTCCGATCTCGTGTTCTTCTCTGACGAAAGACTTTACGACACGGATACCGCGGACATTTTCCTGAACGACATTGTTCATGACATCGAATTTCTTGAACATGCGGACGAAGATCGGATGTGCATAGCGGAATACGATGATCAGTCCGAGCAGAAGAACCGGTGCGATACCCAGAAGGATCAGGGCCACTTTCGCATTCAGATAGAAACTGGCGCACATAGCAAAGATCAGCATGATCGGCGCTCTGACCGCGATACGGATCACCATCTGGTATGCGTTCTGGACATTCGTTACGTCCGTCGTCAGTCTCGTGATGATACTGCTGGTCTTAAACTTATCGATGTTCGAGAACGAGAACGTCTGCAGATTATGGAACATGTCGTGTCTCAGGTTCTTCGCAAAGCCTGCGCTCGCCTTTGCTGCTTCTCTTCCGGACAGAGCTCCGAATGCCATGGAGATGAACATGCATACCAGAAGCAGTGTTCCCATCCACCAGACGTAGTTCATATCGCCCTTCTCGATTCCTTTATCGATCAGTTTCGACATCAGAAGAGGCATCAGAACTTCCATCACAACTTCGCAGGAAACCAGGACCGGAGCCAGTATGGACGGTTTCTTGTATTCCCGCACTGATTTAAGTAATCTTGTAATCATTCTTCCAAATTCCTTCTCATTTTTTCTGTCAGTTCTATATATGTCTTAATATCTTTTTCTGTCAGGCCGCGGACCAGTTTCTGCTCGACACTCTCGATCGTGGAGTCCACGCGCTTTTTTGCAAGTCTCGCCTTCTCTGTCACTTCGATCCGCTTCAGTCTTGCATCCTTTTCTTCGCTTACACGGCGTATCGAACCTCGCTGTTCAAGGAGTTTTAAGATCCCCGTCGCCGTACTCCTCTGGATATGGAACTCCTGCTCGATATCTTTCTGATATACGGTATTTCCGAGCTCATCCTGCATATTGAGATATCCCATCACATGCGCCTGCACCGATGTCAGTCTCGTCTCGCCGGTCGCGGAAAACTCCTGGTCCAGCGCCTCATCGATCGAAAGACGGATCGACTTACTGAGATGCCGTACATAAGGACCGATATGATCCCCCCAGCCGGATGATTTTTGAGATGTATTCTTCTTACAATACATAGTGTACGCTCGCTTCTATCCCAATAAACGGACAAAATAAAACGCCCTCCCAAAATAATTGTTAGGACACTAACAATTATACTCATATGATTTTTACTGTCAACATCCTTTTCCAACATTCTTCGGATAGGCTATAATACATCTCAACAGAAAGCACATACGGATGTTTTAAGGAGGAAAAGAAAATGCTGAATATGATTTTTCGTGTATTAGGTATCATTCTGATTCTCGGCGCGATCGCTATCGTCGCAAAGAAATCATTTGATTCCGCAAGCACTTCGGTACAGGGCGTAAAAAAAGTACCGCTCAATAAGAAGCTCGTCGCTCTTCTCGGCGGCCTCGGACTTGTAAGTTTCCTGTTTTCCTACGCATTCACCATTATCCCGACAGGATATACCGGTGTACGGGTTACCTTCGGACAGGTCGAAGAACAGACACTGAACAACGGATTTAACTTCAAGATCCCGTTCATCCAGGAGATCGTACTGGTCAACAACAAGCAGCAGGACATCAAATTCAATGACAACTCCATCTCTTCCGAGACCTCGGAGAGAAACACCGTCATGTTCCAGGGCATCACGGTCACCTATCAGATCAATCCGCAGAAGTCCGCTTGGATCTATGCGAATGTTACGAACTACGAAGCCGGTCTGGTAAGTGAATCTCTGGTTGCTTCCGCGATTAAGACCACGTCAAAAACACTCTCCCCGAATGACTGTACGAACCGCTCGATCATCGAGCCGAAAGCAAAGGATAATATCCAGAAGTCCCTCGATGAGAAGTACGGCGAAGGCGTCGTTTATGTAAACAAGGTCGTCATCAATGATGCATCCTTCGATGCCGAGTACGATGAGAAGATCGCGAAGAAACAGCAGGCACAGATCGACTATGAGACGCAGCAGATCGAAAACAAGAAGAACATCGAGAAAGCGGAAGCAGATGCAGCTGTAACGAAGACAAACGCACAGGCAAAAGCAGATGCCAAGGTCATCGAGGCACAGGCAGAAGCAGACGCCAACAAGGCGATCTCCGACTCCATCGATGAGAACGTACTTAAGAGCAAATACTACGAGAGATGGGATGGTAAGCTCCCGACCACGATCGTCGGAAATGATGCCATGACATCGATCCTGATCTCACCGGATTCCCAGACCCCGTCCTCCGGCAGCAAGGAAAAGGCAGATACCACGCCGACTCCGACCCCTGCGCCGACACCTACACCGGCACCGACGGAAGGATAAGAGATAAATAAGCATAGAAAACAAAATCAGCTGCCCCGATAAAACGAGGCAGCTGATTTTTTTACTATTTAGTGTTCAGTCTATGATTTATGCCAGAACTCCATGTCCGCCGCGAAGGTACTTATCGCACTCTCTTGCTGCGCCTCTTCCTTCCGTCAGCGCCCATACGACAAGAGACTGTCCTCTTCTCATATCGCCTGCGGCAAAGACACCTTCCACATTTGTCTGGAATTTTCCGAACTCGGCGGCCACATTTGACCTTCCGTCACGGTCAAGCTTCAGTTCCGACGGGATCGTGTCCTCCGGTCCGAGGAATCCCATCGCCAGGATCACGAGATCCGCATCGATCGTTCGTCTTGTCGAGTCGATCGGTACAGGGATCATTCTTCCCGATTTACCGTCTTTCTGCCAGGACACTTCCACGACCTGCAGTTTCTTCACATTTCCTTTGGCATCCCCGATGAACTTCTCGGTGGACATGAAGTACTTACGCGGATCCTCTCCATAGACGGCCGCCACTTCCTCCTGTCCGTAATCCGTTTTCTTTACGAACGGATACTCCGGCCATGGGTTATTCGCTGCGCGGGTCTCCGGCAGAGGTCCCATGATCTCGAGCTGGGTCACGCTCTTTGCGCCCTGACGTACCGCAGTTGCGGAGCAGTCTGTTCCGGTATCGCCGCCACCGATGATAACGACGTGTTTTCCCTTTGCTGAGATCTGAAGATCCGGTGCCGGGCCTTCCTTATCGAAGTGATTCTTCGCAAAAAGCGCCTGTGTGTTGGTCCTAAGATAATCCACCGCGAAATGGATGCCCTTAAGTTCTCTTCCCTCGACAACGAGGTTTCTCGGTTTCGTCGCGCCGCAGCAGAGAACGACCGCATCGAAACTGCTCCGGATCTCTTCGACCGTGATGTCATGTCCGACATCCACTCCGCACTTGAACGTGACGCCTTCCTCCTCCATCAGTTTGACGCGGCGGAGGATCACCTGTTTATCAAGCTTCATATTCGGGATTCCGTACATCAGAAGTCCGCCCGGACGGTCCGCCCGCTCATAGACAGTGACGCTGTGTCCGGCATGATTCAGCTGGTCGGCACAGGAAAGGCCGGAAGGTCCGGATCCGATGACGGCGACCTTTTTCCCGGTTCTTGTTTTCGGAGCATGCGGCTTCATATTTCCGCTCTGCCATGCGCTCTCCGACAGATACCATTCGTTATTACGGACCGAAGTAGATGCAAAGCTGTGACCACAGGTGCATGCGCCTTCACATAGCGCCGGACAGACACGTCCCGTAAATTCCGGGAATCCGTTTGTCTTTCTGAGTCTTCTGTATGCATCTTCCAGATGGCCTTTATACAGGAGATCGTTAAATTCCGGGACCAGGTTGCTAAGAGGGCATCCTGTGGCACCTCTTCCCAGGAACATACCGGTCTGGCAGAACGGCACGCCGCAGTCCATGCACCGTGCGCCCTGGGTCTTCGCCGCTTCTTCACTCTGATACATCTGATGCACTTCTCTGTAATCGCGGATTCGTTCCTTGATGTCACGGTCCGGCCCGATTGCTCTCTCGTACTCCAGAAATCCGGTATTCTTACCCATTCTTCTTCCCTCCTTTGACGGTCTTCTTTACGGAAGGTTTTTTAGCACTTGAAGCAGGCTTCTTTGCAGAAGCTGGTTTTTTTACTGCGGCAGGTTTCTTTTCCTCGACTACCTGGATCGGTGCACTTACCTTACCGGTTGCCAGCTCGAATGCCATCATGCGGGCTTCCTCACCTTCATAGCCCTGCTTCTCGACTTCAGCAAGCTTCTCGTTATACTTCGCATAATCATACGGCAGCACTTTGACGAAGCGTCCGATCAGATCATCGAAATTCTGAAGGATATGCTCAGCATAGGTGCTCTCTGTCGCTCTTACATGTGCGCTGATCTGTTCTCTTACGAACTCGATCTCGGAAGGATCGGACAGCGGCAGGAGTTCTACCATCTCCTTGTTGCATCTTACGGCAAAATCACCGTTGCTGTCATAGACATATGCGATACCGCCGGACATACCTGCAGCGAAGTTTCTGCCGGTCGGTCCTAAGACGATCGCGCGTCCGCCGGTCATATACTCACATCCGTGATCACCGACACCCTCGACGACCGCTGTCGCACCACTGTTTCTTACGCAGAAACGCTCACCTGCAATACCGCTGATATATGCTGTACCGGATGTTGCACCATACAGGGCAACGTTTCCGATGATGGTGTTTTCCTCCGAGCGGAAAGCAGCCTCCCTGTCTTTTCTGACGACGATCTTTCCTCCGGACAGGCCCTTTCCGACATAGTCGTTTGCATCGCCTTCCAGACGGAGTGTTAATCCTTTCGGTATAAAAGCACCGAAGCTCTGGCCGGCGGATCCTCTGAAATGAACATCGATGGAGTCTTCCGGCAGTCCCTCTTCACCATGGATACGGGTGATCGCAGATCCGAGCTGCGTTCCTGCGGCACGGTCGGTGTTATGGATCTCAAGAGACAGGCTGACTTTTCTGCCCTCGTTCAGCGCCGGCTCGGAAAGCGGGATCAGGACCTTGTAGTCGAGTGTCTCTTCCAGCTTATGATTCTGAGCTGCCGTGTGATGTGTAATAACAGTCGAATCCAGCTGCGGACGATAAAGGATCGAAGAAAGATCGATGCCTGTGGATTTCCAGAACTTGATCGCTTTATTTACACGGAGCATATCGGATCTTCCGACCATCTCATCGATCGTACGGAAACCGAGCTGTGCCATGATCTCACGGAGTTCTTCAGCGATGAAGCGCATGAAGTTGACAACATACTCCGGCTTACCTTCGAACTTTGCACGAAGCTTCGGGTTCTGTGTCGCAACACCGAAGGGGCAGGTATCAAGGTTACATACACGCATCATGGCGCATCCGAGCGCGACCAGAGGACCTGT
>JAGCXQ010000039.1 GCA_017961235.1 Clostridiales bacterium | reverse complement strand
CCGATCCGTTCCACATACCTCATCAACAAGGCTGACTTCGTAGCTTGCCACAACCAGTCCTATGTTTATGAGTACGATATGCTCTCTTCCCTGAAGCCGGGCGGCACGTTCCTCCTCAACACTCAGTGGACAAGAGAAGAGCTCGAGGACAGACTCCCGGGCGCTATGAAGAGATATATCGCTAACAACAACATTAAGTTCTACACTCTCGACGCTGTTGCAAAGGCTAAGGAGATCGGCCTCGGCGGAAGAATCAACACCATCTGCCAGTCCGCATTCTTCAAGCTTTCCGGTATTCTCCCGGTTGAGCAGGCTGTTGACTACATGAAGAAGGCAGCTCTCAAGTCCTACGGTAAGAAGGGTGACGATATCGTTCAGATGAACTACAAGGCTATCGATGCCGGTGTTGACGCTGTTGTTGCAGTTGACATTCCGGATTCCTGGAAGACAGCTGAGGACAAGCAGGTCGAGAAGAAGGCTGTTCCTGAGTTCATCGAGAAGGTCGTTAACGTAATGAACAGACAGGAAGGTAACAAGCTTCCGGTATCCACCTTCAAGGGTATGGAAGACGGTACTTTCCCGCAGGGTACAGCTGCTTACGAGAAGCGCGGTACTGCTGTTGATATTCCGGTTTGGGATGCTTCCAAGTGTATCCAGTGTAACCAGTGCTCCATCGTTTGCCCGCACGCTGCAATCCGTCCGTTCCTCCTCAATGAGGAAGAGGCTGCAAACGCTCCGTTCGAGACAAAGGACGGCATGAAGGGTTACGAGCAGTATAAGTTCCGCATTCAGGTTTCCGCTATGGACTGCCTCTCCTGCGGTATCTGCGTAGAGTCCTGTATCGCTAAGGAAAAGGCAATCACAATGGTTCCGCTCAAGGACAACCTCAAGGAAGCCGAGAACTGGGATTACTGTGTTGCTCTGTCGCATAAGGACAACCCGATGAACAAAGCAAGCATCAAGGGTTCTCAGTTCGAGCAGCCGCTCCTTGAGTTCTCCGGCGCATGCGCAGGCTGTGGTGAGACACCTTACGTTAAGCTCCTTACCCAGCTCTTCGGTGACAGAATGCAGATCTCCAATGCTACAGGATGCTCCTCTATCTGGGGTGGTTCCGCTCCGTCTATGCCGTACACAACCAACTACAGAGGTTTCGGTCCGGCTTGGGGCAACTCCCTCTTCGAGGATAACGCTGAGCATGGTCTTGGTATGTTCCTTGGTTACAAGCAGCTCAGAAACAGAGCGAAGTCCCTCGTTGAAGAGACAGTTGCTTCCACAGGTTCTGATGACCTGAAGGCTGCAGCACAGGCTTGGATCGACGGATTTGATTGCGGCGACTGCGCTCGTGAGAATGCAGAGAAGCTCGCTGAGGCTCTGAAGGCTGAAGGTTCCGATTCCGCTAAGAAGGCTCTCGAGTATGAAGACTTCTTCATGAAGAGATCCCAGTGGATTATCGGTGGTGACGGATGGGCTTACGATATCGGTTACGGCGGACTGGATCACGTTCTTGCTTCCGGTGAGGATGTTAACGTTCTCGTTCTCGATACAGAGGTTTACAGTAACACAGGTGGACAGGCTTCCAAGTCCACACCTCATTCTGCTGTTGCCCAGTTCGCTGCAGGCGGTAAGGCAATCAAGAAGAAGGACCTCGGCATGATGGCTATGAGCTACGGTTATGTATATGTTGCTCAGGTATCCATGGGTGCTGATAAGAACCAGCTGATCAAGGCATTCACAGAGGCAGAGGCTTACCATGGTCCGTCCATCGTAATCTGCTATGCTCCTTGCATCAACCACGGTATCAAGGGTGGCCTGAAGGTTGCTCAGATCAAAGAGAAGCAGGCTGTTGAGTGCGGTTACTGGCATCTGTTCAGATTCAACCCGACTCTTACAGCAGAAGGTAAGAATGCATTCACACTCGACTCCAAGGAGCCGACAGGTGACTTCATCTCCTTCCTCAAGAGCGAAGTTCGTTATAACTCCCTCTACAAGAAGTATCCGGAAGACGTCGTTGACGGTATGTTCGAAAAGACACACCAGGATGCGATCGAGCGTTACGGTACTTATGTAAAGAAAGCTAACGAAGCTTAATCTGAAGCGAAGTTAAAAGCTAACTCAAAGGAGCGATTCCCCCACGGGAACCGCTCCTTTTTCTTTCGAGAAAACTCCCCAACAGGGCAATCCCTCGGTTCTTTGGAATCATGCTAAGGAGCGATTCCGCAGACGCGAAGCGGCGAGGACCAGCGACGCGCATGTATTCCAAAGAACCATCGCCGGGTGCTGTTTGGGAGTTCTTTCGAAGGGGAAAAGGTGCTATAATAGAAACACTATTTTTCTAGGAGGTCAGCCATGACAGCAGACGATAAAGACAAGCTTCTGCTTTCCGACACACTGGTGCCGGATCTGTTTATCACACAGTATATGTCTTCGCTGACCGCATCTTCGATCCGTATCTACCTGATGCTTCTGATGAATAAAGGGTCCTTTTCGAAGATGAATGTGCAGACGATCTCGAAGAAACTGGGCTTTACCCAGGCAGAGGTCGAAGAGCAGCTTTTCTACCTGACATCCGCAGGTCTTCTCGAGCAGTCGGAGGACGGTACGCTTCTTCTCGTGGATATCAAAGCCAGAGAAGTGGACCGGTATATCGATTCGAAGAAAGACAGTGGTCTGGAGATGCCTCCACAGCACAGAGAACCCGCTATGGTGAAGTTATCGGCAAGTATCGCCGACTCGTTCTTCGCCGGGCATATGGGCTATATCTGGTACCGTTTCATCGATGACTGCCATTCCGTATTCAAGCTGGATCCGCAGGTGATCTATGCGCTGTTTACTGATCTTTCGGAGAGAAGGAAACTCTTCGGAAAGAACACCCGTCCTGCGGAAGAACTTCGTGAGAACTGGAGCAAGCGCGGCGTGCGCACAGAAAAGGATCTGGAGAAGATCTTAGGCGATGATAGAAAGATCGATGCCTGCCGGGACTCTCTCGGTAAGAAGCGCCGGAAAGCACTGGACGATGTCGATCTCGAGTATATCCGCACCTGGATCCTGACCTATAAGATGGAGCCGGATGTGCCCGCGTTCCTTTATACGTATCTGCGTAAAGACATGGATAAAGAGAAAGTCACGATGAAGCAGATGGACGAGATCCTGCAGGAGTGGTTCTCCCATAATATCCATACCGTTGAAGCGGCGCAGGACTATGAGATGAAAAAGAAGGCAGCGGACAGAACGCAGGCAATGACCGAGTTCTGCGGTGAGCTTTTCAGAAAGAGACTGGACGGACCGGATATTCAGATCATTGAGAAATGGGCGAATACCGACTGCTGGGAAGAGCCGATCGTACGGTATGCATATGAGGTGCTTCATAAGTTTATGGGATCGATCACACTGCCGCAGGTCGATGAGCGCCTGACGCTGTGGAAAGAAAACGGCGTGGCGTCGGTTACCCGTGCCAAGCAGTTTGAGGCAGAGAGCAAGAAAAAGAATAAGGAAGCATACCAGGAAAGAAAGTATGCCAATCCTTCCGTGGGATCTAGTGATCCCGGCTTTATGGAAAATGATTATTCCAAGGATCATCTGGAGAAAAAGGAAAAGGAATCTTTAGACCTCCTGGATGAACTTCTGAAAGACGAGTAAGGAGATGCCCATGGATAGTGTATTTGAGGATGTAAGATCCATCCTGGAAAACAGAAAGATCCGAAGCGAGATCCTGCAGCAGCAGAAAAATGAGCTGATCCTTAAGGAGCATCCGCAGCTTCAGAAAATCGAAGAGCAGATCTCCGAGATATCCGGACAGATCCTTCTTAATTCCCTCGATGGAAAAAGCAGTGAGGATCTTTCCTCGGAACTCCGGAAACTCCAGAGAAAAAGAGAAGATATACTTATGACCTGCGGTATCACCGCGGATGATTTTCAGGCGGAACCATACTGCAAGAAATGCGGGGACACAGGATATGTCCGTGTGACCGGAAAAGACGGTACGGAGACGGAAACGCTCTGCGAGTGTATGAGAAGCCTTCTCGCGCCCGTGATGCTCTCCCGCTCCGGCGCAGATAGATATCCGGGATATTCTTTTGAGAAAGGATCGGAGGAGTTCTTCTCGTCGGATCCCGTTATGCTGGGAACGTATACGAAGCTCCGTCTTCTGGCGGAAAAAGAAAAGATCCCGAATGCGGTCTTCTATGGAGCATCCGGAAAAGGAAAGACCTTTACCGCGGTCTCGATCGCGCGGCAGTATGCCCTTCAGGGAAGATCCTCTCTGGTGATCCGCATCGCCGAGGCGCAGGAACTTCTTATGGAGCACAGAAAGATGATCCAGTCTTTCTATACACCGGCGCAGAAGGAGCGGGCGGTGGAGAAGAAGGTCGCGTATATCACCGATGCGGATCTTCTGGTCCTGGACGATCTGGGGATCGAGCCGAAAACAGCAAATACCGAGGCAGACCTTCTGAATATCCTCGATACGAGAGGCCTGTCCGGCAAAACGACGATCATCACGACGAACCTTGATATGGAGACGCTGAAAGATCGTTACCGCGGAAGAGTGTTCGACCGCATCGACAGAACTTTTGCGAAGTTCCATTTCTCCGGCGGAGGGAAGCGCGCATGATCGCAAATGGTGTAGATATCGTGTCGATCAGACGCGTGGAAGAAGCATGTAACAGAAGCGGAGAAGCCTTCTGGAGGCGAGTGCTTTCCGAGGAGGAAAGGGCGATCATTCCGACGCATGAGAAGAGGAGAATCGAGTTTCTGGCCGGACGATTCGCCGCGAAAGAAGCCGTGTCAAAAGCACTGGGAACCGGCATCGGCGGAGAAGGCGTCGCGATGACGGATATGAAGATATTAAAGAAAGAAAACGGTGCGCCGTATGTCCTTTTATCCGGACGGGCGAAGGATGTATATGAGAGATATCAGGGAAGATCCATCAGCATCTCCATCTCTCACGATGAAGGTATGGCAGTTGCTTTCTGCTGTATAGAATGGGAAAAAGCAGAAGGTGAAGCATGAAACAGGACTCCAGATGGTTCAAACAGATAAAGCTTAAGCTGTCTTCTGCTTTCCGGAAAAAGAAGAAAGATGATGGCATAAAGGGCAAGAGTCCTTTTAACGAGCCGGAGGGCGAATACGGAAAGGCAGAGGATCTTGCCCATGTCTGGTCGCTGGATAAGGCAGATTCTAATGTTACGGAAACTTCCAGCAGGCGCTGGACGAGACTGACGCTGGCGGCGGCGATCTTCTGCGGCATCATGCTCTTCGTGTTCCTTGTTCTGCCGAGGATCCTCCCGGGATTCTTCAAGAATACGGATATTGCGCTCTTTGTCGAGAATGACCCTATCCTGATCTATGACGATACATATCGGGTAGTCAAGGTCAGTGCCTGTTCGGTGATGTCGAAGGATGATATTACTTCCAAAAGGATCACCCAGGTCCTGATGAATGAACCTGTGCACTTTTTAAGTGATGACTGTAAAGATGGCTATGTCCTGATCCGCACGATGGATAATATCGTAGGATATGTGAAGGGGGACGAGCTGAGCGAGGATATGTCTTCCTGCGAGCCGGATCTTCATCTGTTTAAGATCGTGGTTGCAGATATCAGTAAACGCGTTATGTCCCACGCCAGCAATGGTACGCTGATCTCCGAAGTAACGATGAATACTGTTCTCTATGCCGATGTAAAGCGTGACGGCGTATATCAGGTACAGCTTCCGAACGGCGAAAGCGGCTGGATCAGCAGCAGCGGTGTTATCGAACTCGATGTCAAAAAGAACACGGACGTCGTTGGGGTGCGTTACTTCGTCAGCTCCGCGCTGACCATGGTCAATGCCACATACCTGGACGGCGGCATCACGAAGAGAGGTATCTCCATAGAAGGTCTTGCTTATGTTTCCGCGGGTGTAAATGGTATCACGATCCCCCGCGAACTGAAGGATCAGATCAACTGCGGAACAGAAGTAAAACTCGAATATGATGCGGTAACCGGAGCTCTCCTGATCGATAGCATCCTCCCGGGAGACATCGTCTTCTTATCTGATCCTTACAAGCCCGGAAGCAAAGAACCCTATGAATCGGCGATCTGTACCGATACGGGTGTTCTTCTGATGAGATCCTCGACAGGAACTTCGATCAAGCTTACTAAGTTTGATGCGAATTCCGTGCTGGTAAAGAGGATCATCACGGTAAGAAGAGTATTCTCCTGATTAAGTAGAAAGTCAGCTATCTCCGCCTTCTTCGGATGTTCTGGAAGTGTAGTATTCGTGAACGAGACTTCGGAATCCCATCTTCTTTATGTCGTCATAGGTGATCTTGAAGTTCCCCTTATAGTGCCGTCCGGAATAAAGATAGCGGACATATTCCAGAAGATACTGATCGATTTCGCGAAGGCTCTTATCTGTCGTGATCACCGGAAAAAACCAGCGGCACCAGGTGAACAGGTCATCATTCTCCTCGTTATACAGTTTCTTATTAAAGGTACGGATCAGGGCTCTGGCGGCACGCTCATATTCCGCGCCGGTCTTCGTCTTCCAGCGGAGAAGCGCCTTTGCCTTCCTTCGGATCTTTCCCTTTAGCTTATTCTTCGCGACCTCGGAGATATCCACTTGTCCGTCCCTATAGCAGAAACCCAGGAATTCCCACGGCTCGCCGGGAGAACTGATCGAGACTTTCTTCGGATTGACAGATAATCCATTCTCTTCGATATGACGATAAAAATCAGAGATCCTGTCGTTCAGCTCTTCACGGGTCTCGGCAAAGATCAGGATGTCATCCGAATAACGGAAATAAGACGCGCCGATTTCTTCGAAGTACCTGTCCATTGAGAGAAGATACACGTTGGCAAAAAACGGGGAGATCGGCGTCCCGGCCATCGCACCGCGCGGAGAAAGAGAGATGGAGCCATCGGGAAGAGTGCTTTTGCCGGAGAGAAGAATGACGGAAAGAAAGTGAAGAAGCTCCGGATCATCCGTGATGATCTCTTTCAGGACTTCGACGAGAGATTCCGCGGGGATGGAATTAAAGTAATTGCTGATGTCCGCCTTAAAGCAGAAAAGGCTGTCGCGGTCTCTCTGCGAAAGGATCTGAAAGATCGCGTCCCTGGCGCTGACGGAGCGGCGGAAGGAGTAGCAGCGGGGTGAGAGCTTGCCGTCGTAACGATAAAGAAGATACCCTAAGGCCTTAAGATACATATTCTCGTCATCGGAGAAAGTAAAGACCGTGCGCTTCTTCGAAGTCCCGCTCTTATTGATGTCGCGGCGCACCGGAAGATCGAGAAGATAGGGCTTTTCAGGAAATCCGGAGGAGACGGTAAGGTAGCGCTTTTCCCTCACATAAGAGGTGATCTCCGACTTTTCCTTCCTGGAGAGATAGCGGTTGGAGAGCTTATACTCGAGGAAATCTTCCCACGTCTCTTGTCTATCCAAAAGCTCTAAGATACCCTGCATGATTCAAAAACGGCCCTTTCAAAGTAACAAAAAAGAAGAGAAACAGCTTTGAAACAAGCATGCTTGTTTTACCGGGTCTGTACCCGCACCGGCCGCCTGAAAGACCGCCATGATGCCATGGCTTCTAAGGCGCGGGCTTGATCCACCTCAGGCGCGGAAAACGCATTTCTCTTCTTTTTCTCTATCGAGGATATCACAAAAGAGAAGGAAGCACCACTGAAAAATCATTTTGTTTTTCGGGAGAAAAGAGGCTTGGTGACATAGAGTTTCGGATTAAAGAGCATCAGCATCGGGAAAAGCTCCAGTCTTCCGGCGAGCATGTCGAAGATCATGGTGAACTTCGCTGAAGCAGAGAAACTCGCGTAGTTCTGTGTCGGACCGGCAAGCTCGAGGCCAGGACCGATGTTGTTGATCGTCGCGGCCACTGCGGTAAAGGAAGTGATCAGCCCTTTGTTATCAAAGGAGACGATAAAGACGGATGCGGTAAAGAGGATAAAGAAAGTAATGAAATATACATTTACCGAGCGGACGATCTCATGCTCGACCGGACTTCCGTCCATGGTGATCTTCGAGACAGATTTCGGATAGACGTAGGACTTCAGTTCTTTTCCGATGGAACGGATCAGGATCATGAATCGGGACACTTTGATACCGCCGCCTGTACTTCCGGCGCATGCGCCGATGAACATCAGTACGACCAGGATGACCCGGCTGGGCTCCGGCCACTGGTTAAAGTCGGTGGATGCAAATCCCGTGGTCGTCATGATCGAGGCGACCTGAAATCCGGAGTGGCGGATCGCGGCGCCGATGCCCGATACCTGATGATAGATATTGGCAGCGATGACCAGCGTGCTGGCGAGAACAACCACAAAGTATGCACGGATCTCGGTCATCTTTGCAGCCTTCCTGATGTGCCGGTAGAGTAGGAAAAAGTAGAAGTTGAAGTTTACACCGAAGAGAATCATGAAGATCGTAGCGACCCACTGGATGTAAGGAGTCTGGCTCGCTAGGCTGTCCCGGTATACACCGAATCCACCGGTGCCGGCTGTGGCAAAAGAGGTGCAGATACTGTCAAATACCGGCATCCTTCCGCAGACAAGAAACAATACTTCCAGAGATGTGAGGAAGAAATAGATCAGATAGAGAAGGGCGGCGGACTGCCGAAGCTTCGGAACCAGTTTCCCTACAGAAGGCCCCGGACTCTCGGCGCGCATCAGGTTGATGTTCGAGCCACCGCTCATCGGAATTATTGCCAGGAGAAATACCAGTACACCCATGCCGCCGATCCAGTGTGTGAAGCATCTCCAGAACTGTGTCGCATGACAGAGGCTCTCGACATCAGAAAGGATGCTCGCGCCGGTAGTCGTAAAGCCGGAGACTGTTTCAAAAAAAGCATCCAGCATCGAGGGGATCTCGCCGGAGATATAGAAGGGGAGGGCACCAAAGAAACTCATCACGATCCATGACAGTGCTGTGATGACACAGCCTTCTTTCAGGTAGAATGTCGTATCCTTCGGTTTTTTTAAAGATAGCAGGAAACCGAGGGCGAAGATGGAAACAGCCAGGATAAGAAAGACGAATCCCTGATTCTCGCCGTAGATCCATCCCACAAGAGAAGGAAGAAGCATAAGTGCTCCTTCGATACGGAGAACGTGGCCGAGAATATAAAAGACCATGTAAGCATTCATGCAGGAATTCTCCTCACTTCAGGATATCACGGATCTCGTTGAGGCCGGTGTGGGTCGTCACGATCATGACCGTGTCTCCTATCTCTATCATATCGGTACCGGAGGGGATGATGATCCTGCCACGCCGGTTGATAAACGCGATCAGAAGGTTGGACTTCAAAGAAAGGTCTTTCAGTGCTTTCCCCACGACGGGAGAAGACTCTTTGATACGGAATTCGATCGCCTCCGCTCGGGAATCGAAGAGATGGTAGAGGATCTCGATCTCACTGCTTCGTGAGGCGCGGAGTGCGCGGGCATAGGCGATGATCGCCTCGGAGGTGATGAGCTTCGGGTAGATCACTGAGCCCAGATCCAGATCGTTGATCACATCCGAGAAATTGATGCGTCCGATTTTGGTAATGACCTTCGCTTTGGATACACTCTTGGCAAAGAGTGTCAGGAGGATATTCTCCTCGTCGATACCGGTCAGCGGAACAAAGGCCTCCATCTCTTTGATCCCGGCACTCAGAAGATCTGCCTGGTTCGAGGCATCCGCATTAATGATGACCGCATCCGGAAGAAGGACTGCAAGCTCATCGCAACGTTTCGGAGATGATTCCAGAATATGCACATCGATTCCTGTGTGAAGAAGTTCATTTGCCAGATAGTAAGAGGAAAGACTTCCTCCGACGATCATGGCATTTCGGACCTGCTTGGTAAACACACCGATCGCTTTGAGAAACTTTCTGGCCTCATCACGCTTAGCGGCAAAATAGATCGTGTCGTCTGCTTTTAAGCAAAAAGCACCGGAGGGGATAGATACTTCACCATTCCGCTCGATGCCGCAGATCAATATCTTATAGCTGATCTTTTTACCCAGATCGGCAATCGTAGTATTATCCAGGACATTTCCTTCCGGAATCTTAAACTTGATCATTTCCGCCTGCCCGTGGGCAAAAGTATTGACCTGAAGGGCAGTAGGAAGATAGAGGATACGGGCCATCTCTCTTGCGGATTCCAGTTCCGGATTGATGATCATGGCCAGACCGAGCTTGTCACGAAGGTAAGCCGTTTCCTGACTGTAGTCCGGGGTACGTACGCGTGCGATCGCGGCACATTTACTGAACTGTTTGGCGATCGTGCAACACAGAAGATTCAGCTCATCAGAGCCGGTCACGGCGATCACCAGATCGGCCTCTTCTACTCCGGCTTCTCTTAAGGTATTATAACTGGCCCCGTTTCCCTTGATGGTGATAATGTCGTACTGGGAATCGAGGTCCGCGATGACGGAGGCATCCTTTTCGATGACCGTGATATTATTGCCTTCTTTACTCAGCTGTTCGACCAAAGTATGACCGACTTTACCATTACCGACAATAATGATCTTCAGACTCTTGCTGTTCGCATGTGAAAACCCTGAAAACATAGCCGCCCCCTTGCGTATACATATTTCTACTATACTTCAAAAAGCACCTTTTGGCGCACAAATTTGTTTGAAAAGCACAGTTTTTGCACTTTTGGCACAGAAGGGCGGAAAAAAGGGACGGCCTTAGCCTCGTTCTGCCCAGTCCGGGAATTCCTTCGAGAAGAAGATCTGCGGAAGGACGGACAGGAAGTGCATGTCTTCTTCGTTGATCGTAAATCCGAAGATGTCCATGTTATCCTTCATTCTGTCTTCGTGCGTGCTCTTCGGGATGATCTGGATTCCCGACTGATTGAGGAATCTAAGAAGCAGCTGGGACACGGGACGCCCGTACTGCTTCGCCATCTTCTGAAGGCAGGGCTCTTCCGAGAAATACATCCTTCCTAAAGGGCTCCAGGCCTGTGGCACGATATTGTGCGCCCGGCAGAAGTCCAGCGTGTACTGCTGAAGGTATCCGACGTGAAGCTCCAGCTGATCGACCATCGGGACGATCTCACAGTCATCGAGGATCACCTGAAGATGGTGCGGCTGGAAGTTGCAGACGCCGATCGCACGGCACTTGCCCTCTTTATAGAGCTCCTCCATCGCGCGCCAGGTGTCACGGATCTTCTGTCTCCACTGAAGGTCACGGGGATTCAGTCTCGGCCAGTGGATCAGATACAGGTCGATATAGTCGGTGCGGAGTTTCTCGCAGGAACGGGCAAACGCTTCCTTCGCTTCGTCATAGCCCATCTCCGTCGGCCACATCTTGGTGGCAAGAAAGATCTCCTCTCTGGAGATCCCGCACTCGGAAAGTGCCTCGCCGATCGCTTCCTCATTCTTATAGAAAGAAGCGGTGTCGATGTAACGGTAACCTACCTCCAAAGCCTTGAGGATAGGAGCTTTTCCCTCAGTGAGCGTCGTCTTATAGGATCCGAATCCGATAGGCGGGATCTCGATGCCGTTATGCAGCTTAAAGTTTTCCGGCTTCCCGGGAGTGCTCAGGCGGTACATGGCGACTGTTCTCTCAGCGTCGTCTTCGAGCATGTGATCGAGGCACTCGCGCTCATAGACGAATCCCAGCTTCTTCATGACGTTGCCGGAAGCGGTGTTCCTGATATCATGACGGCCGCGGAACTGAGTCTGGTGCAGGGTATTCCTTCCGAAGTCGAGCATCGCGCCGGCTGCCTCGGTCGCAAGGCCCTTGCCCCATTGGGCTTTTGCGAAGTTATATCCGATCTCGAACATGCCGTCCTCATCATCGTAGTAGATGCCGCCGGAACCGATGAGCTTTCCGGTCTCCTTAAGGACGAAGCCCCAGTCATAATCCGTGTCGCTGTATTCGTTGGAAACGGTATGCTTGAGCCACTCCTTCGTGGTGTCAACGGACTTGTGCGCGTAGTAGCGCATATATTTTGCCACTTCCGGGTCAGACGCCCAGGTGTCAAAAACGGTCTGCGCATCGTCCATCGTCAGCGGGCGCAGGATCAGTCTCTCAGTCTCAATAACGGGGTTTTTCATAAAAGATCTCCTAGATAAGTGATACTTCTATTATACCGATAAAAACTCCGGTCGGATGATACACGCGGTATACATCATGCTGAAAAGGGGATTCTTCATTTGGATGAGAAGAGAGGATCCTCTTTGAGACGCGAGTTTTGCGTAAGCAAACTGTCTGAGCGTCGAGAACAGGATCCTCTCTCTCCCGAACATGAAAAAACCCGCTTTCCTCATATGAAGAAGCGGGATCATTTTCACCTAATAGATCTTGTCCGGAAGAAGAACTTACGCTCTTTCTACAGCACCGGAACGAAGGCAACGCGTACAAACATGCATAGTCTTAGGGGTGCCATCAACAACGACCTTAACGTTACGAACGTTCGGCTGCTGCTGTGTCAACGCACGACGGGAAACCTGTGAACGCGTGATGCTGATCTTTCTG
>JAGCXQ010000038.1 GCA_017961235.1 Clostridiales bacterium | reverse complement strand
TCTTCGCTATTCTCATCCACTTTCCGGAATCCGACTTTCTCATACATTCTGACCGCATAGTTACTTTTCTGGACAGCCAGAGAGGCTTTTTTGAAACCCTGATTCTTCAGATGCTCCAGCATCTTTTTCATCAGTTCGGTGCCGATTCCTTTGCCGCGGTATTCCCTGATCAGGGAGATGGCAAAGGATGGTGTCTGCGAATCCACATGCCCATAATCCTCCATGATTCGGGTCCAGACCGCTCCCACTACCTTACCGTCATCCTCAGCCACAAAACAATGGTCCGCTTCGCCGGATCCGAAGTCTTCGTAATACAATTTCAACTCCGGCCTCTCGATGATGTCCTTCGGTGGTGGTTTCACGCCTTCTGGAATAAAGATCGCCTCATACAGAAAAACCTTCAGCAGATCCTTCTCATTGTCTCTCATTTCCCGTATTACCATAAACTGTCTCTGATATCTTCCTTCACCGATAATTCTCTTGCATAGCAGCCGCACGCTGTTTCATGATCTGCGATGAACGAAGTACCAGAGTAATCTGCCAGATAGAAATGGCAATTATTGCAACTGACAGGAAAATCAGCAACAGCGCAGCTACGGACATCACCTGCAGGAAACAAGCTATCAGGCAGATGACGAATGCGCCATATACATACAGGAAGATCTTCTTATACGATTCCCAGGTAACAGCCATATAAGGCGCAACACCATCAAAACTGTTACTCATCGCAACCGCGAACTTCAGGATATAGAGTACTGAGAAAACTGCTGTAAGAAGCTGAAAGGTGATCTGCATCTTCCCGGTCGTGGAATTACTCACTGCTGAACTTGCGCCACTGACAATATAGTATAGTCCGGCCGTTTTAAAATCCAGATGATACCTCCCCAGGCCGAGAAGGAAAACACCATAACAAACAGAGAGTGCCGCAGATGCAGCAGCGATAATGATCATGAAAACTCTCGCCTGTTTATAGAAATCTGCATTGTTTGAAGCAATACTCGAAAGGATCGTTGAAATAATACTCAGCGCGGCTCCTCCGATCAGGAACAGAAATATCTGCTTATATTTCTTCGAAAGAACTGTACAGCGGGAGACTTTCTCTTCAAGCTCGAACTGTTCCTTCGATTCTTTTTTTCTGTCAAATCTGACCTCAGCTGAATAGTGGTATCCTATCGGCGAAGTTACTCTTCTCTGCATCCCGTCCGCCGCAAATGCCACCGGCTGGGAAGATGCCTGCGGAAGCTCATCCAGTGCTTTCATGATCGACGGAAGGCCATCATCCTTCGATTCTTCCGGTTCACTTTCTAAAGCAGCATCCTGGTCTCTGAAAAATTCTTCTATCTCGTCTTCCTGATTATACTTACCCATTCTCTTCGTTCTTCTCTCATAATGTGTACTATATTATAACACTATCATTAGAGAATCCCGGCAGGATTCGCGGTCAGCTAAAGAGGACCGGCAGGAACGGATCTCCGATCATCTTGGTGTGTTCACTGACTCCCAGTTTTTCCGATAAACTCTCGTCCGTCACATCGATCCATTCACCATCCACAAGAACAAAGGAGGTGTCCGGTTCGGTATGCGTTACATACTCAATTTCGCCATCAATCATGGCGCCAAAGCCGAAGCGCTGTGTCGGAACGGTCATAGATTCTCCCTCAAAATAGACGGTTCCTGTTTTCCGGACGACAACAGTGCATTCCTTGACAGAAAGAGGTGTATCGAGTGTAACCAGGTGATAGCCGGCTCTCTCCATCGTCCCGCTGACCTTGGCAAGCGACTGTCCGAATTCACCGTCCAGAATCTCCACCTCATAGGTGCAGGACTCTTCTTCCGAGAAGATCCCGACTGCAGAGAGTTTCCCTTCGTGCCGGATAATGCTGGCATAAGTGCTTTTGCCGGAGCCGAGGCTCAGATCGACATTGCCGATCATGGCACTTCCGTGGTTTTCACCGGAAGAATAGGAATTGGTCATCTGATACGAGATCACAATAGGAATCTGCACATCGTAGGAGACCCAGTAATAGGCGGGAATGTTAAGGGGCGAGAGGGTATTCTTCATCAGCCAGGCTCCGTTTCGGGAGGCTTTTGTGTCGAAGGCATCTGCCGGAAAATCGTCATCCCAGCCGATCACACACAGGAAATGATTCGGTCCCATATCCTTATAGTTCTGTGTCGGATACCCGTGTTTTTCAGCATAGCCTGCATTACAGTGAAGGTTCACGACCGGAGCCCCATATTCCCGGACCCATTCTTTCAGTTCGTCGATCTTAGGATTCAAGAGCCGTTTTGCATCCGAAAGCACATACCCGTGCAGCGGATCGGAGCAAAGCACATCGAATACATGGAGCGGGTTTCCGCCATATTCGGTCTTATCTCCAATGGTGGCATACATGCCATCTTTTCCAGAAGACAGATCCTCTTTCGCACAGTACATGCGGTCAACGATTTCTTCGCCGGTCGCCTCCCAGTTCCCGATCTTATTTTTCTGAAGATAGGCCTGCACAGACGTGACTGCGGAAAAAGCAAAGCATCCGCTCATCCCCTGCGTATATACAGGAAGGTCCAGTCCTTCGTCCAGTGAGCAGTAACTGGTCTTTTCATTCTGAAAGGGTGTGAAGTATTCTGTATCTGCCTTCGGAAAGAGATCGCTATATTTCACTTTTTTCTTTTCCTCTTTTTTACATCCGGCTAAATTAACTGTGGAAAGTATGAGAAGCATGGCGATCCCTCTTCTCATCAGGCTGTTTCTATTCATCTTTGTATCTCCTTAATTATGTCGCTGTGTTTTTCTGTGTCGCTTTGTTTTTCAGAAAATTATTTCGCTGATCTTCTCTGGACCGGAAGCCAGATCTCGTTATAGTATCCTTTTCCGTCCTCGCTCGGAAGGTTATAGCATTCGATATTGTACTCGGCGATAAGATCGTATTCGTCTGTATCCAGAAGCCATTCTCCGAAGATGAATCTGCGCATCTTCTGGATCTCTTCCGCAGAATTATCCTTACAGCGGAACTTCGCCCAGAGTGTCTCCGGGATCTCGATACGCGTCATATCTTTCGGGATCTCCCCGCCTTTATACTCGGATCCTGCCAGGAAAAGAAAACGTTCAGCAAAAGTGATCTTCTTGACTTCTTCTTCATCAAAATCCGAAAGCCAGGGTGATCCCTGATCATTTAGAACACTCTCACATTCTCCGACGCTGACCCCGTAGAAAGGTCCGTAGTTTTTACTTTCAAGCTGTTTCTCAACAAAACCGGTCACAAATCCGGGGATCTTCTGAAAACAGGTCTCGTTTTCAAATACATCAGCTGTTCCGAAGAGAAAAAGCGGCGCGTTCGTATCGATCACTACATCCACCGTATCGGCGCCTTTGACCGAGAAAGACAGCTTCAGCGGAAGAAATGTCCTGACCGGTTTCTTCTTCTTTCTGATCTCATTAGGAGTCGCATCGTGAAAACGGCTGAAGGCTTTTGTGAAGCTCTCCGGCGTCTCGTATCCGTATTTAGCCGCTATATCGATGACTTTGACATTCTCTCCTAGAAGATCCATTGCAGCCAGATACAGCTTTCTATTACGGACATATTCACTGATCGAATATCCGGTAATCATCTGAAAACTTGTCTGAAGATAACTTGCCGAAACATGTACCATAAGGGCCACCTCCTTCGGACCTTGCACTGTCAGAAGATTCTTCTCCAGATATCGGAGCGTC
>JAGCXQ010000037.1 GCA_017961235.1 Clostridiales bacterium | reverse complement strand
TACGGCATCGGCATCATCATCGATGAGGACACCAAAGAGTTCGATCAGGCGGATCTCGAGAAGAAAGGCTTCCGTATCTGGGACGTCGAACCTGGCACATATGTGGTCTTTGACTGCGTAGGCGAAGATGGCGACTGCATCGCGAAGACATGGGTGAAGTTCTATAAGGAGTTCCTGCCGCAGATGGGCTATGAAGCATCGGAACAGACAGACTACGAGCTCTACTTCGATGGCACCCGTCCGGATGTCTTCTGCGAGCTGTGGATCCCGATCAAGAAGAAGTAACGGGCTAACGCAGATTGTTCTTAGCAAAGGATCCTGAAAGCTTGAAAGAGCTTTCGGGATCTTTTTTGAGAATGAAGAGGATAATCTCTTGACACACAAAAGGTAACATGTTACATTATTTCTGACAAAGGTAATGTGTTACCTTTTTCATGTTTTTGGACAAGTAATAAGAAAGCGAGAAGGTTATATGAATTACGATGAGATGATCAATAACAATCAGGTCACATTTGGAGACATGCCCCCGCAGCCATTTCTTCTCGGACTACTCAGTGCTTTTGATAACCGGTTCCAGGCCAGCGCAGATACTTTCTTTAAGGAGATCACGTGGAAACAGTTCTTTGCGATCATCTGCATCAATCTTTGTAAAGAAAGTCCGACGCTCAATGAATTATCGGAGATCATGGGAAGCTCTCACCAGAACGTCAAGCAGATCCTCAATAAGCTTTCGGATAAGGGTTTTGTGGAGATGATTCAGGATGAAGAAGATAAGAGAAAACAGCGAATCGTACTCACAAAGAAGTGTATCCGTTTCTGCGAGAAGAATGACGAGCAGAGCCGGGCAATCATTGGCAGGATCTTTGACGGAATCAGTGAACGAAGTCTCGCAACAACGATCAAAACGATCATGAAAATGGAAAGGAATATCAGCGAATTATGAAGGCATTAGTTGTCTATACTTCTCAGACAGGATTTACGAAAAAATACTCAGAGTGGATCGCCAAAAGACTTCAGGCGGACCTTCTTGATGTGAAGGATGCAAAAAAGAAAAAGAAAGATGATTTTGATACATATGATGCCATCATTTTCGGCGGCTGGGCGATGGCCGGAAAAGTGACTCAGTCGAAGTGGTTTTTGGGAAAAGCACCTGCTTGGAAGGAAAAGAAACTGGCGCTTTTTTGTGTCGGAGCAAGTCCTAAGGAGAATCCCGATGTGGAGGAAAACCTGAAGAACTTGCTTACTGATGAACAGAGAGGATACATCCGTTCCTTTTACTGCCAGGGCGGTCTGGATTACGACAAGATGAAAGCGCCTTCCAGGCTTGCCTGCAAAGCTCTGGTCTCGATGCTGAATAAGAAAAAAGATGCGACCCAAAAGGAAAAAGACATGGCGGAAATGCTCTCACATTCCTATGATATTTCCGATGAGAAATACATTGAGCCGATCGTGGAATATGTGCTAGGATAATCCGGTGTGATAATTGGAGGAAAAGAAATGGCAGTTAGAACGATCAAAGTTGTTCCCTATGATGAAGCCTGGGAGCAGGATTTTCTGAAGATAAAAGATGAGCTGGCGGATGCCCTCGGGGATCTGGCGCTTCGGATCGAGCATGTCGGAAGCACTTCGGTAAAAGGACTTTCCGCTAAGCCGATCATCGATATCGACGTGGTGATCGAGGACGAATCCGTGTTTCCTTCCGTGGTGGAATCTCTTTCAAAAATCGGTTATTACCACGAAGGAAACAAGGATATCCCCGGCCGTGAAGTGTTCGGATATGAAGGAAAAGAACACCTTCGGAATCACCACTTGTATGTCTGCTGCAAGGATGCATCGGAACTGAAGCGGCATGTTTCTTTCCGGGATTACCTGCGTTCCCATCCGGAGGCGGTTGCTGAATACAGCCGCATAAAGGAAGAGGGAGCAGTGCTTTTCCCACATGATATCGATCAGTATATCCAGCATAAATCGCCCTTTATCGAGGGGATCTATAAGGAACTTGGGCTGTAATCGGGCGGGTAGTGAGTAAAAGCGAAAAGAAATCAGGGATCTGAAATGCTTCAGGCTAACCGTTTCAGATATGCATCGATGGTGTTCCGGATATCTTCCAGTGAGTCTTTCATGCCACGGTCGACCCATTTGAAGATCACATTCCAGACGGCGCCGATATTAAATGCGATCAGGTAGTCGGAATCTAATCCGGACATCAACTTGGCAAAAGGATTCCGGCTCATGTCCGAGGACCGGCTGTGTTCGGGAAGAACTTCGTTCAGTTTCAGAAGAAGAAGGTACAGCATATTATTCTTGTGAAGCAGTTTGAGAAGCTCTTTATGTTTTTTGCAGAAGTTGAAAATGATGGCGATCGGTTCATCATCGGAGGAAGAAAGAGTCTGCACATATTCCTGAATGACAAGATTTAACAGTGCGTCCAGGACATCGTCTTTCGAACTGTAGTTGAGATAAAAAGTTTTCCGTGCCAGATCTGTTTCTAAAACGATCTGTTTGACGGTGATTTCCGAATACGGGTATTTGCGCATCAGTTTTAACAGGGCTTCGGTGATCTCCTGCTTTGAGCGGATGGCGGATGGATTGCTGGTTTCTTTCATAGTATTCCCCTTCAAAAAGTACACATAATCACGAGATTGTGTATCTTACTGAAAATCTGTTTACGAACTTTCTTTTCCATCGTATCCTCTTTTTCAAAGATACACAAGTGTGTAGTTTGGAGATGGATGATGAAAGTACTGATTTTTAACGGTGGACCCAGAAGAAAAGGTGCGACCGCCGAGGTCCTGCATAGGATCGAAACGGCGTTGAAAGACAGCGGTGTGGAGGTGGAGTTCTTTGATCTCGGAAACATCGAAATGTCGCACTGCACCGGCTGCTGTTCCTGCTATAGAACAGGCGTCTGCTATCTTCAAGATGATGCGGAGATCCTTTCTCAAAAGATAGGTGAAGCGGACGGGATCGTCATGGGTTCGCCGACATATGCAAGTAATGTTTCCGGACTCATGAAAGACTTCATCGATCGGGGACATTTCGTCATCGAACAGCTTCTTACCGGAAAGCCATGTATCACTGTGGTGACCGGAGAAAACTATGGAAACAGATCTGCGCGAAAAGTACTGGATAATCTGGTCCTATATTCCGGCGGAAAACTTTGTGACCGCATCTTACTGAAGATCCCGTTTAATGGTATTTCCGGCATGGAAAAAGAAGTGTCGGGAAAAATCCGAAAAGCCTCAGTGAGGATGATTCGGGAGCTCAGGGGAAAGAAGAAGCATCCCGTTCAGTGCATTTTCCATAGCATCATATATTATCTCGGCATCCGTCCTTTTGTAATGAAAAAAGGAGAAGTATATTCGGGTGTGATCCGCAAATGGAAAGAGAGGGGAATCTTATGAGAGAATATGTGCTGCTTCTTCCGATTATGTTTATTATCCATGATATGGAAGAAATCGTCGGCTTCGGGACATTCTTTCGGAAAAATCCTGAGCTTTTCGAGCGGTTTCCCAGAGTCACGAACGCATATCGGAAGTTTACCACGGAAGGCATGGCGCTGGCTGTATATGAAGAATTCATACCTTTTTTCGGGATCAGTCTTCTGGCATACTTTTTTCCCGGCGACATTCTGGAAACGCTCTGGTTCGGGCTTTTGATTGCGCTTACTGCGCATTTTGTGATTCACATCGGACAGTGCATTTACATCAGAAAATATATTCCTTCGCTTATCACCAGTGTGATTCTTCTGCCGGGAAGTCTTCTCATCCTCGTCCGAAGTGCAGGGTATATCACATTTGATCTTATGACGGTCATGATCATCATGGGAAGCATCTTGCTGATGATGGCGAACCTGAAATTCGCGCACTATCTCATGCACCGGCACTATGGAAAAAGTGTGGGCAGGGGAGAAAGCGGGGAGGGGCAGAGATGAAATCTTTTGAACCGGTAGTGTAATTTCCTATGTTGAGATGACTCTTTTTTGTATAATCGTAGTGAGAAATGTAAGAATCGGAAACCGCTTTGCGAAAAAGAGGAGTGAGCCATGAAACATATCATTACAGTACAGCATACGCAGTCGGTCCATCACACGAATGGGATGGTCGGTTCCTGGACGGACTGGGATCTGACGGAGCTCGGGCGCAAGCAGGCGGAGAATATCGGAAAGAAGCTGAAAGAAGAACTTCAGGGAAAGAAATTCGTGATGTATTCTTCGGATCTCAAGCGTGCGGCGCAGACGGCGGAAGAGATCTCGAAATCTCTTGGTGTGGAAGCCATTCTTCGAAAAGAACTTCGCGAGAGAAACCTGGGGAAATGCTGCGGGAAATCCGTGCAGTGGCTCCGTGAAAATATCGAGACTCCCGAGAACACCATCGACGACTGTCTGTTCTCTGACGGAGAGAGCCGCCGGGCATGCTGGAACCGTCTTCGTCCTTTCTACGAAGAAGTGATGGAAAGTGATGAGGAGACGATCATCATCGTGTCCCATGGCGATCTTCTCAGTCTATGGAATCTCATGTATCTGGGCCTTCCCGTGGAAGCCTATTATGATGTCGATATCCACGGGCCGGCCGGAGGTGTCTCCCACATGATCATCGGCGATGACGGGAAACACCGCGTGCGGCACATCAATGATATGTCCTATATTGTGGGAAAGAACTGAAGGATGAGTCTTATGAGCAAGACAGGTATCGAACAATGGAATGAGGCGGCAGGTGCTTTTGCCGTAGCAGATATAACCGGAAAACTTCCCTTCGAAGATGAAGAATTCGACATCGTGTTCTGCAACCAGGTGCTGATGGATATCGATCCGGTGGGGCCTGTTTTCACCGAGTGCAGACGGGTACTGAAACCAGGCGGGATCTTCTATTATTCGATCGTCCATCCGGCTTTCTATACCGGCGAATGGAAGGTGGACGAGGAGACCGGCCGGGCCGGAAAGATAGTGACATCGTACATCACGCCTTCTGTCTGTGAAAATCGGTTCTGGGGCGAAACGAAACACTACCACCGGCCGCTGTCTGATTACCTGAATGGAGCCGCGGAAGCGGGCCTGATGCTGGTTCATGCCGACGAGCCGAAGTCCTATGAAGATCCGGGGAAGAATGACGATATTCCGCTGTTCTTCTTCGCGGAATATAGAAAAGTGAGAGAAGTGTTTTAGGGAACTTTTGAGAAAGAATAGAAAAGAAAAGTTCCCTAAAATGGTTGTTCTTTAGGGAACTTTTTGATAGAATAATGCCATAAAAGTTCCCTAAGGAGGCTTTGGGTATGGACAACACTTTTGATACGATTCAACAGTTATTGCAGGAAAAAGCAGACTACCAGGCTCGTTTGAATCTGATTCCTTATGATGGCACTCCGGAAATCAAGGAGAACAATAGTGGGAGATACCTATATATCCGGAAGCGGGTGAATGGGAAATTGACATCAACGTATGTGGATGTGTATTCGGATGATCTGTATCAGTTACTGCTTCGCAATGCAAAAGAGGCCAGGGAATTAAAAAAGCAGATCCGAAGAGTAGATAAGGAGCTTGCCGCGAAAGGATATGTGGGAGATGAACTGCCTTCTGATGTTGTGCTGAATCTGGATTTTGCCAGAGCAAATATGAAATCCAATATATATGATCAGGCCGTTCTGGAAGGCGTTGCTACGACCTTCCCACAGACAGAAGAAATCATCGAAAATGGTACAGTCAATGGAATGACCGCAGATGATGTGCTCAAGGTTTTGAACTTGAAACATGCGTGGGAGTTTATCCTGGATAAAGATGTCATTGCAGCGGACAGCAATTACTATCTGTTGTGTCACATAGCCAAGCTGGTCAATGAAGGATTCTTCTACGATGGGGGCAGAATACGAGGAGTGCCAGTGTCGATCGGGGGGACAAGTTATGTTCCGCCGATCCCGATAGAATCTCAAGTGATAGAGCAGATTAATTCGATTTTGAATTCCCGTAAAGATGCGATAGATATAGCTATCGAGCTATGTATGTACTGCATGAGAACGCAGGTATTTTTGGATGGAAATAAACGGGCATCCGTGATATTTGCCAACCATTATTTGATCGCACACGGTCTGGGATTGATCGAGATTCCGGAGGAATATGTCCCGGAATTTAAGAAGTTGCTGGTCACGTATTATGAGACAGCCGATATTAAAAAAATCAGCAAATTTCTGAAAGAGAAATGCTGGCGGAAAACCAAGTGACGGTGGATGTGTGAGGTATATGTATTGGTAGGAGCATAAGCATGGTGAGAATGGTTTTAACAGATCTGGATCATACACTTCTGAGGCAGGACGGGAGTATTTCTGAGGCATCTTTAGATGTGATTGCTGCGTGCAGAAGTAAGGGGATCAAGCTGGCGATTGCGACGGCGAGATACTGGATCGGTGCGGAGCGGTATATCCGCCTTCTGAAACCGGACTATGAGATCACCACGGATGGTACGCTGATCCATGCGGAAGAGGAGTGTATCTATTCGAAGGCATTCTCGATCGAGGATACGAACCGGATCGTGCGAAGTGTGAAGGCACGGATGCCGGAAACGGAGATCTCTGTGGCGCATGGGAAAACGGTCTTCTGGAACAGTAAGCATATTGCAGAATCGGAGAGACTCTATAAGGCAGTCTATAACGATTATTCGCGGGACCTGGAAGTCGGTGCCAATAAGATCGCCGCCATTCTTTTGGATGAGCAGATGGCGAGAGAGATCGCGGACGAAATCGGATGTAAACTGCAGTGTTATCGCGGGGAGAATATGTATGCCTTCCTGCCGGAAGGCTCCGGAAAGATCCAGGCAATCGAAGCACTATCCGAACAAAGTGGGATCGCGATTTCGGACATCGTTGCTTTCGGAGACGACAGGAATGATATCGATATGCTGACGATGTGCGGGAGGGGTGTTGCTGTGGCCAACGCAATTCCGGAAGTTCTGGCTGTTGCGGATGAGATCACTGCTTCCAACGACGAGGATGGCGTGGCGGAATGGATGAGAAAGAACTGCCTTTCATAGTGTAGAATAATTGCAGGAAAAAGTGCTTTTCGAGGAGCAAAAAGAAGATGAATTTCGATCAGTTCGTACAAGATATTACGGAAAATAAATGGAACGTTTTCGGCACGGAAGTGTATGAGAGCGGGAAGCTGACACACAGTTTCGGAGACACGGACGGTCTTCACGAGATCTACTCCGCGACGAAGACGGTGCTGTCCGTCGCTACCGGGATCCTCTACGATGAGGGGCGCATCGATCTCGACCGCTCGATCCTGGAATATCTTCCGGGCGAGAAGCATTTGTCTCTTTCGAAAAAGCAGAAAGCTCGCTGGGAAAAGATCAGTCTCCGCCGTCTTCTGACGATGTCCGTTTCTGATCTTCCGTTCCGCGCGGAAGGGGAAAACTGGCTGGACTTTTCGTTGGCATGCGAGATCGAAGATCCGGAAGAAACCGGATTCAACTATAGTAATATCTCGGCATACCTGATCGGTGTGGCGCTGACGGAAGCAATCGGCAGCGACCTCGGTGCTTTTATCGAAGAAAGAATCTTCGCGCCGCTGGAGATCACATCCTTCGAGTACGGAAGATCGCCGGAGGGATATTTCTACGGCGCTTCGATGATGCGTCTTTCCGTTCATGACTTAAGTAAGTTCGGGCTGCTTCTTTATAACGGGGGTGTGTATAACGGCGTCCGTATCCTTTCCGAAGAATATGTGGATATGGCCACTTCCGTGCAGCAGATGAATAGAGAAGGCGGGTACGGTTTCTTTATCTGGAAGTATAGAGGCGGCTTCAGCATTAACGGCAAGTGGAAGCAGAAATGCTATGTCCTGCCGAAGAAAGGTGTTATCGTGACCTATCTTTCGCACATCGAAGATGATTCCCACGATCTTCTGGAAAGCATGGAGAAGAATATTCTCGGTATCGGACCTAAGGAGAGAAAAGCCTTTCAGCGGATCGCGGAAATGGAAGAGATTTTCGAAAGAGTCGCATCCGGGAAGGGATCCGCGGAGGATCTGAAAGTACTGGAAAAGTACTACACCAGTGCGGATTGGAAGAAGGACTTCGCCCTGGACGAAGCGGGATTACTTCCTGCGGGTCTGAAGTGCGGCGTCCTGTCCGAAGATGGGATCTACAATCTTCTTTCGTAGTGAATAGAATCCTGAAAGAAAAAGGCAAATAGTTTATTTCGTTTTTTCCGGTTTTCCTCTACTCTATACATAGAGATGATGTGCCTCAGGATCATCCCGGCAGAGGAGGAAGAATCATGAAAATGTTACTGAGACT
>JAGCXQ010000036.1 GCA_017961235.1 Clostridiales bacterium | reverse complement strand
GATAACGTTAACCACTTCTTCATTCAGACCGAGGTTCAGGATCGTGTCCATCATACCCGGCATGGAAGCTCTCGCACCGGAACGGACGGAAACGAGGAGCGGGTTCTCCAGGTCACCGAACTTCTTACCGGTGATCTCCTCCATTTTTCCGATGTACTCAAGGATCTGAGCGAAGATCTCGTCATTGATCTGACGTCCGTCTTCATAATACTTGGTACAAGCCTCTGTGGTGATCGTAAATCCCTGCGGAACAGGAAGTCCCAGGTTGGTCATATCAGCAAGTTTTGCGCCCTTACCGCCGAGGAGCTCACGCATGTTGCCGTTGCCCTCAGAAAACAAGTAAACATATTTCGTCATTGTTTAGCCCGCCTTTCTTAATATATCTTACTTCATACTCTATTTTTACGGTGCTTTTCAAGTGGGAGTCTCGAAAAGCACCTAAAAACCAAATTATTCTGCCCGATTTCTGATTACAGAAACCGGGTCTTCGTCCGACTTCTTTATCAGAAATCGAACTTGCCTTCGAAGAACTCACCGAGTTTTTCGATCGGGAAACGGATGTTGCCCGGCTCGTACTCGACATTCTTCATGGAATCACGCTCACGGATCGTGACGCAGTTATCGGTCTCTGAATCGAAGTCATAAACGACACAGTACGGAGTACCGATCTCGTCCTGTCTTCTGTATCGCTTACCGATGGACTGTCTGTCATCGAACTCGCACATATACTTCTTGGAAAGTTCTGCGAAAATCGGCTCAGCTTTCTCGCTGAGTTTTGCAGACAGCGGGAGGATACCGATCTTGATCGGAGCAAGGAACGGATGGAAGTGCATAACAGTACGGACATCCTCTTTGTCGCCATCGACGATCTTTTCTTCGTCATAAGCGGAGCAGAGGAATGCGAGAGTGACACGGTCCGCACCGAGCGACGGCTCGATAACGTACGGTACATACTTCTCATTCTTCGCCGGATCAAAGTAAGACAGATCCTGCTTAGAGAATTCCATGTGCTGCTTTAAGTCGTAATCCGTTCTGTCGGCAACGCCCCAGAGCTCGCCCCATTCGCCCTCTTCCTTGAAGGGGAACCAGAACTCGAAGTCCGTGGTCGCATTGGAATAGAAAGCCAGTTCCTTCGGATCGTGATCTCTTGTTCTGAGTTCATCTTCCTTCAGGCCGAGACCTGTAAGCCAGTTGTAGCAGTACTCTTTCCAGTACTTGAACCACTCGAGGTCAGTTCCGGGCTCGCAGAAGAACTCGAGCTCCATCTGCTCAAACTCACGTGTTCTGAAGATGAAGTTACCCGGTGTGATCTCGTTTCTGAAGCTCTTACCGATCTGGCAGATACCGAACGGGATCTTTTTTCTTGCAGAGCGCTGAACGTTCAGGAAGTTTACGAAAATACCCTGGGCGGTCTCCGGACGAAGATATACTTCGCTCTTGCTGTCCTCGGTAACACCCATGAAGGTCTTAAACATCAGGTTGAATTTTCTTACGTCGGTGAAGTTATGGCCGCCGCATGTCGGACACGGGATGTTCTTTTCCTTGATATAAGCAACGAGTTCCTCGTCGTTCATACCCTCGACAACAACATCGGTGATGCCGTTCTCGGCGTTATAATCTTCTACCAGTTTATCTGCACGGGCACGGGCCTTGCACTGCTTGCAGTCGATGAGTGGATCGGAGAAACCGCCAACGTGACCGGAAGCTACCCATACCTGCGGGTTCATGAGGATCGCGCAGTCAACGCCTACGTTATACGGGCTCTCCTGTACGAACTTCTTCCACCATGCAGCTTTTACATTATTCTTGAGCTGGACACCCAGAGGACCGAAGTCCCATGCATTTGCCAGACCACCATAAATATCGGAACCCGGATATACGAAACCTCTTGTTTTCGCGAGGGCTACGATCTTTTCCATTGACTTTTTCGCAGGCATCAGGAATCCTCCTCTGAATCATCAGATTCTTCGATCTCTTCCACAACATCTACGAAGGACTCTGTCTCTTCTACGAAAGACTCAGCAACAGCTGCATCTGTCTCATCAGATTCCGAAGCAACAGGAGCTTCACCGGCTTCTGCGCCTTCACCCTCTGCATCCATGCGGGCCTGATTCTCAGCAGCTTCTTTTGCAAGACGGCGTGCTTCCTCGATCTCCGGACGGAGCGGTACATATGGAGTATGCTGTCCTTCCACACCAACGACCTTATCTGCAGCTATTTCCTTGCAGGCAAGGGTAACATAGCTCGGTGTCGGATCTTCTACCATCGGCTGCGCACCATCAACGAGCTGACGGGCACGCTTCGCTACCAGCATGCAGAGCGAATAACGACACTCGGCCTTTGGTAACAATTCTTCAACTGACGGATCTACTAACATTTTTCGTTCCTCCCTTTTTGGTTTTTCCCTATTACTCAGAAAGAAGTGTTTCTACTTCTTTGCTTCGTCTAACATATCTGGCATGCTCTGCCGCTACGATCGCTGCGATTTCTCCGGCTGCCTGCTCTACGGTATCGTTCGTCACCACGTAGTCAAACTTCGGTGCGTTTTCGATTTCTTTCTTCGCCTGGGCCATACGCTTATCGACCAGTTCCTCCGACTCCGTGCCGCGGCCGATCAGTCGGGCGCGCAGTTCTTTTAGCGACGGAGGAAGAAGGAAGATCGTTACCGTCTCTTCAAACTTCTCCTTCAGCGCCAGCGATCCGGCAACAGTCAGATCCAGAAGGACGTCCTGTCCTTTGCCCGACATCGTCAGGAGCGGAGAAAGCGGTGTGCCGTAATAGTTTCCGACATAGACATCGTACTCGATGATCTCGCCTTCCGCGATCAGTTTCTCAAACTCTTCCTTCGACCGGAAGTAGTACTCGACTCCGTCCTTTTCCTGACCTCTCGGGTCTCTCGATGTTACCGAGATGGACTGTCCGAAGTCCGGGATCATCTCGCGAAGCTTCGCGATGATCGTTCCCTTGCCTACGCCGGACGGACCGGATATCGAAATAATCAAGCCATTACTCATTTTCTGCCTCCTTCAGCCTTCTCAAGCATCTCGGAGATCTCTTCGGGAGCAAGTGCCGAAAGAACGATGTGGCCGCTGTCCGTAACAAGAACAGCCTTGCTCTTCTTGCCGGAAGAACAGTCCACGAGGGCGCCTCTGTCTCTGGCATCCTGTACCAGTCTTCTGATCGGAGCAGACTCTGAGCCTGCGACACAGACCAGCCTTCCGCTGGAAACCATATTGCCGAATCCGATATCAATAAACGCCATTGTTAACTCTTTCCTCTTGCTTCTTTCTGTTTTCTTCCGGCTCTCGGACCGGATCTTATGCCAGATTCTGGATCTGTTCGCGGATCTTCTCAAGCTCCGTCTTCATGTCCAGAACGTAATTGGTGATCGTCAGATCGTTCGCCTTCGAACCGATCGTGTTCACTTCACGGTTCATCTCCTGCAGGATGAAGTCCAGACGCTTTCCGATACTGCCCTTGCCCTTTAAGGTCTCCCTCAGTTGATTCATGTGGCTGGAAAGTCTTGTCAGTTCCTCATCGATTGCGCACTTATCTGCAAATACAGCGACCTCCGCTTCACGTCTTGCTTCGTCATACACGAGGTTTGCCTTCTCATCGAGAAGATCCTCGATACGCGCCATCAGGCGCTCCTTATACTCATCCGGCACCAGCGGAGCTCTTAGCTTCACTGCTGCATGCATGCTCTCAAAGCTATTGACCTTCTCGAGAAGATCGTTGACCAGTTTCTCTCCCTCGATGCCGCGCATCTTGAGGATATCGTCGATTGCCGCATCCAGGACCGGCAGGAGTTCCGCGCCTGCTTCTTCCGGTGTGAGGCTGTTCGCTCTTGCCACCAGAACATCCGGGAATCTTGCGATCTGATATGCATCGGAATTATCCGGACGGCCGGTAAGCTCTGCGATCTTTTTGACCGCATCGGAATATGCCTTTGCCAGGCCTTCGTTCATTTCAACTGTGGAATTTCCGTCCCCGACATCCTCGATCGTTACAAAAATATCGATCTTGCCGCGGACCAGTCTCTCGGTGATCTTTTCACGGATCTTTGTTTCCAGAACCGCATACCCTCTGGGCATACGTACAGATATATCGCAAAAACGGTTGTTTACGGATTTGATTTCTACCAGATAGCGACGTGTCGCATATGTTGCTTCGGCCCTGCCGTAGCCCGTCATGCTTGATGCCATGCAAAATTCCCCGATTCCATAAGATATGCGCGCGCGAGGGCTCGCGCACGCCTGAATTTTTAGTACAAAGATTATATTACAGGGCGCAAATTTGTGCAAGTGTCAAAAATGCCGTTTGTCTTACAGCCACAGGCGTTACAATAAATTTTCAGGTCGGCATTTTCCGTTCACTTGATAAGGACAGGGTCAAATTTCAGGAAATCTGCCGCGATCAGGCGGTATTCGACACCGTTTTTCTCACCGTTAAAAGCATTCTGGTGTGCCCGTCCGTGCAGGTGTCCGTAGATACAGAGATCCACGCCATATTTTTCCAGCGTTCTCGTAAAACCGTTCGCCCGCTCCGGATCGTAGATCGGCGGATAATGGAGCATCGCGATCTTCTTCATCGATGAGGCCTCAAAGCCCTGCGTTTCACAGGAATCGATCGAATCGAGAAGTGATCTCTCGAGGCGGCCGATTTCGCGGGCATAGATCTTCTCATCATCTTTTTTGCTCTCCGGATTTTCCGGGAGGAGCCAGCCGCGGGTGCCGGCGATGAGCGTGTCCTCGACGACGAACCCTTTATTTTTCAGGATCTTCAGGGATGTAAGGCCATGCGCCGCCATGAAATCTTCGACCTTCTTCGTGGTTCCCCACCAGTAGTCGTGGTTGCCTTTGCTCAGGATCTTCGTGCCGGGCAGGGATTCGATAAACTCCAGGTCTGCAAGCGCTTCCTCCATCGAGATCCCCCAGGAAATGTCACCCGGGATCAGAACGGTATCCTCCGCACTGATCTTCGCCCGCCAGTTCTTTTCGAGCCGTTCGACATGATCGTTCCATGAAGGGCCGAAAACATCCATCGGCTTATCGACCGACAGTCCGAGATGCAGATCTGCGATGGCAAAAATACTCACGTTCCGGCTCCTT
>JAGCXQ010000035.1 GCA_017961235.1 Clostridiales bacterium | reverse complement strand
TGGCATCCAGTTCCTCCGGATAGTTATCGTGATAGTTCTCCTCACAGGCGATCCCGTTATGCCTCATGGCAAGTTCCTTTACCATCGTGGACTTCCCAGCATAAGAAGTACCGATCACGAAGTATGCGTTTTCAAAAAATAGTTGTTTATCCATATTTTCAATATCCTTAATCCAGTGACTGGCACACATTCCTTACATGATTCTACATTTTGTTTTACAGTGCGAGTGCAGATGTCGAACGATATGTAAAACATAGTCCGGACAGTTCCCATCCGAACCAAGTTCAGTATATCATCTGATTTCATCGCCAAGAAACAGCTTCGTAGTATAAAACGGATCAGCGATTCTTCAGGAACTGCTCCACTTCTTCCTTTGAGGGCACGGATGGGATCCCGCCTCTTTTCTGGACGCATAATGCCGCAAAAGCACTTCCGGTCCGCGCGCAGTTCTGAAGGTCTTCCCAATTCATCTCGTCTATCCCTACGCCATACGAAAGCCAGCAGCTCAGGAATCCACCCCAGAATGAATCTCCCGCGCCGGTCGTGTCGATGCTCTTCACTTGAAAAGCACCGATGCGGTCTTTTCTATCTTTTCTCGCGATCAGGACACCGTCACTTCCGAGCGTGACCGCTACAAACTTCGGGCCCATAGATAACAAGCAGTCGGCTGCATCTTCGATTTCTGAACATCCCGTAAGGAGCAGGCTCTCTTCGCCGGATACTTTCAGTACGTCTGCCAGCGGGACCGCTGAGCGCATCATATCAGCCGCTGTCTTCTCATCCGGCCATAAGGATGCTCTATAATTCGGATCATAGGAGATCACCGCACCGGAAGACTTCGCAATCTGAACCGCCTCAAGCGTCGCGCTACGAGCTGGTTCATCCGTCAGTGAAAGAGATCCGAAGTGGAAGATCTTACACATAGAGAGCATCTCACGATTCAGTTCATCAGATCGGAGCATCGTGTCTGCACCGGGCTTTCTGGCAAAAGAGAATGTCCTCTCTCCGTCCTGATCAAGCCCGACAAATGCCAGGGTGGTAAACTGCTCGGGATCCTTGATCACGGACCCAGTTTCAATCCCCTCTTTTTCCAGTGTTTCGATGAGGAACCGGCCGTGCATGTCGTCGCCGACTTTTCCGATAAATGCAGTTTTATATCCGCTGTGGCTCAGGGCGGTCAGAAGATTTGCAGGCGCACCGCCCGGATTCTGCTCAAAGAGCTTCATGCCGTCCGCACTTTTTCCCGACTCGGTAAAGTCGATCAGAAGTTCACCAAGCGCGACCACATCGTACCGTGACGCCTTGATCAGTTCGAGCACACGCCTCTCGCGATCGATCATGACCTCATTAAAGAAGCATTCACTTCTGTACTCTATATTTATGCGGATCGCGTCATCGATATCCATATAAGAAAGCTGAAACCCCGCCTCTGCTTCGTAAGCATCGAGGTTCTGTTTCCCGGCCATTTCCCCGGTTCTGCAAAGGAAATAGAAGTTCTCCTGCTCGAAGATCGTATCCGGATCGCGGTCACTTCTCTGTCTTCGAAGGACGCTGCCATATTCCCGGATGCTTTCGGGAATGACGTCCAGTCCGACCTCTTCTTTTACCTCACGAAGGAGAGCTTCTTTCTTATCTTCGTCGTCATGCATGCCGCCACCCGGGAACTTACAGTATTTCTCGTTGGTCGCATAGACCATGGCGATTTTATTTCCTTTGAAGATGATGCCCCGCACCGAGGGTCTTCTGAAGACCTTGGAACAGCCTTCGTAATCCTTTAGATCGATCTCAAAAAGACGTCGCATTGCTTCTCCTTCTATCCTTAAAAGTGATGCGGTTGATCAGTCATAATATGGATGCGGGAGGCTTTCAAGCTCATCGATCTCCCACCATCCCTTCCAGTCCAGATAAAGCGCCACAGAAATAACAAACCATATAATGAGATGGAAAATGGCGATCGTTATTGCTCTTTTTGCTTTATCTGACGCCTCGTAGTGATCCCCGAAGTAGTTCTGATTCGCATTCGAAGGGTTATAGTGGATCTGCACGGAATCGCCCGTCCTCGTATAGGATCCGATACTTCCGGTAGTACGGCAATAGTAACTGCCTTTTATGGTTCTTCCACCTACCTCGAACTCGTAATCTACATCCAGCGCATCTTTACCGCCGGATGAACGGGTTATAGTTCCCCACGTAGTAGCCGTACACTGTTTTTTCAGATTCGCTTTTGTATTATATTTATCAATCGCAGAAAAGAGATAGGCGACGAAGATCACCCCAAGCACGATCACTATGAAAAAGAAGGGTTTCTTCTTCAAGTGGAAAAATCCGTCTTTAAACTCATATATGCTATCCATCGTCTTTTCTCCCGGCGATTTATGCCTGCTTCCAGCTCAGTTTACAGGAAGTGATCTCACTTCCGTCCCTTACTATTCTAAACAAATCTCCGTCGTCCGTCACCATCTTCTCGATATCCAGTTTTTCTCCGGAAAAGGACTGTCCGCCGTAGTGGATCTCAAGGGCCACCGGATCATGGGACTTAAAGAATTCGATATCATAGGTATTCAGCATGAACCGTACGTATTCGATATTGTTCGTGTGATAGCAGTAATCGAGGCTCGTGGAGCGTACCGTGATCGAGTCCACCGCTTCGGTGCCCGTCTTCGGAAAACGCGTGAACTCCGGTCCTTCCTCTTCCGAAGGATGTGCCATGTCCGGGGTAAAGCCTACTGTCTCTGCTTTTCGGATCCTTCCGCCTTGAAGATCGATGGCGGCAAGCTCGGTTCTGGCATGCATCAGTTTCTCCCCGCCAGATCCTTCCACGATCGTATCGAGAACGAGCTTTACCGCGGAATACTTCGATATGAAGCATCTGACGGAAAACTCTTCGCGCCATGTCGGCCGGCGGTAAAAAAGGAAACTGTTCTTCGCAATGAGCCACATCGCCTTATATTTCTCCATCGCCACGATGCCATCGATGCCGAGATCTCCCATATGCTCAGTAACGGCATTTTCCACGATCTCATCTGCGGCCAGGATAGAAAGCTTCAGCTTACTGTCACACATACTCCCTGTGACATAGGAATTCTTCGAATAAATCATGCTTCGTTTCTTATCTCCTTCTAGGACATTTCTGAAGAGACAGGTCTTCGAAATGAGCATGAATTATTATATCACTTCACCGTCAAAGGAAATGATGCTTTCCATAACTTTCAAACCAAACTATTGACCCTCCCCTTGGGGCACCCCTTATCGTGGAATCATGAGTGGAATCATGAAATGACATGGAGGGCCTATGAAAACGAAATACGGATTTTGGAACAACCTGGGATATGTACTGCGTGGCATGAAAAACTGGGGAGACAAACTGATACCGCTTCGGATCGTCGGGATCGTCGCCGAGACGGTGTCGCTGTTCGTCATTCCTGTAACAGTAAAGCTCATTATTGATTCACTGACATCGGGAGATCCCCTGTCAAAGACTATGCTCCTCATCGGGATCAATGCCGCCGTCATGCTGACCGCGTATCTCGCGGCGGGATATGTGGAGAACAATTCCCCTTACAAGATGAAGCATGCATTGATCCGCTTTAAGCGCGAGCTCACGGAAACCATGACATCCATGGAGTACGCAAACCTCGAAAACCCGAAGGTGCTGGACGAGCATGAGCGGATCAGAAATGTCATGAACGTCAAGACCCAGAGCATCGAGGGCATGATGGATTCCTCCATCAAGTGCGGCACGCTCGCTCTTCAGATCCTGATGGCAGGCATCCTCATCTCGGGGCTGAATCCTCTTCTCATCGTTATCCTTCTTATCCTTCTGATCCTTTCCTTCATCGTGGTAGATAAGACGAAACTAAAGGATAAGGAACTGGTCTGGGATGCCCTCGGGCCCTACTGGCGGAAGCACTTTAATATGGGATATCTGACCAATCACTTCACCTCCGCCAAGGAGATCCGCGTGTATAACATGAAGGACTGGATCTACGGGAAATACCTCGGCATCAATGACGATATCAATAAGAAATACAGGATCTCGAGAAATCTCTGGTTCAGAAGCCAGGCCATCCTTATGCCGCTATCTCTTCTGGAAGAGATCAGCCTCTATGCGTTCCTCATCTATGAACTTTCAAGGAACAACCTGACAGTTGCCGAGTTTACGCTCTATATCGCCTCCGTCCACATCTTTATTACGGCAGTAAACAGTTTCATCGCCGAATATACAGAGATCAAGAAGCAGTCCCTGGAAGTGAAGGATTTCCGTGCCTTTATCGACAGCTATAAGATCCCGGAAAAAGAGAAAACCGAGTTTCCTCCGATGGAAGAAAAGCCGGATTTCGAGTTTCAGGACGTCACCTTCTGTTACGAAGGACAGGAGAAAAATGCTCTCGAGCATGTCTCGCTTTCCATCCCTTACGGACAGCGCTTAGCCATCGTCGGCCTGAACGGCGCTGGAAAAACGACCCTGATCAAGCTTCTTTCCGGCTTTTATAAGCCATCCGAAGGAAAAATCACGATATGCGGAAAGGACTGCGCCGGTATGGAAAGAGAAGATCTTTTCCGGTACTTCTCCGCAGTATTCCAGAACGTGGAAGAATACCCCTTCACCGTGGAAGAAAATGTCTCCATGAGAAAAGCAGGAGACACCGATGAAGCTCTGGTCAGTAAGTGTCTCGAGCGCTGCGGTCTTTCGGAGAAGATCGAAAAACTTGAAAACGGCAGGAAGACGCAGGTCCTGAAAGTTCTTGAAGAAGACGGTGTCGATTTTTCCGGCGGCGAGAAACAGAAGCTTGCCCTCGCACGTGCGCTTTATAAAGATGCCCCGGTCCTCATTCTCGACGAACCTACCTCCGCACTGGATCCTCTGGCGGAAGAGCGGCTCTACCGAAGTTTCAATGACTGGATCGGCGATAAGACCGGAATATTTATCTCTCACCGCCTCTCCTCTACCCGCTTCTGTCAGAAAGTCGCGCTGTTCGAGGATTCGCGCCTCGTGGAATACGGCTCTCACGATGAACTCATGAAGAAGAAAGGCAAATACTACGACCTATATGAAACACAGGCAGAACTCTACAGAAAGGAAGCTTCCGAAAATGAGTAAGGATACGAAGAAAAGCGATTCCGCTAAAGCGAATAAAGAGACTAAGTCCAAAGGATCCTACACGATTCGTTATTTCACCCGCGCGATGCGGAAGTATAAGAAAGGTTTCTATCCTCTTTATGTCATCTTGATCCTGACCATGGTCGGCCTTCCCCTGATCAAGATGTTCGGGCCGAAGATGATGATCGACGAGATCATGGGAAATTCGGATATCACTACCATCATCCGGATCGCATCTGTTATGATCCTTCTGGATTTTCTTCTTAACACCCTGAGCTGTTTTATCGGAATCACGCTGGAAAAGGACTATTACGAGGGGCTGAACCGTCATCTGGAAGCAGGTGTCGGTAAAAAGAGCATGGAGCTCCGCTATGAGACCACGGAGAATAAGGCGACCCTGGATGAGCTGGCTGATGCCAGGACAGGTATCGATTCCGGCTATTCCGGCGGCGTAAAGGGACTTTTCACCGCGATGGCGCTTCTGATCGGAAGTATCGTAGTTATGCTCCTTTCCGCCGTCACGGTCGTCCGTTATACTTGGGTTCCTCTTCTGCTTGTCGTCATCAATGTCACCATCAATGCCCTTTTCGAGAGTAAACTGAACAAGCTGAAGATGGAGCAGATCCAGCGTCTGGCCGTCACCGACAGAGCATACTATTACCTCGTTCACGGGCTTTCGGATATCCGTTACGGGAAGGACATCCGTCTCTTTGATGCGAAGAACATGATGCTCGACCGGGTCGATCAGTTTAACGACGAGCAGTCGAAGATCAATAAGACACACGCCCGAAAATCCCTGAAATACGTCATCGGATCGAAGATCAACCTCGCGGTCACCGCGGCGCTGACCTATCTTCTCTTCGCCCTGATGGTAATAGACGGCAGTATCGGCATCGGTGATTTTACCATGTTATCTACGGCGGTCACCGTGATCGTTACTTCGCTGAACACTGTCATGAAGCAGATCCTCGCCCTTCGGAAGTTCTGCGGGTATTCCGAAAAATATATCGGCTATGTGGAAGGTAACACCTATGTCGAGAAAGGAGATCAATATCCGGATCTTTCTTCCGGTTTCGTCATCGAATTCCGCGATGTCTCCTTCCGCTATCCCGGGTCCAAAGAATATGCCCTGAAAAACATCAATGCTGAGATAAGAAGCGGCGAACACTGGTCGGTCGTCGGCTTAAACGGCGCCGGCAAAAGCACTTTCATCAAGCTTCTCTGCCGTCTCTACGAGTGTACCGGTGGTGAGATCCTGATCAACGGCGTCAATATCCTCGATTATGAATACGGGCAATACATGAAGATCCTCTCCGTCGTTTTCCAGGACTTCTGCCTTTTGAATTTCTCGATCAAAGAGAACCTGATCTGTGACCGTCCGGAAACTGTCAGCGACGAGGACCTGACCCCGCTTCTTTCGCGAGTCGGTCTAAAGGAGAAAGTGGACTCTCTTCCGATGGGCCTTATGACACCGGTTTTCCGCTACTACGACCAGCGCGGTTTCGAGCCGTCGGGCGGCGAGCAGCAGAAGATCGCTATGGCCAGAGCCCTCTATAAAGATGCCCCGGTCCTCATTCTCGATGAACCGACAGCAGCTCTCGACCCTGTCGCCGAGAAGGACATCTATGAACAGTTTCACTCGATGGTGGAAAGTAAGACCGCCGTTTTCATCTCCCACCGCCTCGCCTCCTGCAAGATCTGTGACAAGATCCTGGTATTCGATGACGGGAAGATAGTGGAACGCGGCACCCACAGCGAACTCCTCGACCAGTCGGACGGCCTATACTCCCGGATGTATAAGACGCAGCAGAAAATGTATCTTTAACCTCTCGCCGATCCCGTTGCCGGTACCGGTTCGGATGCTACAATCGGCTCTGAATCTACTTCCGGTTCGGAAGCGACTAACAGTTCTGAATCGGCCGGTTCCACATCCGCTACAGGCTCAAGTGATTCTTCTGTCTCTTCGTCAAGATCCAGTGCATCTTTCTTATCCACGACGGATTTACCGAACCACTTTTTCTTATACCAGTAGTACATGACGATC
>JAGCXQ010000034.1 GCA_017961235.1 Clostridiales bacterium | reverse complement strand
GCAGCCTTCGTCCATGGTGAATCTTTCGTGTTCCCAGTCACAGGAAGAACCGATCTTCTTGAGCTGCTCAACGATACGTCCGCCGTACTGCTTCTTCCATTCCCAGGCACGCTCGAGGAACTTGTCACGTCCGAGGTCGTCCTTGGTCAGGCCCTCTTCCTTCATCGTTGCAACGATTCTTGCTTCGGTAGCGATAGATGCATGGTCCGTACCCGGTACCCAGAGGGTATCAAAGCCCTTCATTCTCTTATAACGTACGAGGATATCCTGAAGAGTGTTATCCAGGGCATGGCCCATGTGGAGCTGACCCGTGATATTCGGCGGCGGCATAACGATGCAGAAAGAATCCTTCGTTGTATCGCCCGAAGGCTTGAAATATCCTTTATTCATCCACTCCGAATAAAGTCTGCTCTCGGCCTCTTTCGGGTCAAAAGCCTTACTGATGTTATCTGTCCGTCCCATTATTTTGCCTCCAGCTTTTCGCTATCTTTCTTTCTAATATCGGCACGCTTGATCTTGCCGGATGTAGTCTTCGGAAGTTCATCGACGTACTCGACGACACGCGGATACTTGTACGGTGCCGTTGTCTTCTTAACATGGTTCTGAAGTGTCTTTGTCAGTTCCTCGGAAGGCTCGTATCCCTTGGTCAGAACGATGGTCGCCTTAACAGCAAAGCCTCTGACCGGATCCGGGACACCGGTGACCGCGCACTCAAGGACCGCTGGATGCTCCATCAGGGCACTTTCTACCTCGAAAGGTCCGATACGGTAACCGGAAGACTTGATAACGTCATCAACACGTCCGACGTACCACAGGAAGCCAAGCTCATCACGGTATGCGGTATCACCCGTGTGATAAAGACCGTCATGCCAGGATTTTGCCATAGCCTCCGGATTTTCCTCATAACGAAGGAGAAGTCCTACCGGACGTCCGCCGTACTCTTCGGAAGTTCTGATGCAGATCTCGCCGGTCACACCTGTCGGGCACTCATTTCCGTCCGGATCAACAACTGCTACGTGGAAGCCCGGTACCGGATAGCCCATGGAACCGGTTCTCGGCAGTACCCACGGGAAATATGTGCCGCAGACAACAGAGGTCTCAGACTGGCCGAATCCCTCGTAGATCTTGCAGCCGGTATTCTTCAGCCACTGGTTATAAACTTCTGGGTTCAAGGCCTCACCTGCCGTGCAGCAGTGCTTGAGATTACTGAAATCATATCCCTCGAAGCTCTCCTTGATCATGAAGCGGTACATCGTCGGCGGTGCACAGAAAGTCGTGATCTTATAGTCACAGATCTTCTTAAGGATATCTGCGCCGTTGAACTTATCGAAATCGTAGATGAAGAGGGTCGCTTCTCCGAACCACTGTCCGTAGAACTTACCCCACATGCACTTCATCCAGCCGGTATCAGAGATCGTGAAGTGGAGCTTTCCATCTTCAACTCTGTGCCAGAATACACCTGTAAAGAGGTGACCGAGCGGCAGTGTATGGTCGTGAAGAACCATCTTCGGGTAACCTGTCGTACCGGAACTAAAGCACATCAGCATCGGGTCGGTCGCTACCGTACCCTCTGCGCCGGTCGGACGTGTCCACTCATCGCTCTGCTTGGCAACCTCGGCATCGAAGTCGATCCATCCGTCCTTCTTCTTGCCCCAGGTTACGCAGCGGATGACCTCGTGATCGTACTGATCCTGATCCTCATCGAATCTCTCGGTGCAGTCGTCATCACCGGTGATGACCGCCATCTTGATATGCGCACTGTTGACACGATAGACATAGTCTTTCGCCATCAGCTGGTTGGTCGCCATAACGGTTACGGCGCCGATCTTATGAAGTGCCAGCACTGAGAACCAGAACTGGTAGCCTCTCTTCAGTACCAGGAGGACGCGGTCGCCCTTCTTGATGCCCTGGCTCTTAAAGAAGTTGGCAGTCATATTGGAATACTTTCTGACATCGCCGAAAGTGAATCTCTTCTCTTCGTTGTGCTTGCTGACCCAGAGGATCGCCGGCTTGTCCGGTGTTCTCTCTGCGATCTTATCCATTACATCGTATGCGAAGTTAAATGTCTCCGGATACGTTACTTTATAGTTCTTTTGCAGATCATCGAGGGTAACGAAATCATCTCTGTTTCTACCCACAAATTCTTCATATATGGCCACGGATCAAATATCCCCTTTCATTACGATCGCCAGAAATTTACACGGTTTTCCGTTCGTTGCCTTCATAGCATGCGGTAAATCGGAATTGAAGTACACACTGTCGCCTTCGTTCAGCTCATAGACGATATCTCCGATGAAGAAAGTCATCGAGCCCTCGAGTACGTAGTCAAATTCCTGACCCTCATGTGCATGCTGGGTAGGCTTCTCGATATCATTCGGTTCTACCGTTACATAAAACGGCTCCGCGATCTTTTTTCTAAATGTGAATGCTAAATGTTTATAGTTGTATGCCGCACGGCGGTCAATTTCAAATCCCTCGCCCTTGCGGACGACACACGCCATAGAGAGTTTCGGCGAGTCGCCGACCATAAGATCTACCATATCGACGCCCAGGATTACCGCGACATTATTGAGAAAAGAGACGGAAAAATCTTTCTTTCCTTCTTCATAAAGAATGTAGTCCTCTTCGGACATTTCGCATCTTGCAGCCATGGTCTTCACATCGATCTCTTCGATCTCGCGAAGTGCAGCAATACGTTCACCGATCTGACGCAGCTGATCTGTCATATTGATCCCTCCTAAAACGTTTCATACCGATTTTCTACACAATTAGTCCATAATATCGGTCTTATTATAATAGTTTTCAAGGGTTAAAGTGTCAACTGACAAAGTGCCTAATATAAAGTATAATAAGAAAAAACGTTGGATTTTATGTCATTAATCTTACTATAGTGATATATCACAGCGCTCAAAACAACTACAGTAACCAGTAATCTGTAGCGTTATCCGGAGGTTTGTATGGCAGTCAGTGAGCAGACAGCGGCCTATACCGTCGCTTCAAAAATCATCAGCAATGTAAATCAGGTCATCGTAGGCAAAGACAAACAGATCAAGCTTCTTATGGTTGCGCTTCTTGTCGGAGGTCATGTCCTTCTCGAGGATGTTCCGGGCACCGGCAAGACAAAGACGGCAAGGGCTCTGGCCCAGTCTCTGGATCTTAAGTTTAAGCGTGTTCAGTTTACGATCGATCTTCTTCCCTCCGATCTTACCGGTATTCACTATTTCGATCGAAGTGCCGATCAGTTCGTCTTCCGCGAGGGACCGATCTTTACCAATATCCTTCTCGCCGACGAGATCAACCGCGCCACTGCCAGAACACAGTCCTCTCTTCTCGAATGTATGGAAGAAAAGCAGGTCACCGTCGATGGTGAGACACGGCTTCTTCCACCGCCATTTCTCGTCATTGCGACGCAGAACCCGATCGAATCCCAGGGAACTTTCTCCCTTCCGGAAGCCCAGCTGGACCGTTTCCTGATGATGCTCTCCATGGAGTACCCGACGCACGAGGAGAGCATCGAGATCCTGAAGCGTTTTGCCACTTCGGATCCTCTGACTACGCTGAGTGCCGTTGCCACTCCGGACGAGCTTCTTTCCATGCAGAAAGAAGCCGCTGAAGTATATGTCGCGGACTGTGTTTATGATTACGCGACATCTATCGTCGAAGCTACCAGAACATCTCAGGAAGTACGCATCGGCGCGAGCCCGCGTGCACTTCTGGCCCTTGTTTCCGCTGCAAAAGCACTTGCCCTTCTCTCCGGCAGAACCTTTGTTACTCCGGATGATATTCGGGAACTTGCGGTTCCTGTTCTTGCCCACCGTCTTTCCATGCACGCATCCGGCACGATCTCCAGAGATGGCGGAATACAGACACATCACGACCACGCAGCCTCGGTGATCTCCTCCATTTTGGAACAGGTCGCCTGCCCCACAGAAGATTTTTCCAACCGATGAAACTGATCGTTTTTCTAGTAATTCTAGCCATTCTGGCAATTGCAGAACTGATCTTCTACCGCACTCATGCGCTGGACGATCTCACTCTTCGCGTGACCTTTTCCAAGCCTGTTGCCTCCTTCGGCGAAGTCATCGAAGTTATCGAAGTTGCCGAGAATAATAAGAGGCTTCCTCTTCCCTTCGTTCTTCTTAAGTTCGAATCACCGACCTCGCTGGAATTTCTTGATATGACGAACTCGACCCTGTCGGATCTCGTGTATCGTGAAGACATGCTCACGATGAAGCCAAACTCCCGCCACACCAGACGTATCAAGGTCAAGTGTGCCAGACGCGGCTATTACTCATTCGTCCGTGTCAACCTTACTACTTCCGATATCCTTCTGATGGAGAAGATCACGCGCACATTTGATAATGATGCCAGTATCACGATCCTTCCCGAGCTGATCCCGCTTCCGGACCTTCAGACACTTCTTTCGATCACCTTCAGCGATATTCAGCAAAGAAGAACACTTCTTACGGACCCCTTCTCCTTTGCCGGTATCCGCGAATACCAGCCATGGGATCCGATGCGGTCGATCAACTGGACAGCAACCGCCAAAGCCGGTGATTTCATGGTCAACCAGAATGCATCCACCTCCACCCGCCAGGTATCGATCTTTCTGAATCTCGAATTCTATAACATCAAGGAATCTGTTGCACTTTTGGAAAAATCCATCAGCCTTGCCTACTCGTATGCATATGAACTGAACTCCGCCGGGATCCCGTCACAGATCTTCACAAACGGAAGAGATGCGATCACCGGCAACCCCGTTATCGATGCGCTCGCCGCGGAAAACGGAGATAATATAAGAAGAGGTCTGGCCCTTGCCAGGATCGACCTTACTGCAGGAGTCGTCCCGTTTTCCGATCTTATCGATGAATATCTTTCCAGCACGGGAGCAAATGACTATATCGTCGTGATCTCCCCGAAATACGATGCCACTTTCCGTCCGGTACTTCTTAACCTGAAGCGGAAGCGCCCGTCCCTGCTATGGGTCTGGCCATGCTATCGTACGACTGCGATGCCCGAGATGGAATCCGAGCTCCGATCTGATTTTATGAGATGGGAGGTAAAAGGAAATGACCGGTAATACGAAGAAGCGCCGTCTAGTAATGGATTATCTCGTCATAGAGATCATGAGTTCGCTTATGGTCTGTTTTTCCATTATCTCCGTAGGTGTCATCGGTCTTGTGTACTTTACGGTTTCCGAACTCTCCTATAATCATCTTTGCTCTCTTTGCTTCTTAAGCGTGGCATTCGTATTCATCCGAAGGCTTCGTATCGCCCAGCCGCTGATGATCTTATCCCACCTTATCGCAGGAGCCATCTACCTGACCATTCTTTATTATCTGGTTCTGGAGGGAACTTCCGAAGCTCTAGGAGCGACTGTTTTCCTCGGGATATGTGCATTTTCGCTATTTATCCATTCCCTGACATACCGCTACTCGAAGAAAACGAAGCACATTCTGTTCGATAATCTGGTCGTGCTTTTGTCGGTACACACAGTCCTTCTTTTCACTCTTCTTATCATGGGATCAACAGACAAAACATTCTACGTGCTTTTAGATTCGATCATGCTCGTCGTTCTTCACTTCGCCGCCAGACAGCTGGATGTCTTTGACACCAAGTACTATCACAATCTCCACTCATCGACCCAGCCGATCAAGGACATGAAGAATCAGAACCACTACTCTATCGTCCTGATCTTCGGCGGTATTATGTTTTCCCTGCTCCTGCTTCTTTGTATGCCGATCGACACGATCTCTTCGATCGTCTCGCATATCATCGGCGCCATCTTTACCTTCTTCGGATACCTCATTCAGCTTTTTGATAAATGGATCCATGGCGGCAGTAGCGAGTACAGCAACCACGGCGCCGAGCTGATCCAGCCGGATGCCGAGGATTATGAGCCGTCCGAGGCTTCCGTGATCATCACGGTCATCCTGATCGTTGCGATCGCACTTTTCTTCTTCTTCATTCTCATCAACACGATCCGCCGCCTGATCAAGCGTTTCCGCCTGGCGGAAGACACCGAGAAAGTCATCGAGAACAAAGCCGTGATCGACATCATCGAGGATGTTCCGAAGGCGAAGAAAGCCTCTGCCCGTCATATGGATTTCGGAGAAGGTTACGAGGCTAAGATCCGAAAACAGTACTATAACACTGTTACCCGTGCCATCCGGAAGGGTATCACCGTCAAAAAGGCTTCTTCACCACGCCAGATCGAGGAACAGATCAAAGAAATGGGAGATCCGTCCATCTCTGAACTGACCTCCCGATATGAATCTGTCCGATATAATAAGAAGAACGGTTAATTCTTCAGCATCTCATCGATCATTGCCAGTGCACCGTAAAGGATCGAGTCGTCACCCAGAGCGGCGGCCTTGATCGTTACCGTGTCGCGGATCGACGGCATGCAGTAGCGGTCCACTTCCTTAAGCACTTTCTCGAGAAAAACATTTCCCATGGCTTCCATGACACCGCCGCCGAGCACGATCATCTCCGGGCTGAATGTGTTGATCAGGTTGCCGCATCCGATCGCAAGATAATGGCACGCACGGTCGATGGCTTCGATCGTGACCTCATCCCCCTCATCATAGGAAGCCTTCAGCGCTTTACTCTTAAAGACACCCTTTGATACGGCTTTGGCCATCGATGTGGTTCTTCCTCTTTCCGCCTGTGTGCGGATATAGTCCGAGATACCCTGCTTACTGGAGAATGCTTCGAGGCAGCCTCTCTGTCCGCAGTTGCACTTCGGGCCTTCCGGATCAAGAACCATATGCCCGCACTCCGCGCCTTTATCCAGATGTCCGGTATAGAGCTTGCCGTCGAGGATCAATCCCGCGCCCATTCCGGTGCCGACGAAGAGTCCGACCACCTGGGTAAGTCCCTTGGCCGCGCCGTATTTCCACTCGCCATATACGCCGACATTGACGTCGTTTCCGATGAAGAAAGGTACTTTGAATTTCTTTTCGATCGCCTTTTTGATCTCATAGTTTTTCCAAGGAAGATTCGGCGAGAAAAGCACTATTCCCTTTTCGATATTGATCACGCCCGGGGCACCTGCCGCGATGGCCGCCACATCTTTGATGGTGATCTTATATTCCGAGATCAGCTGCTCCACAAGAGAAATGATCGTATTCTCGATATTCTGCGAATCATCTCCGCCGGCTTTCGTCTTTTTCTTCACGCGGTATACGATCTCGCGCTTACTGTTGAAGATAACGCCCAGGACCTTCGTTCCGCCGATGTCCAGGCAGATATAATACTTACCGTTTGCCATAGTCACTGCCCCTTTCGTTTTTCAAGTTCATCAATCAGAGTATACATTTTCTGCACACCGTTTTCCAGGTGGAAGTAATGCACGATATAAGGAACAAGAAGCACCAGGATCAGAGCCAGAAGTGCCAGAATGTACATCGCTCCCGACAGGACAAATACGCCGAATACGATCAGCATTGCCAGCGCGAAAAGCACTGTTACGATCAGATGGATCAGCCGCTCATGCTGCATATAGAGGAGCCACCTGTTCATATACGAAAGCAGGCTTAAAAGCCTGCTTTTATCACCGGTCCCGCCTTTTTGGAGGACCTGATCGTATTCAGATATAAATGCTTCCGCTTCCTCTATGAGCTCTCTTAATTTCTTCGCCATAGGTCAACCGTCCTTTAGTCCGGGCAAGTATTATGCACCCTTTTCCTCGGTCTTTTCGCTTCCGCTTCTCGATCTGGACTTCTTCGGCTTTGCGCCCTTGATAAGTTCCGGAGTGGTTCCCTCCGTGACGCATTCCTTATGCACGATACACTTAACAGCATCCTGCTGGGAAGGTACATCGTACATGATATCCAGCATCAGATCTTCGAGGATCGCACGAAGTCCTCGCGCACCGGTCTTTCTCTCGATGGCTTTCTTCGCGATCTCCGTAACGGCATCGTCGTCGAATTCCAGCTCGACGCCATCCATCTTCAGCATCTTCCAGTACTGCTTCAGAAGAGCATTCTTCGGCTCTCGGAGGATACGGATCAGAGCTTCTTCATCAAGTCCGTCCAGTGTGACGTTGATCGGAACACGTCCGATAAACTCAGGGATAAGACCGAACTTCATGAGGTCCTGCGGTACGAGCTGAGACAGCCACTCTCCGGCCTGCTTTTCCTGCTGGGAAACGATCTCGGCGCCAAATCCGAAGTTCTTCTTACCTACGCGCTGCTCGATGATCTTTTCCAGTCCGTCAAAAGCACCGCCGCAGATAAACAGGATATTCGTTGTATCGATCTGGATGAACTCCTGATGCGGGTGTTTTCTTCCGCCTTGCGGAGGAACATTCGCCACCGTGCTCTCGAGGATCTTCAGGAGTGCCTGCTGAACGCCTTCACCGCTGACATCTCTCGTGATCGAGGGGTTCTCTGACTTCTTCGTGATCTTATCGATCTCATCGATATAGATGATACCTCTCTGAGCCGACTCGACGTTATAGTCCGCTGCCTGCAGAAGCTTCAGAAGGATATTCTCAACATCCTCACCGACGTAGCCTGCTTCCGTGAGCGTAGTTGCATCCGCGATCGCAAACGGCACATTCAGTGCACGGGCCAGTGTCTGTGCCAGAAGTGTCTTACCGCATCCGGTCGGTCCGATCAGAAGGATATTACTCTTCGTCAGTTCGATATCGTCTGTCGTATTAAACTTCGAGAATACACGCTTATAGTGGTTATATACAGCGACGGAAAGCGCCTTCTTCGCCTGTTCCTGACCGATAACATACTCGTCGAGCGCTGCCTTCAGCTCGGAAGGAGTCGGCAGATGATCCTTCGGACCTGTGCCGGTGCCTTTTGTGGATTTGATTCCGACTTCGTCTTCCGCAAGGATAGACTCACAGATCATCACACACTCATTACAGATATAGATACCCGGCGGGCCCGCCAGCATACGGGAGACTTCATTTTCCCCTTTACCACAGAATGAACAGTGGATGATACCATCAAAATCCAGTACATCGTCTTTACTCATACATACCTCTCATACCGATGCGAAAAAGCCGCTTCGCATAACTATTCTTATATCATGTTACCCGACTTGCTTTTTTCTTTCAATCAGAGAAGGCCCCTTTTATGTTACGAATCCTTTTCAATTTAGATCGTGACCCACATGGCCGGCCGGACACAGACCTCCGTCTGGTTTCCGGAAGTCCCGCTATTTGTCCGATATGACCCGTCACTTTCCACGATTATAAAAGAATTCTTGTATACTGCGTTTGTACGAAGCCACCACCGGCAATAGCCGCCGAGTTCTTTTCCTCCGTTATTCTTCGCCGTTTCAGAGATCGGGCACTTTCTGTCCGAGTCGGACTTAAAATACTTCTCTGCTTCGCTGTAACTAAGAAGGAACACGTAGTCTTCAACATCCTTTCCATCACTGGCAAACGCATATTCTTCCGGGCACTTCTCGAATTTGACGGTCGACTTATTGATTTTTAGCTTCTCATCATCACTGAAAGACTTATCATAGAATTCACCATTCAGCCATGCCCTAAGATCACAGTCTTCCCAGAGATACTCTATCATCTCCGCTTGATCATCGACTTGTTTTGCATCGAGGCCTTCCTTCGAGATGATCAGGGCTCCATTATCGCCGGTATCCAGCACGATCCACTCGATCTTTTTCCCGCCATAGGATCCGAATGTTACTGTATCCCCTTTCTTCACGGTAAGTTCTGCCGATTTTCCGCTTTTGGATTTTTTACCGCAGGAACACAGTCCAAGTGCCAGGATCCCTGCCAATGCTACGCTCATAACTTTTTTCAAATATCTCATTTTATAAACTCCTTATTCTCAATGTGTTTCCGGGGAATCTGTGCTTATAAAACCTAAGTTTTCAACATATCTTTTATAATTGGTCTTGTTTCTGGATGTTTTAGAAAAACTGACGCCGGATAACGTATCACTATTAATATCAAATATCTGTGTAATCGTTTTATTCTCCAGTTTAGCATCAAGTATAGAACCTCCCTGAAGTGCTTCTTCAACATATTTATACTCGTTCAAAGCATCATTCTCTTTAACATAAACTGTTACTACCTTACCATCTATGATCAGCTCATCTTCATCAAAATTGACGGTAATTGTTTTTTCATATGCATCAGTCTTTTTTACCCAAGTTACGGTGGAAGCAACGCTGCTTTTGGAAGAACCGGAATCTTTAGATTCGTATTTTTTCTCCGAGGAAGGAGCCTTTGATTTTTCTTCTGTTTTCTTTCCGCAACCCGCAAATGCGAGCATTACTAACCCTGCCATGATCATGGCTGCTATCTTTTTAAAGTTATTCATATTTATCTCCTATTCTGTGTGTGAAAAGCACTGTCTCCCGGCATTATGTGACATCTGCCAGTCTGGTCTTCGAATACATATGTCCTTGTGTTCCTAATCTTATGGAAACAAGCTCCGGCTTAGTCGGATCCTCTGTAAGTTCAGAACAATAGAATTCGTAGATCACATCGCCCAGTCCCAGGTAATAGTAGTATCGTCCGTGATCGACGGTTCTTCCTGCGATAGCATACGGTGTTCCCATGACCGATTTGAAATCTTCTTCATACATGCCCAATTCCAGGCCGTAGAAATCCAGGTCTGTTCCGATAATGAACAGTTCGATGGCGGCGACTCGTGTGTCATCACTGACATTAGCCTGATCCCCCGCAGGTTCTTCCAGGTAGCAATTCAGTGCGTAGTAGTTGTCGGGCTGGTCATATACCATGCATACCATTTCGCCATCGACGACTTCATCGATCTCAAATCCTTTCGACTTAAGATCTCCGATCGTACATGGCACATCGATCGGGTACCCGTTTACTACCGGGGATTTCATGAGAACATTCGAATTGGGATCGACTGTTCCCTTGGTTTCCGGAGCGTCGTCAGAAGACGATGCTACCGTATCGCTCTGGCTTTCTTTCTCTTCCGAGTCACTCTGGTTCAGTCCGATCTCCTCCGATGCATCTTCGTCCCGAACATCAGAAATCTTCGTCGGTTCGGTCTCTTTCTTCTGATTTGTAAGTATGAGGATCCCTGCGGTTGTCGCACCGATAAGTACAACAGCAGCTATACCTCCAATTAGAAATTTGCTTGTCATAATCCCTGTTCCTTTCGCGGCTGCAGTTGCAGCAGATTTTGTCGCGGCTCCTTCAGTGAGAGCCTTTGTAGATGCGGACAGGGCAGTTGTAAGTGAAGCTGGCATCGTCTTAAAGGGAACCTGCTCTGCTTCTTTGGTAAACAGACTTGTTAAGAATGGTACGACCATAAACAGTTTCGTGTCATTATCTTCTTCATACTTTTCGACCTCCTTCTTGATTTTGTTTCTGGCAAAATTCAGACGGCGGCGGACAGTTCCATCCGGAACACCAAGTATTTCCGCAATTTCCTTTGTACTCATCTCATCAAAATAGAACAGGATAAGTGTCCTTCTGATGTCTTCGGATAACGATTTTTCAATGATATCCATGATGATCCTGCGCGTCTCAGCTGATTCGACAAGTGAATCAGGCAGAAAATCCTCGGGAACCGTCTCGACTGTGTCGAAGAACTCGTCCTCCACATTGTCCGTCTTCGTCCTCGTAAGACGATTCAGAGATCTGTTGGCGGCGACCTTTTTCAGCCATGGCAGGATCTTATCCTTGTCCTTGATGCTGTCATAGGAATTGATCAGGGCAATAAACGTATCCTGAACGATGTCCTGTGCATCATCTTCATTCTTAAGAAGAGAAAATGCTGTCCAGTACACCGCGCGGTAGGCTTCATTATAGATCTTTTCGAGTTCTTTTTCGGTCATCTGAATTTGCCTCCTTTGTCCGCATCTGTCCTATAGACACATGACAGATGAGAAATGTTCGCGGTGGTCTGAAAATTTTTTTCATTTTTCTGAATACTGTCTCGAAGCGGTATGATCTGCTTCAAGGATCATATCTCGAAAAACATTATAACAAAAAGGCAGTCTCAAATGAGACTGCCTCTCGTGGTTCATTCATTCAGGAGAAAGAAGAATTACTCTTCAGTCTTTTCTTCCTTCTTCTCTTCTTCCTTCGGCTCAGTCTTTACTGCCTTCTCAGCGAGGGCCTCAACTGTCTTTCTGCCAACGATGCTCTCACGGATGAATGCATCGTTGTCCTTGATACGAGCCATGAAGTCTTCCTTCTTCATACCGTACTGAGCGGAGATCTTCTCTGCTTCTTCTTCAACATCAGCGTCAGTAGCTTCGATGTTCATTGCCTTACCGCAAGCCTCGAGAACGAGCTGTGTTCTTACGCGGGTCTCCGCCATGGTGCGGATACCTGCACGATACTCTTCCATGGTCTGACCCATGTACTTGAGGTACATATCGAGGTCCAGGCCCTGGGAACGCATACGATAGTTCTGCTCGTCGATCATGCTGTCGATCTCAGTATCTACCATGCACTCCGGAATATCTACCTTGGCATTCTCGGTAACTACTCTTACTACTTCATTCTCGAAACGATCCTGAGCGGACTTCTCAGCCTGCTCCTTCTGTGTCTTTAAGATATCTGCCTTGTACTCATCGAGAGTATCAAACTCGCTGACGTCCTTTGCGAAATCATCATCGAGCTCCGGCAGCTCTTTTACCTTGATCGCGTGGAGCTTGATCTGGAAGGTAGCTTCCTTACCCTTGAGGTTCTCCGCGTGATAATCTTCCGGGAAAGTAACGGTGATCGGGAACTCTTCGTCGATGTTATGACCGATCAGCTGCTCTTCGAAGCCCGGGATAAAGGAGTTGGAACCGATCTTCAGATCGTGGCCTTCATCCTTACCGCCTTCAAAAGCGACACCGTCAACGAAACCTTCGTAGTCGATCGTTACTGTATCGCCGTTCTCAACCGCACGTCCTTCTACCGGAACCATACGGCCGTTTCTGTCCTGCAGACGCTTCAGCTCAGCTTCTACAGTCTCATCAGACGGAGCATTGAAACGGTATTCAGCCTCGACGCCCTCGTACTGGCCGAGCTCAACTTCCGGCTTCACGGTTACTGTGATGGTATATTTGATGCCTTTGTCGTCACCGATCTCCTGGATATCAAGCTCCGGACGGGATACGACCTTCAGGTCATGCTCTTTAATTGCTGCTGTATATGCAGGATTTACGACGTAGTCGATCGCGTCATCATAGAGTACGCCCTCGCCATAGTACTGCTTTACCAGGTTAAAAGGAGCTTTACCCTTACGGAAACCCGGGATCTGAAAACGATTCTTATTCTTGTTAAAGGACTTCTGAAGCGCGTCCTTAAATTCTTCGGCGGATGCTTCCAGTGAGATAACGACAATATTGTTATCCTTCTTCTCAACAGACGACATATCTATCTCCTCCATATAATAATGAATTATAGTCACACGAACAGGTATTTTATCACAGAAGTTCCAGTAATTCAATCATATTTTCTTAAGCGCCGTCATGTCCCTTTCGAAAAGCACTATCCCGGGACAAAAGGCAAAAAAAGAACTGCCTTTTTAGGCAGTTCCCTTATCTGGCGCGCCCGGCAGAGATCGAATCCACAACCTTCTGATCCGTAGTCAGACACTCTATCCAGTTGAGCTACGGGCGCAAATATGATTGCCGTTTGCACAGCATGATGTATTTTAGTCCCAAGACCTGAACTTGTCAATGGGCAATTCTAAACATTTCATCCTTTTTCCTGAAGAGGCAGGAAGATATCGATCACGAACATCTCATCTTTCACTTCTGCGGAAATACTTCCATGCATACGCTCGATCAGACCCTTGGCTATCGCAAGTCCTAGGCCTGTTGAGGTCGAAGTTCTCGCCTTATCTCCCTTATAGAAGCGCTCGAAGATCTGTTCCACGTCGATGATCTCATCCGCTTTCTTATCGTTAAAGCAGGAAAAATGAAGCTTTCCGTCGGATTTTTCCAGCGACAGCCCGATTCTGCTCACACCGTGGACGAGGGCATTTTTTACCAGGTTCTGGATCACTCGCCGCAGCGCGACCTCATTGGCCACGATCGGGAGATCCTCTTCACAGAAGTTGACCTCCGGAGTAAGTCCGCGTTTCTCGAAATCCTCGTAGAAGGCCAGCACCGTCTCACAGATGCACTGCCGTCCATCCATCGGAACGACGGTAAGCTCATAGTGCTGGTCCTGCATCTTCGTATAGGTAAAGAGTTCCTCCAGAAGCTCCTTGAGGCTGGAGATACGGTTCTGGATGATCTGAAGATAGTGATCTTTTTCTTCGGCAGAATCACTCATGACCAGCAGCTGTACATATCCATCCAGAGAGGTAAGCGGCGTACGGATATCGTGGGAGAGATTGGCGATCGCTTCCTTAAGGTTCGTCTCATTCCTTTCCAGAGTGATCTTATCATCCTGATACTGATTACAGATATCATTGATACGCTGTACGAGTTCTTTGACTTCCTTATACGGCACTTCCGAGGTCAGGCGCTGATTGGAAGAATGCTTCTGCATGACTTCCAGCTGATGACAGTTCTTCCTGATCTGTGAGCGGTAATGGATCAGCGCGATCAGAAGAGAAATAGAAAATATAGCCAGGATCAGCACCAGAAAAATCATACTTATTCCTTCCCGTTCTCTTCCCGTTTGTTTGCGCCGCCGGTGAGGGAAAGATAATAGTCTTCGAGGGCTTCATTCTTCACGGCGATGCCTAAAGTCTTGATATTGTTCTTTGCGAGTTCCAGTACGATCTCGCCGCTGTCTTCCAGACGCTCGAAGATCTGTATGACGCTCTTATCCAGCACCTTATACTCTGTGATGCCCATTTTCTCGATCACGGTGACTGCTTTTGTCGCATCACTCGGGCGCAGCTCGATACGCTCACTGCATCGCTTGAGAAGCTCGCTATGGGTAAACTCATCGATCATCTGCCCGTTATGCAGTATTCCGTATCTTGTGGATATCTTCGATAACTCTTCCAGAATATGGGAAGAGATCAGGATCGTGATATTTCTTTCTTTGCTGAGTCTGGCGATCAGTTCACGGATCTCCACGATACCCTGCGGATCAAGGCCGTTGATCGGCTCATCCAGCAGAAGAAGATCCGGGTGTCCTACAAGCGTCATCGCGATTCCGAGACGCTGCTTCATACCGAGGGAAAACTGTTTGACCTTCAGTTTCTCCGTTCTGCTGTCCAGACCGACATCGGTAAGAAGTTCTTTGAGAAAAGAATCGTCATTCATTCCGAGCATAAGCGACTTAATCTTCATGTTCTCGAACGCAGTCATATTCGGATAGAGTCCGGGGCTTTCGATCAGCACACCGATACGGTCACGAAGTCTCGCTGTCTCTTTTTCCGATTCGCCGAAAATGCTGTAACTGCCTTCCGACGGCTTGGCAAGACCGGCAAGCATCTTAAGAAGCGTCGTCTTGCCTGCGCCGTTTCTTCCGATCAGTCCGTAGATCTCTCCCTTTTTCAGGTGGATATTTACGTGATCGACTGCGGTGATCTTGCCATATCTTTTTGTGATATTATCCGTCTCCAGTAAGTATTCCAAAGCGAACCTCCGTGATTGCCATTACGCCTCATTATAAATCATTCTGTAAAAGTTGGAAATAGAACGCGGTCCGAAAACGGGCCGGTTCTATTCCAAGCTAAAGAGGGTATTATGTTAGAAAGATCCTGCAAAAAGTTAATCATCTTACGTCTCTCTTCTGCTGGAGAAGCATGCTGCCTCCTACAGAAAGGGCCAAATATACCAGACAGATCGCCACAAATACCAGACCAGCCTTCATTCCGGCACCGGAAGCATCAAAAGTCATATAGGCATTGTCAAAGAAGAAATCTGACGGAACATATGCCGGATGGGAGAAGATCTTATTGACTGCGAGGTCAAGAAGCTGCTCGATCAGGTTCAGGATACCCAGGGAGATGACCAGGGAAGCTACGATGCCGCCGGCAGAGCTCTTAAAGAGTGTCGTGAAGAAGAAGAAGATCGCGCTGAAGGTAACCATGCCGAGGTAAAGGAATCCTGCACTCTTGAGCATTGCTGCTGCACTTCCGAAAGAGAAAGAATTCATGAAGAGCGCGCACAGGCCGAAAAGAACGACAAATCCGATCGCGAGGATGCATGTCATACCGATCACGGCAGAGATCCATCTGGCAAGCGCATGCTTCCACTTATGGTTCGTAATACCGATCAGGTTCTTATCAAAGCCACTCTTATGCTCCGCATTTGCGAAAAGCACTACGAAAACAGCTGCGATGATCAGGATGTTGGAGTTGTGAAGCAGCGTGGTAATAATATGCTCGCCGCCTACAGTAGAAAATCCGAGCATTTCGGCGCCTTCGCCGGCATCAAACATATGGAACGGATCATCCAGAAGAAGTTTCAGTGATCCAAACTGCATAAAAGCAAAGACGATGGTGACGATTGCGATCACCCATGTGGATACCGCATGTCTCATACGGTACAGATTCATTTTAATCAGATTAAACATTTTTGTTTCCTCCTGTCAGCTGGAAGTAGTAGTCTTCGAGAGCGTCGGTCTTGACCGCGATCTCATTGGTCTGGATATTCTCTTTTGCCAGGGCGATGGTGATCGCGCCGCCTTCGTTCAGGCGCTCATAGATATTGATCGAGTCATCTTTGACTTCCATCTTGGAGAATCCCATCATATTGAGAACTTCGAGGGTCCTGCTGATATCATTTGTCTTAAGCTCGAGTCTCTCGCAGCACTTGCTGAAAAGTTCTTCCTTCGTTTCTTCTTCCAGGAGTCTTCCCTCATGGATAATGCCGTACTGTGTAGCAACCTTGGCAAGTTCATCGAGGATGTGGCTGGAGATCAGGATCGTGATGCCTTTGTCATAGCAGAGGTGATGAAGGATCGATCTCATTTCCGCGATACCCTGAGGATCGAGGCCGTTGATCGGCTCATCGAGGATCAGGAGCTCCGGCTTATTGACCAGTGCCATCGCGATACCGAGGCGCTGCTTCATGCCGAGAGAGAACTGCTTCGCTTTTTTCTTTCCGGTGTTGGAAAGACCGACTTCCTCAAGAAGGCCTTTCAGATACTTCTTATCGTTGATCCCCAGAGCGATGGCCTTTGTGGTCAGGTTCTGCATCGCTGTCATATTCGGGTAAAGACCGGGGGCTTCGATCAGGATACCGACCTTCGGCATCATCTGCTTTGTTGTCTCGCCGTTCCTGCCATGGATCTCAAAAGATCCTCTTGTCGGACGGGAAAGACCTCCGATCATTTTCATTAATGTTGTTTTACCGGCACCGTTTCTGCCGATCAGGCCATAGATCCCGCCACGCTCGACGTGGATGGATACTTCATTGGCTGCATTGTACTTACCGTACGTCTTGGTCAATTCATTTGTGGTTAGAATGTAATCCATTTTTTGACTCCTCCTTGTGCTTACGAATTCATTTTAGAAAACAATTCCTAATCAATCGCCAAGAAGAAGTTAAGAATGGAAAAGAAATGTTAAAGAAAAAGTTAAGCGCCTCCGGGGAATCCAGGAAGCGCTTATATTTCAGGCTTTTATGTATTTTCAGGTCAGCAGCGGACGTCCTGTTTTTTCGACAGCCATACCGCCAGGAAAAGTGCCAGGCCGCCATATACCAGCGCAACCAGCACTGTTCTCACCGTATCGCCCGTACCCATAGAAGGACTATAAGAAATATAAACATTATCCAGGCAGTAGTCCGAGAGTCGGAATGCGTTTCCTTTTCCGGCAAAAGCATCAAGGAGACTCTCTCCGCTTGCTCTTGCGATCAGGACATCGATCAGTCTTTCCACCGTCTGAAATGTACCGGTTGCGATCAGAATGCCGATAACCATGCCGCCGGCAGGACTCTTGAATCTATTCGTGATAAAGAATACCAGCGTCATCATAGAGATCAACAAAATATAAAGAACGATCCATCCTCTGATATACTCGCCCCATCTTTTCGACTCAAAAGCAGGCAGCAGAAGTGCGCAGAATGCCAGGGAAAAGAAAGAGAAAACGACATAGACAGCAGTAATACAGGTCATCAGGGAGGCCCACTTGCCCATGACCAGCGGTGTTCTCGATTTATATAAGGAATAAGTATTCTTAGCAAAGCCTCGTGTAAAATCGCAGTTGGCGAAAATTACGGAAAAGATCGTCAGGCAGATGATCAGAGAGTTGCTTGCCTGGATGCACCAGGTGTTTACTTGAGACGGAGTAAGTGCGCTGCTCTGCGAGTTTCCGCTCGCAAACACACTCACAAACTCGAGATTCAGCGGATCATCGAAGACTAGATGTGCCAGACCGAAGCGGATAAAGAGGCAGGCGATCATAACGATCAGAAGAACGATCGTGGATTTTGCTTTTGAGACACGGTACATATGCATACGGAAAATATTAAGCATTTTTCGCACCTCCTGTCAGACGGAAGTAGTAGTCTTCGAGTGACTGCCCCTCCTGCCGCATCTCCAGTGTCTGGATATCGGCTTTGGCCAGCGCCATGGAGATCGCACCGCCTTCTTTCGTCCTTTCGCGGATCTCGATGTGATCATTGAACACCTTGAAGTCGGAAATGCCCATATCACTAAGGACGATCCTGGCCTTCTGATTATCCGAAGTATTCATATAGAGTACCGGCTTACACTGCTCCATAAGTTCTTCTTTAGAAGTCTCACTGAGAAGGACGCCTTCGTGGATGATACCGTAGCGGTCGGCGACTTTCGACAGTTCCTCCAGGATATGGCTGGAGATGATGATCGTAATGCCCTTTTCAGTACAGAGTCTATGGATCAGGCTTCTGACTTCCGCGATACCCTGCGGGTCGAGGCCGTTGATCGGTTCGTCCAGTATCAGAAGATCCGGGGAATTGACCATCGCGATCGCGATACCGAGACGCTGGCGCATACCTAAAGAGAAGTTCTTCACGGGCTTTTTCCCGACATTCGGGAGGCCTACAAAGTTCAGAAGGTCCAGGAGGTACTGGTCATTATTGATGCCGGCGGCCAGTGCTTTTGCCTTAAGATTCTGAATAGCACTGAGGTTCTGGAAAATGCCCGGGTCCTCGATGAGCACACCGACTCTTCCCCACATCGCGTCATTGTTCGCGCCGTTTTCATCATAAAAAGTATAAGATCCGCTGGTCGGGCAGGCCAGATTCGAGATCATACGAAGCAGCGTGGTCTTTCCCGCACCGTTTCGTCCGATCAGGCCATACACTTCCCCACGTTCCACATGAATGGAGACCTGATTGACCGCGGTCTTGCTCTTAAATTTCTTCGTGAGGTTGTCTGTTGACAGAATAAGACTCATCCGTGACCTCCTTATTTCGCAAGCTTATATCCGATACCCCACACGGTTTCGATGAACTCGGTATCGGTGAACTCCTTAAGTTTCTTTCGGATATTGCTGATATGGACGTTGATGGTCTTATCTTCTCCGATATAGATCTCATTCCATGCACAGTCATAGATATCCTGCTTGGTAAATACACGCTTCGGGTGCGATACCAGAAGTGCCAGGATCTGGAATTCTCTCTTCGTCAGCTGGACTTCATTATTATTCACAAGAACAGTAAAGGAAGCCTCATCCAGCGTAAGCTCTTTATACGTCAGTTGGTCGCCCTGATGCTCTCCGCTCTTCTGGGAAACTCTTCGGATCTGCACCTCCACGCGGGCCAGAAGCTCCGGGATCTGAAACGGCTTCGTGATATAGTCTTCCGCGCCGGATGTGAGCATCTGGACCTTGGTATCCATCTCATCCTTGGCAGAAACGACGATGACCGGCACGTCCTTGATGGCTTTCATCTTCGGGAAAAGCTCATCTCCGCAAAGTCCGGGAAGCATCATGTCCATCAGGACCAGATCATAATCATCCTTCTCATAATAAAGAAGTGCCTCGGTTCCGGAAAAAGCCTGTGTACATTCGTAACCGGCTTTTTTCAGTGCATCCGCCATCAGATGATTGATCTCAGTATTGTCTTCAATGATTAGAATCTTTTTCATTTTCTCTACCCTCTGTTATTCGCTTTATTTATCATACCATAACTTTCTATATATAATATCTTTCACCGTAGGAAATCTGAGAAACTGATGATATAATCCTTGAGGAAAGAAGGTAGTACTATGCAGATGGACACGATATCCGGACGTCTTCCGATCCCGGGACTATATAATGCCAGAGATCTCGGCGCCATGGTGAATTCCGATGGAAAAGCACTTGCGCCGCATCGTCTCATCCGTTCGGATGCGCTCGATCATCTTGACGAACATTCTTCCGATCTTCTCGCATCATATCCTGTCGGAGTCATCATCGATCTGAGATCCGAAGAAGAAGCGCAGAACCATCCGGATACCGTGACAGGAGATCCCCGATTCACCTGCTATAACATCCCGCTTCTCCGCGTCAATGCGGATGACATCAATAACGGCGTCATCACCGATACGATCAGTACTTCCCTCGGACACCTGTATGTCTGGATGTTCGAGAACTCCCGTCCGTACTTCGCAGAGGTCCTCCGGACGATACTCCGCGAGAAGGATAAGACAGTGCTTTTCCACTGTGCGCACGGGAAAGACAGGACCGGGCTTATCGCCGCGATCTTCTATCTTCTCTGCGGCGTGGAAAGAAAAAAGATCATCGAAAATTACGCCGTATCCTACACTTACGTAGAGAAACTCGTCGCTCCGCTTATTGCGGCGACACCTGCAAATGTGCATCACATCTATAAAAGTGATGCATCGAATATGGAGTTTCTTCTCTCTTATCTGGATGAAAAATATGACGGACAGATCGAGAATTATCTTTCGAGCTGTGAGCTGAGCGACAGTGAGATATCGGATCTCCGTTCGATCCTTCTCCCCTGATTTTCCGGTCAGTTACCGATTCTATGCAGGATCAGTGTGTCGATCGGGATACTTCCGTCTTCTTCGGGGTTTTCACGGTCCAGTCCGATCTGAAGCTGATACTTCTCACCATCGATTGAGACTTCCAGTACATATCCTACCTCATCTGCGAAAGGATAACGGCTCAGAACATCCCATGAAGTCTTGGTGACATTAAGATCGGTGCCGATCCCGGCCTTTTCCGAGTCCCATATACGGAAACGCGTATATGTTCCGTCCCAGTCTTGCGCACTGTGATATACGCCATAAACTGTGAGCGTAAATCCCGGATAGCGGATCAGGATATTGCGGTGTCCGTCTTCTGGATCTCCGGAGGCTGCTTTTTCCACGACCGGACCGCAGGAGACCGAGATCGGTTTTCCGAACATCGTCTCGAGCTGGGACGGCGCGGCATGCTCGCCGACGCGGACCGTGCGGCGTCCGTTATAGTAAAGATAAAGGTCTGCTGTCTTCAGTTCACTTTCGATCGGATCCAAAACAGAGATCTCTCCCTCTTCGTTACTGCTGAAGCGCACTTTTCTTCTATTCGTCTGCAGATGGCTGTCCAGAACGGCCGGCTGCAGATAGACCAGATTGGATGCATCGATGGAGACGACCTCATAGTCATCATACGCGGACTTCACGTTATGCGAGTAGAAACGGATCATCTCTCTTGCTTTTTCTTTCAGGATATCTCTGGATGAAGGAAGCGGTTCTTTTGACTGGGTATAGGAAAGAAGCGAGATCACATCCGTCAGGTTTTCATTCGAGTATGCTTCAAAATAATGCGCCGAGAAAGAGTACAGTTCCATACATGATTTCGCCCATGAACGGTTAAGATAGACTGTCCCGTCGTCTTTGGTCTGCAGGTAGATAACGATCGGCATGCCGGATACCCGGAATCCGTTGATCTGGATCTGCACCGGGATACAGCTGCGGATCAGATCCGAGTATTCATGTGTCTCATCGAAGATCATTTTATTGAGAAGATCATCCTTGGCATCTCCGGAGAGGATCTGGAACGACGACACACGGGAACCGGACGGCATCATCTTCTGGAGCACGCTGATGTACTCATAGTATTCCGAGAAAGTCATCCCGTCCTTCTGCTCTTCCGGGATCCTGTTAAAGAGCTCCTCTTTATCACTGGAATCCTGCAGCGAATCGACCACGATACGCGCCATTTCCGGCGCATCGATCTTTTTCTTCTGGAAAGCTTTTCCCGAGCATCCTGTCAGGATCCCGCAGAAAAAGCACAGGGCAAACAGTACCGACATAAGCCGGGCAAGTTGTCTTCCTGAGTTTTTCCCCGAAGCGAAGATCATTTTCATGTGTCCTTTCTTCTCTGTTTCACTGCTTCAAAAACGACGATGCCGGCAGCAACTGCCGCATTTAAGCTGTTTACGGATCCGGCCATCGGGATAGACAGCAGGTAGTCGCACTTCTCTTTTATGTTCTTACTCATTCCTTCGCCTTCCGATCCGATAACGATCGCCATCGGTCCGAACCACACATCGTCATAGTATTCGTTCGTACCTTCCGCATCAGTTCCCGCGATCCAGAAGCCCTTATCCTTCAGTTCCAGGATCGTTCTGGAAAGATTCGTCACACGGGCGACAGGTACATATTCGATCGCGCCTGCGGATGCTTTTGCCACCATGGAGTCAAGTCCTATCGATCTGTGCTGTGGGATGATCACGCCGTGCACACCGGCCGCATCTGCGATACGCAGGATCGAGCCGAGATTATACGCGTCCTTCAGTTCGTCCAGGATCAGAAGAAGCGGCGCCTCTCCCTTCTCTGCCGCACGGTCGAGTATCTCATCGATCTCGACATATTCGTGACTGGCAACCTGTGCGATCACGCCCTGATGGTTGTGCGTCTGCGACATATCATCCAGACTCGCCTTCGGAACCTCTACGATCGGGATATGGAGATCTTTGGCCATATTGATGACTCTCGCCATCGTCGGATCCGGTCGGGCATTCTCCTGCCGCTGCGCCACAAAGAGCTTGTTAAATGTTCTTCCTGCCCGCATCGCTTCCAGAACCGGATTACGTCCTTCGATACGGTCTGCCGTAGGCGCCGGAGTCTCTCCCTCGCCGCGGTTTCTCGGCATATCAGAAGGGATGGGCAGATTCTTTCTTCCCATCGTCTTCGGGTTTCTCAAGTCATTTCTATTCTGTCTCGGGCCCTTCGGTCCCGGCATACCAGGTCGCATCGGATCTCTCCTTTATTCGTTTTCTTCGAGGATGGAGATGATCCTTCGGATGATCTCCTCCATTCGTTCTTCCTTTCCTGACAGATACAGATATCCGATCAGAGTCTCAAGACCTGTCGCATACTTATAATCTGCAGGACTTGCATTCTTTGCCATACTGCCCTGATGTCCGTTCTTGCCTCTTCGGAAGACATTCTGTTCTTCCTCGGAGAGCTCCTCATGCAGCGCACGTATCGCCTGTGCCTGAGCGGGGGCGCTTACATAGTGCACCGCTTTCTTATGCAGCACTCCGGACTGTCCTCCGAAGCGGGATACGATGTGCATACGGACATATAGTTCATACACCGCATCTCCTACATAAGCCAGTACCGAAGTCGGTACCTCACGAATATCCTCCGGTGGGATCGGTATCATCATTTCTTCGTCACCTGCGGTCCCTGCGGAGTATCCTTGATCTGATATCCCATCGCGGATACCTGATCGCGGAGTTCGTCCGCTTTAGCAAAATCCTTATTCTTCTTCGCTTCCACACGCTGGTTCACAAGATCCATGACCTCAGCCGGGATTCCGCTGTCCTTCTTGAGGATAGCACGAATGTCGAGACCAAGCACATTCATCAGCTCGCAGATCATGTCTGCCGCGTCTTTGATCTCCTTGCCGGAAACATCCTTTGCGGTCAGATGTGTATTCAGCACACGAACCAGAGTATAGACGGATGTGATCGCATCCGCCGTATTCATATCATCGTCCATGTTGGCGATGAAAGAAGATTTCGCTTCCGAAGTTGCGTCGGCGAGTTCTTTTACCGCGGCATCTTCCGGATGAAGATCCGAAGCATTCTCGAGAATGAAGTCCGAAGACTCGACCGCCGTCATGATACGCTCCAGTCCGTTCTGCGCCGACTTCAGAAGCTCATCAGAAAAATTGATCGGCATTCTGTAGTGGCCGGACAGGATGAAGAAACGGATGACCTCATACGGAAACTTCTCCACGATGTCACGCACGGTAAAGAAGTTGCCGAGAGACTTACTCATCTTCTCGTTATCGACATTCACGAATGCATTGTGCATCCAGTAATGGGCAAATGTGCAGCCGTTCGCTGCTTCGCTCTGTGCGATCTCGTTTTCATGGTGCGGGAAGATCAGGTCCTGTCCGCCGCCATGGATATCGATGGTCTTTCCGAGATATTTCCTGTTCATGGCCGAACACTCGATATGCCAGCCCGGACGGCCTTCGCCCCACGGAGAATCCCAGAAAGGCTCGCCTTCCTTCTTAAACTTCCAAAGAGCAAAGTCCGCAGGATTCTTCTTACCTTCGTAGGAAGCACCGCGCTCTCCGCCGCCGGCCTGAAGATCCTCGAGATTATAGTGCGAGAGCTTGCCGTATTCCTTGAACTTCGGTACATCGTAGTACACGCCGTCGCCCTCGATAACATACGCATATCCCTTATCCATCAGGTCAGTGATCAGAGAGATGATCTCATCCATCGTCTCCGTTGCTCTTGGCTGATAGGTCGGACGAAGGATCCCAAGTGCATCGGCATCCTTATAGTACTCGGCGATATAGCGGTCCGCGATCTCTTTGACCGTGGTTCCCTCTTCATTTGCCTTGTTGATCATTTTATCATCGATATCCGTGAAATTCTGGCAGAAAGTAACATCATACCCTCTGTATTCCAGATAACGGCGCAGTGTATCAAATGTCACGAACGGGCGGGCATTGCCGAGATGGAAGTAGTTATATACCGTCGGGCCGCAGGCATACATCTTGACCTTGCCCTCTTCCATCGGGACAAATTCTTCTTTCGTTCTCGTCAGTGTATTGAAGATTTTCATGCAGTTCTCTCCTCTATCAGAACATCTTCCCCGTTACTTACCGGAATCACCGCATCCGGATGCTGGTGTTTGACCGCATCTTCCAGTGCTTCCTCCTGACGGGCAAGACGGCATATCTCTAATTCAAGCGGATCATATAAAAAATTGACTTACGCGGTGAAATATCAGTGCACGGAACCCTGGATAAAGAAGAATAACCGAAACCACGCCCCGCGCAGCAGGGTCGCGTTTGGCAATTTGTTTCGCGTCTTTTCAAAAGCCCCATGTTCTTCCCTGTTTCAAGCAATAATAAAAGCCTAAACCCGCGCCCACTTTTGACACCTAGCGATCGCCAGGTGGGTATCCTGCGGCAGTCTAAGATCTTCCTCTCGGGAGCGCTTCCCTAAAGAAGCGGTAAGGCTTGATCGTCTCTGCTCCGACTGCGGATTCCCGATTATGTCATGAAGGTTCAAAAACATGAGCATCAGCTTTAGGTTGTCTTTATTATAACAGTATATCTACAAAAAGGGAAGAAAAAAGCCATTACCAAAGTGTAACATTTCTACTTCTGAAGTGTATCAGTTTTCTGTGTTTTCGCGGTGCGTTGCCGCAACTGCTCCAAACACCCTTCCAGCTCCATTTTCATGGAGGATCTTCGCGGCCTCGTGGAGCGTCGCACCCGTCGTCAGGATGTCATCGACCAGAAGGATATTCCACCCCGTGATGTCCCATTTCTCATCCACGGCAAAAGCACCCTTCACATTTTCCGTTCTGCGAGAGGGTTCAGTGAATCTGCTCTGCTGCTTTGTGTGCTTTATCTTCCGTATAACATTGTTACACAGTGGTACACCGAGATGCTCGGAAAGTCCTTTTGCCAGCACTTCCGCCTGATTAAAGCCTCTCGCTTCCAGTCTCTTTTCCGATAGCGGAACAGGGATCACCGCATCCCATCGGAAAGGAACATCCGAAGGAAATTCCCGGCCGATCAGTTCCCCGATCAGTACACCGCAATACTTCTTCGAGTGAAATTTCATCTTTCGAAGAAGAGTGGAGACCGGGGCCTCATAGTGAAATAGTGTCCACACCGCAAGATCCGGTAAAGGATCCTCCTCGTATGGATCAGAAAGGCAGGGAAACCATCTGTCTTTAGAAAACCGGACAGGAAACTGTGACAGGCACGAGGAACAGATCTGAAGATGCAGGAGTTCTTCTCCGCAGTTTCTGCCCTTGACGAGGACTCTTCCACAGAGCATACAGACCGGGGGAATCAGAAAATGCACTGATGCCAGGAGATCCTGTTTTACTCCTTCTTTTCTCATTTTGAGAGGAACTCCTTCAGTGCCGTCATCCTCGTCTCTGAGTACTGGGAACTGATCATGTAATCGATCGTCTTTTTATCTCCGAGGATCCACAGTTCTTCTTTTGCTCTTGTAACCGCGGTATAAAGAAGATTTCTGTTAAAGATCGGACTTCTCTCCGGCGGGAGAACGAGAAGTACTTTTTTCCATTCTCCGCCTTGTGACTTATGTACGGTAAGCGCATATGCCAGTTCCAGATCGTTTACCCGGTCTGTCGGATATGTCGCTCTTCTTCCATCATCAAAAAGAATATCCAGCGGGAATTCCGAAAGACTCGAAATATCGCGGACATACCCGATATCTCCGTTAAATACACCTTCGCCTTCCGATCCGTCTGCTTCCCTGCAGATCAGTTTATAGTCGTTCCGCACCTGTATCACGCGGTCTTCTTTGGAAAAGAACCGCACATTCCCTTCACTGATCCGTATCGCAGAAGGACGTACGCCCTTTCTGCTGGCATTCAGTTTCTGCATCATATCATTGATAGAGTCCGTACTCACCGGGCCGCTTCTTCTCGGACACAGTATCGCCATCTCCCGCCATGCATCCACATGGCCGTCCGGATCGTTTTCCTTATACCACTCGGAGATGCGGTCCATCACTTCTTTTGGCCGTGCGGAGATAAAATGAATATCGCTGCTATCCTCCGGAAACTCCATCTGTTTTCCATGAAGAATAAGAGAGGCATTCTTTACGATCATACTGTCATGAAGCTGACGGAAGTTCTCGATCAGCGTACACACCTCTACCTTTTCCGATCGGATCAGATCAGCCAGAACACGTCCGGCACCGACGGATGGAAGCTGATGGGAATCCCCCACCAGGATGATGATAGCATCGTCATCCACAGCTTCCAGAAAAGAAGCAAAGATCACCGCATCGATCATGCTGGCCTCATCGATCAGAAATACCTTTCCCGGATGGTGATTATCTTTCGTAAAGAAGAAATAGGATTCATCGTTATCTTCATCATAGGTAGCACCTAAAAGGCGATGCATCGTCTGCGCCACCGAGTGTGTCAGATCTGACATTCTCTTGGCCGCTTTTCCTGTCGGAGCACAGCAGAATACCAGATCGGGAAAGATGTTAAGGTAATACTGGTAGATCACACGGAGGATCGTCGTTTTACCTGTTCCCGGACCGCCATCCACGATGACGAAATGCTTCTTAAGTGCAGATCGGACGACAGCTTCCTGATCCGAGGAAAGCTTAAACTTCTCTCCGATCTGTGACCACTTAAGGACACGCTCGAGGCATTCCTCATCGACTATCCTGTCTTTTCCGCCATTCCTTGCACGATGTGCGATCGCAGCTTCCGCACGGATCGCGCGGTCATCTGCCACCCAGACATCTTTTCCGGACTGGATCGCACGCTCGAATTTCTTGTAAAAGTGCAGTTTGGATTTCTCCTCATCCCAGTAACAGAGAGACAGTTTTTCACTGTCCATCTGTTCCTGAAACCAGTTGGGAACGATGCCCTGGATAAATGTTTTCCGGTATTCGTTACAGGCAGGTGTATCCTTATAGCTGCAGAAATAGCAGGGAGTTTTAAAATCGCAGTCCTTCGCAGCAGCGCGAAGGATCGCCGCTGCCTCCTGTTTCCAGATCGACATCGGAAGATACGTATGCCCGTTTTTTCCGAGAATACGGTCGAATGAACGCATCAGTTCATTCGTGACAAAATGATCCAGACACATCCCATCCATATAGTGCTCCAGACTGGATTATGATTTGATCAAAGACCGGCTTTCTGCTTTAAGATCTCGACCTTATCTGTCTTCTCCCACGGGAATCCCGCATCGTTGCGTCCGAAATGGCCGTACGCTGCTGTCGCCTTATAGATCGGGCGGCGCAGATCAAGATCACGGATGATGGCAGCCGGACGAAGATCGAAGACTTCATTTACGATCTCAGTGATCTTCTCATCCGAGATCTTACCGGAACCAAATGTATCCACCATAACAGATACCGGACGTGCAACGCCGATCGCATAAGCAAACTGGATCTCGCACTCATCTGCAAGTCCGGCCGCTACGATATTCTTTGCGATATAACGGGCAGCATATGCAGCAGAACGGTCCACCTTCGTCGGGTCTTTTCCGGAGAAAGCTCCGCCACCGTGACGTGCATATCCGCCATATGTATCAACGATGATCTTTCTTCCTGTAAGGCCACTGTCACCCTGCGGTCCGCCGATAACGAAACGTCCGGTCGGGTTGATAAAGATCTTCGTATTCTCATCAACAAACTCTTTCGGAAGCACCGGATAGATAACCAGTTCTTTTACCTTCTCAGCGAGTTCTTCCTGAGATACTTCTGCCTTATGCTGAGTAGAAATAACGACTGCCTCGATACGCTTCGGAGTTCTTCCGTCATACTCGATCGTAACCTGGCTCTTTCCATCCGGGCGAAGGAAATCAACAAGTCCTTCTTTTCTGACCTGTGTCAGACGGCGGGTAAGCTTATGCGCCAGAGAGATCGGAAGCGGCATCAGTTCTTCGGTATCGTTATTGGCATAGCCGAACATCATACCCTGATCACCGGCACCGGTATCCAGTTCACTTTCATCAGTGTGCTCTCTCTTTTCCAAAGAGCAGTTTACACCCTGTGCAATATCCGGAGACTGTTCATCGATAGAAGTCAGGATCGCGCATGTCTTATAGTCAAAGCCGGAATCACTTCCGTCATAGCCGATCTCTTTAACGGTATTACGTACGATCGACGGAATATCCACATAAGCACTTGTCGTGATCTCACCCATTACGAAAACCATACCTGTCGTACATGTTGTCTCGCAGGCTACTCTTGCCTTCGGGTCATCTGTAATGATGGCATCCAGTACTGCATCCGAGATCTGGTCACAGATCTTATCCGGATGTCCTTCCGTAACCGACTCTGAAGTAAAAAGCCATTTTCCCTGTCTGTTTCTGTCCATAAGTAACTCCTCCTTACAAATAAAAAACCTTTCCCGATCGATTTCAGAGGAAAGGCCAGTGTATATCTTTATCTATCCTCATCTTTCAGGTCACACCTGCTGGATTTGGCACCGCTGCTCTCCGCGGTTGCCGGACTTCATAGGGCCAGATCCCTCCGTCACTCTTGATAAGAGATGCTTTTATTCTGTTTGCGTTCTGATAATACCACTGAGTATATCCCAATGCAAGAAGTTTTTTGCAAAGATTTCTTCGGATTTTTTCTTTCTCAGATCCCATGGGGATCACAGGGAAAAAAGTAGTAATGCTGGTAGCTTTTGTCAGAATTTGTCGAGTCCTCCGGCGATTCTTTCTGGTTTAATGGTCTCACTTCACAACAAAGGAGGTTGGAAGAAAATGACACGAACGATCGCTATCATAGATGCGGATATTCTTTTCACTTCTCTTCTTATTTCGCGCTTGAAAAAACATGTTCCCGATTTCACGGCTTTCCCCGTTTCTAAAGAGATACTGTTTGCACACCGGGAATTGTTACTTGATAGTGATTTTGTTCTTTACAACCAGCGTGAGATCTCCGAGAAAGAGATCCTTCAGCATTGCGACCCTCAGCATACTCCGACTTTGGTCCCCCTGCTAAAAACAACAAAACCTTATCCCCCAAAAGACGTCCTGATGATCGCGCATGAAGTGGAGTCTCTCGCTGGTCTTGGAAGGATCCCCAAACCCACGGATTCTTCTGTCCAGACATGCCTCACCCTTTCCTTTGTTCCCCCGAAGGAAAGGGAGGCGCATGTATTACGGCAGGTCGATCGCGCACGTCATGATTTTGCGCACATCATACGCTTTGATATTATGCCCGGTATTCTGATGCCGAAGGACCCTCCTTCCTGGGAACTGGAAAACACAGAGCGCTGTGGCGGACTATCTCAGCTGCTATCTCGTTTGAAGATGGGGAAGTTTCATTACTCGCAGATACCTTCCTATCTCGAACCGGATCCATACGGGGATCTCCGATTCGGGAAACCGGAGCATTCAGATGATCTTATTACATGTCATTCACGCACAATACTGATGCTTCTTTCTAAAACTACACGTTATCTTTCATCTCTTTCCGAGCCATCTCTGCTTTTAGTCGTAGGAGATGGGATCAGCTTTACAAGAATGCGGACGCTATGCAGAAATCTTCGGCACCTGGAAATACTGACACCACTTCACATCGAGAAAGACTACATGCTATGTAGTGAGATAGATCTTCTTCAGAAAACACACAGCGGAACATCACATATCGACTATCCGTTTTCTATTTCAAAAGCACATTAGCATACATAACATCGAAGGAGGAACTGCATCTTTAAAGCAGTACTGGAAATGATGAGAACGAAAGAAAAAAGCATCGAGAAAAATGAGCCCTCACTATCTGAACTTACCACTCAGATTCTGCAGGCACTACATACGTATGACGAGGTGGACGACCACTCTTTCCGTGAGATCATCGCGGATATTATCAACCAGTCACAGACCTGCTCGAAAATGCCACTGGAAGAGAAACGTCAGCTGGCAACTACTCTTTTTAACCGCATGCGAAGACTTGACATACTCCAGGAACTGATGGATGATGCTTCGATCACGGAGATCATGGTCAACGGTCCGGATACGATCTTCTTTGAAAAAGCCGGAAGACTCTATCCGTCTGAATTAAGATTCGAGAGCAAAGAGAATCTTGAACAGCTGATCCTTCATTTTTTCTCTTCGGCAAACCGTCCTTTGAACGAAGCATTTCCCATTGCAGACCTTCGGCTTCCGGATGGATCTCGCGCGAATGCAGTCCTTCCACCGATCGCTCCTGATGGTCCGATTTTTACAATACGAAAATTCACCGGCATCCGGCCGGATATCCATGCGCTGATAAGCAGTGGTTTTGTCACAAAGGAGGCTGCCCTTTACCTTTCTCACTCCGTAATAAATAAAAAAACGATCTTTCTCTGCGGTGGTACAGGTTCTGGTAAAACAACATTTTTAAATGTCCTTTCGTCGTTTATTCCGAAGACAGAACGTGTCGTCACAATAGAAGATTCCGCCGAGCTCTCCCTTCAGGGCATCACCAATCTTGTCCGTCTGGAATCCCGTCTTCCGGGACCGGACGGACACGGCGGTATCGATATCGGGCAACTCATACGAACTGCATTAAGGATGAGGCCGGACCGGATCGTGGTTGGTGAAGTCAGAGGAAGTGAAGCCGCGGATATGCTGCATGCTCTACACACAGGTCATCCCGGCTCACTGTGTACCGGTCATGCCAATTCCTGTTATGAGATGCTCGACCGTCTGGTCACCATGGTCATGTCCGGTTCCACTTTGCCATATGATGCCGTGATCCGTCAGATTGCCATGGGTGTAGATATCCTTGTGCATATCACACGCGGAAAAGATGGAAGACGATATATCGATGAGATCGTGGAAGTCAGGCCAATTTCGGACAACAGATTTCAGATCGAAACTATCTTTACTTTCAAGGAGGAAACAGGCCTTGTTAAGATCTAAACTTCAGAACAAAAAAGAATACTTTTCTTCTCACTTTCTCGCGGGTGATACTACCGAGATCCGCAACCTCAGTCGCAGGACGTATCTCATGTTTATGATGAAATGTCTCCCTTTACTTCCTCTTTGTATCGCCATAGTATTTCTTCTATCCGGTGCTTTCCTTCCGGAAGATCGCCTTCGTCTCTTTCTCTCTTTTCCTCTCGGTATTCCTCCGTTCATTTCATGTGTCCGTGTTTTATACGGGAAACGAACATCGACCCTTCGCGCACAGAATAAAGTTCTCATGCAATCACTCTGCACATCTGTCTCTGACGGGTATTCGATCGAACGTGCATTTCTTTGTGCAAGAGTAGATATAGAAAAAGCATTCGGAAAACATGCTGCATTTGCAACGGCACTGAAAGATGTTGAGCATCAGCTTCAGGCTCATGAACCACTGGACAAATGCATGACGAGATTCTGTCACAAATTGGATTATTACGAAACACTTCCGATCCTTCATGCATTGTCACTTCAAAAAACAGTCGGAAACCAGATCATCACAATTCTTCGAAGCAGCTGTCAGATGCTATCTGAACTTCATGCAGTTGCCTCAGAAGTGGAAGCGAATAATTCAGGTAAAAACACAGAAGCATTTATGCTCCTTCTGATGCCATTCGGTATTACATATATGCTGTCTGTTACAAGCGGAGATTATCTTTCCCAGGCACAGAATTCCGGTCTGGGAAAGATCCTCATGGTCGTAGCTTTTGCTATCGCTATTTTTTCCTGCACATTTCTCTTTTCGATCATTGGAGAGAAACCTTCCAGAAACCGGTTTTCCTTCAAAGAAGAACGAGAACGTGTTCCGGAAAAATGGAGGTCCCCGATACGTAAGCTTGCACTAAAACTTCCATCCACTTACACCACAAGAGTACTTGAATGGTGTAATGAAATATCGTTTTCATCGCAGAAGACTTTTGATGCTTTTCTGTATAGAGTGATCATACGTCTTCTACTTTCTTCCGCCGCCTTTCTTCTCTTATGCATTCAGCTTGGAATACCTCTAATTCTGGTACTGTTTTTGGACATGTTCATCCTGGTGTTTCTTCATGTGGATCAGCAGTCGATCGTGAATAAAAGAAGACTTATTCTGATGGAAGATCTGCCGATATTTATATCCATGCTTTCCACACTTTTGGAATCCGGAATTCTTCTTCCGAAGGCACTGCAGACATGCGGGTATGCATTTGCTGAACAGAGCTGTCTCAGTCAGGAACTGAATCACGTATTGCATACGATTGAAGGAGGTGTGAGTGCAGCGGATGCACTCGAATCTTTTTCACATCGTATCAGCATCCCCGAGGCGCAGTCCGCACTTCTTCTTGCGGCCAGATATGAACGGTCCGGCGGAAGCGAAGTGCTTGGTCTTTTACGCCTTCAATCTTCTTCATGCTGGGCACTATGCCGGAATGCTTCGCGCAAGAAGCGCGAGCGCGTTGCATTTACTATGATTCTCCCGATGATGATGGATTTTGTATCTGTACTCCTCGTAGCTATTACTCCGGCACTAAACACTTTTCAAATGATCTAGGAGGTACTTATGAAAAGACTGAACAAACACTCATTCATTAAATCGTCCCTGGGAATGGGAACTGTAGAGGTGGTTATCATTATTGCGATTCTTGTCGCACTCGCCCTGACGTTCCGTCAGGCATTAACTAATTATGCACAATCTGTCATGGACTATGTCTTTGACGAAGGTAAAGTAATCGGACAAATCTAAACTTAATTCACCGGGGTAAACTATGAGTACAGGATCGGATCTTTCTGTTTATTTTGACAATAGTCCTCTGGGACGACGATATACGATTCATCTGAAGAGCAAGGATGAGATCTGTCTGCACGCGCTTACACTTTTGCAGGCAGATTCTCTCCCCTGTTTTCTTCCGGTTTCTTTTGATGAAGAAGAGAATAATCTCTTGATCGATCTAGATGGATGTATTCCACTTTCAGAAATACATGGCAAGGAAAGAGCATTTGTAAAACGTCACTATAAAGATCTGCTCACGAGTTTTCTTCAATCCCTCATTTCATCACCGGATCATGCCATTGATCCGGATGGTATTTGCTATCTTGAAGATCAGCTTTTTTACGATCGGAAGAATCAAAAACTGGTCTGTGTTTATCTGCCGCTTTCTTCACGCTTAAGAGGTTCTCCATATCTGTCAGGCATAGACGAAAGCGGGCTGGATGATCTTCTGCATTACGCGTATGAACAGAACTGGATCTCCAGTAAAGCGATGGAACATCTCTATGAGTCTTTCCGCAAAGATGATGATGCTTCTGCGCTCAACTATATCCGTCACGGCTTGTGGGAAGAATCCCGCACTCTGCCCTCACGTCTTCGCACCTTATTCTTTATATGGCTCATTCTTCTTACTGTGGATATTCTTTTTTCTCCAATGATAAAAAGACTCCTATCCGGAACTGCTTTTTCTTCCTTTCCGGATACCTTCTTTTTTATCTGCACAGCAGCTCTGCTATTAGTATTATTCTTACAGATAAGAAATTCGTCCAGGGATAAGAAAAAATACGCAGAAAAGAAGATCCGGCGAAGAAAGAACAGGAATACGAAAATCCTGTTTCCTTCCTCTGATGTTGTGAATAAAGATAGTGATCCTTTAGGACTTCACCCCGATCCGGTACAGCTGATCCGGATAGACGATCATCCCTTACATGGGGAATCTAAAACAAGATTCACTATATGGACAAATACCTGTCTGGTCGGATCTGATTCGGATTGCTGCTCGCTTCCTATCGATCATCCGTCTCTAGCGCTTCAACATGCGTCCTTCGGTCACGATGAATATGGGTTCTATATCGAAGCTTTACAGGATAGTAAAGGAACCTACAAAAACAGACAGAGGATCCGGCCTGAGTTAAGAACGTATCTTGAAGAAGGTGATCTTGTTGGTATCGGAGATCTGGAATTCGAAGTGCACTTCGTCCATTCCAAAGGAGATAATCAGGATTCTGAATGACCTTTTCCGGTCTTCTTCCACTCTTCCGAAACAGAAATACGTGCTTTTGCTCTTTCCATGGCATGCTGCGCGTAAAGCCGCTGTTCTTCGGTACTTGTAACACTGTTAAACTTGGTTTTTGCACGGTCAAGAGCACTTTTTGCACGGTCAATATCGATTTCCGACGGCCACTCTGCTGCATTGCAGACGATAACGACCACATGCTGGCCGATCTCGGCGAACCCTTCGGAAACGGTAAAGATTTTTGTCTCTCCGTCCATCTCGGCACGGGCAATTCCGGGAGCCACAGCGACAACGATAGGAGAATGGCCGGGCATGATGCCATACTGGCCATCTACTGTGGGAAGCACAATACTCTCGATCCGTCCTTCGAAGAATACTTCGTAAGGATTGACCACCTCGAGCATCATCTTCTTTTTACTCTGCTCCTTCGCCGCCATATCTTACACCTTTATGCTTCACTCTTATAAGATGCCAGAACATCGTCCAGATCGCCCTTCATGAAGAAGTGCTGTTCCGGAATATGATCCAGAGAACCGGAGATGATCTCTCCAAATGCCTGTACTGTCTTCTCGATCGGTACATATCGAGGTGCAAAGCCCGTGGAATCAGCTGTTACGAAGAAAGGCTGGGACAGATACTTCTGCACCTTTCTTGCTCTGTTGACGAGCTGACGGTCTTTCTCACCGAGTTCCTCCATACCGAGGATCGCGATGATATCCTGCAGTTCCTTATATCTCTGCAGCATCTCCTGCACCATTCTTGCGACATGGTAATGTGTCTTTCCTACGACGTTTTCGGTAAGGATTCGGGAAGAGGATTCCAGAGGATCCACCGCCGGATAAATACCGAGTTCAACAACGGCACGGGAAAGAACGATATTCGCATCGAGATGACCGAAGGTCGTCGCCGGTGCCGGGTCCGTCAGGTCGTCTGCCGGAACATATACTGCCTGAATAGATGTGATCGATCCGTTCTTGGTGGAAGTAATACGCTCCTGAAGCTCACCGACTTCGTTTGCAAGTGTCGGCTGATAACCAACAGCGGAAGGAATTCTTCCGAGAAGTGCGGATACTTCTGAACCTGCCTGTACGAAACGGTAGATATTATCTACGAAGAAAAGAACATCTCTCTTCATCTCATCACGGAAATATTCCGCCATGGTAAGACCGGTAAGCGGAGCTCTCATTCTGGCACCGGATGTCTCGTTCATCTGGCCGAATACCATGACCGTCTTATCCAAAACGCCGGATTCTTTCATCTCATTCCAAAGATCGTTTCCTTCACGGGAGCGCTCGCCGACACCGGTAAATACGGAATAGCCGCCATGTTCCTGCGCGATGTTACGGATCAGCTCGAGAATAAGAACGGTCTTACCTACACCGGCACCGCCGAAAAGACCGATCTTTCCGCCTCTGGCGAAAGGAACGAGAAGGTCGATGACCTTGATACCTGTTTCAAGAACAGTCTCGGAAGGATACTGATCCACAAAGGAAGGTGCGCTTCTATGGATCGGCCACATCGTGTCGGATTCGACAGCACCCTGATTATCGATGGCGCGTCCGAGAGCATCGAAGAGTCTTCCGGTATTCTTCTCACCGACAGGTACCATGACCGGCTGATTGGTGGAGATGACCTTCATGCCGCGGGCAAGTCCCTCGGTTGCTTCAAAAGAAACACAGCGTGCAACTCCTTCACCTCTCTGCTGCATTACTTCCGCCGATACTTCGCGTCCATCCGCCTGAATACGGACCTCCGTCTTGATCAGCGGGAGTTCATGTTCATCAAAAGCACAATCTATTACAGGTCCGATGATCTGTACGATTTTTCCTTCTGCCATATCTACTACCTCTATTCTACTTGACTGGCACCGTTCACGATCTCATTGAGTTCGTTCGTGATCCGGGCCTGACGAGCACGGTTGCTCTCGATCGTCAGTTTTTTCATCATTTCATCCGCATTGCGGTTCGCATTATCCATCGCCTGCATTCGAGCTGTCTGCTCACACGCAAAAGCTTCTACCATAGCGCCGTACATGACTGCATTCAGTCCTGTATCAATAAGGAACGAAAGCACCTCATTGGCATTCGGGAAATAGTCCACGGTCGCTCCGACTTCCACGGCAATACCGGCATCTTCCGCTCCGGATGCAAAAGTATCTTTAAGCGATTTCGTATCGATCGGTACGAGTCTTGTAATGACCGGCTTCATACTGATCGCAGACTCCATCTTGGTATAAACGATATATACCTGATCGAATTCTCCGTTCAGATACTTGGCACGTATAATGTTGGCAACATTTCTCGCTTCGTAATATGTCGGATCCGTGATCGGGAACGAGAAGTCGGGGTCAACACTATATCCATCCTTCTTCAGTTTCTCTGTACCGACATGACCGAATACATAGAGCTTATACTCCGTGCGGATGCTTTTCTGGGCGTTCTCCAGGATCTTTTTCTGGATATGCTCCTCCGCGATCTTTACGATATTATTGTTATACGCACCGGCCAGCCCCTGATCACCTGTCAGGATGAAGTATGCGATCTTCCAGGTCCGTCCCGATTTTCTTTCACGCATCTGAAGGAAAGGATTATCGATATCCTTGGCACTTCTGTGAAGTTCCATCAGGCTCTCCGCACAAAGTGTGAAGAACGGACTGACCTTCTCGTGCTGGATCTTGGATTTACGCATCTTCGAAGCACTGACGAGCTGCATGGCGTGCGTCATCTGCGAAATATCCGTGACGCTTTTGATACGTTTTTTAATATCGTTCAGACTCTCCATGGTCCTTACGCCTCGCGATGCTGGTATTCCTTATGTTCTGTCACGAACATCGAGTGATACTCGGCTTCGAACTCATCGATCTCTTTCTTCGTGTCATCATCCAGCACACGTGTATCCCGGATCCGCTTCATGATCTCCGGATGGAGGACACTCATACGCTGCAGGAATTCCGTCACATATTCTTTCGCATCTTCCTTATCCAGGAAAGTGAGCTTCTCGTTCGTAGCCAGATACAGCATCACGACCTGTTCATCCATCTGCATCGGCATAAACTGCTCCTGCTTCAGGATCTCATTTAAGATCACACCACGCTTTAACTGCTTCTGCGTATTCGGATCCAGATCGGAACCGAACTGAGCAAAGGCCGCCATCTCACGTGCCTGAGCAAGGCTGATACGAAGAGGACCAGCAACTTTCTTCATCGCCTTGGTCTGCGCCGCACCACCGACACGGGATACGGAAAGACCTACGTTGATCGCAGGACGCTGTCCGGCAAAGAAGAGCTCCGACTCCAGATAGATCTGTCCATCCGTGATGGAGATAACGTTTGTCGGAATATATGCAGAGATATCTCCGCTTAAGGTCTCGATGATCGGCAGTGCCGTGATCGAACCGCCACCCTTCTCATCACTCAATTTTGCGGAGCGCTCGAGAAGACGGGAGTGCAGATAGAATACATCACCCGGATAAGCTTCACGTCCCGGCGGACGGCGGAGAAGCAGGGAGATCGCACGGTATGCCTGTGCATGTTTAGACAGGTCATCATATACGATCAGGACATCGGAGTGATCGCTGTACATGAATTCTTCCGCGATCGCACATCCTGCATATGGTGCGATGTACTGGAGCGATGCCGGCTGCGAAGCAGAGGCCGCCACGATGACTGTATATTCCATCGCATTATACTGTTCCAGTGTCTTTGCGACCTGGACGATATTCGACATCTTCTGTCCGATGGCTACATAGACGCAAAGGACGTCTTTGCCACGCTGGTTGATAATGGTATCAAGTGCAATAGCAGTCTTACCCGTCTGTCTGTCACCGATGATCAGCTCACGCTGTCCGCGGCCGATCGGAGTCATCGCATCGATCGCCGTGATACCTGTCTGAAGCGGCTCACAGATCGGAGAACGCTCAACGATACTCGGCGCCGGTGTCTCGATCGGGCGTCTGCTGGTGGAACGGATGATACCTTTTCCATCGATCGGGTTTCCGAGAGGATCTACGACACGTCCGAGCATACCGCGTCCGACAGGTACGGATACCGTCAGGCCGGTACGGTGACACATAACACCCTCGACGACATCGCGGCACTCGTTCAGAAGAACGACGCCTACAGAGTCTCTTTCGAGGTTCATGGCGATACCGTAGGAACTCTCGGAGAACATGATCAGCTCACTTGC